>NZ_JBEOXF010000077.1:0-34664 GCF_040296405.1 Streptomyces sp. NPDC002133 | reverse complement strand
CACGCCTTCCACTCCCCCCACATGGACGGCATGCTCGACAACTTCCGCAAGACCGCCACCCAACTGACCTACCACCCACCCAAGATCCCGATCGTCTCCACCGTCACCGGCACCCTCACCACCGACGAACTGACCCACCCCCACTACTGGGTCAACCAGACACGCCAACCCGTCCACTTCCTCGCCGCCACCCGCGCCCTCGAGACCGCAGGCACCACCACATTCCTCGAACTCGGCCCCGACACCGTACTGAGCGCCCTCATCGCCGACTCGGTCACCGACCCGGACGCAGTGGCCGCCGTGCCCCTGCTCCGCGCAGGACGCCCCGAGGCAGAGTCCGTCGTCTCGGCTCTCGGCGAGCTGCACAACCGGGGCGTCGCCGTCGGCTGGGAGGCGTACTTCGCCGGGACCGGCGCCCACCGCGTACCCCTGCCCACGTACGCCTTCCAGCGCGAGCGCTACTGGCTCAACCCGACCGCGGCGACGGCCGACGCCGGTGACCTGGGGCTGGCTCCGGCCACCCATCCGATCCTGGGTGCGACGGTCGAGCTCGCGGAGAGCGGCCGCACGCTCTTCACCACGCAGGTGTCGCTGCGTACGCATCCGTGGCTGGAGGGCCACACGCTGCACGGCACGCCGGTTCTGCCTGCCTCCGCCGTGGCCGAACTCGCCCTCCACGCAGGCGACCACATCGGCACCGACACCCTCGACCACCTCACCCTCACCTCCCCCATCCCCCTCACCACGCCCACACCCACCCAACTCCAACTCACCCTCAATCCCGCCGACAGCACCGGCCGCCACCCCTTCACCCTCCACACCCGCCCCGCCGGAACCGAAGCCCCCTGGACCACCCACGCCAAGGGGTTGCTCAGCAAGGCACCGTCCGGGGCGCACTTCGACCTGTCGCAGTGGCCGCCCGCCGGTGCGGAGCCGGTTGCACTGGAGGATGCGGACGACTCGATCGCCGCCGTCTGGCGGGTGGGCGAAGAGCTCTACGCCGAGGTGGAACCGGTCGAGGACGCCCAGCCGGATGTGGCGGGCTTCGGTCTGCATCCGTCGCTGCTGGAGGCGGCCCTGCGCACTGCCACGCCTGCGGCCGACTCCGGCCGCGCTCGGCTCGTCGGCGACTGGCGCGGGTTCCGGCTCCATGCTGTCGGGGCCACCGCGCTGCGAGCGCGGCTGACGCCGGTCGCCGGTGGCGGCTGGTCGGCCCGGCTGGCGGACCGGACGGGACAACCGGTGGCCACCGTCGACGCCGCGGTGTGGCGGACGGTCGATGCCGACGAGATCGCCGAGGCCCGTGACCGGGACCAGGACGCCCTGTTCCATGTGGACTGGGAGCCGCTCGCCGCGCCCTCGACGGCTCCGGACCACCGCCCGATGCGTTGGGGCGTGCTGGGTTCGACACCTGCCGACGGGGCTGCCCTCGGCGCCGTACTGCTGCGGGTGGTGAGCGGTGACGGCGAGATCGACGCAAGCGGCGACGGCGACGTGCCGGCAGCGCTGCACCGCCTCACCCGGCGGACGCTGGCACAGGTGCAGGAGTGGCTGGCCCATGAACGCGCGGACGGAGCGCCGCTGGTCGTCGTCACACGGGGCGCGGTGGCGGCCGCCGACGAGGATGTGACGGATCTGGCCGCTTCGGCCGTCTGGGGTCTGCTGCGTTCCGCACAGTCGGAGGCCCCCGGCCGGATCGTGCTGATCGACACGGACGGCAGCGAGGCGGGCACCGAGCTGCTGTCCTCGGTCCGGGCCTCGGGCGAGCCGCAGGCGGCGATCCGTGAGGGCAGGGTCCTGCTGCCGCGGGTGCGGCGCACGACTGCCCCGGCCCCGGTCCACGGCAGCGGGTCCGGCAGGTGGAGCGCGGACGGTACGGTGCTGATCACCGGCGGTACCGGCACCCTCGGCGCCCTCTTCGCCCGCCACCTCGCCACCCACCACGGCGTACGCCACCTCCACCTCCTCAGCCGCCGCGGCGACCAAGCACCCGGCGCCACCCGACTCCACCAAGAACTCACCGCACTCGGCGCCCACGTCACCATCACCGCCTGCGACGCCGCCGACCGCCAGGCCCTCGCCAACACCCTCGCCCGCATCCCCACCGAACACCCCCTCACCGCCGTCATCCACACCGCAGGCACCACCGACGACGGCCTCCTCACCACCCTCACCCCCCAACGCCTCACCACAGTCCTCCGCCCCAAAATCGACGCCGCCTGGAACCTCCACACCCTCACCCGCCACCTCAACCTCCAGGCCTTCGTCCTCTTCTCCTCCATCGCCGGCGTCATCGGCGGCGCGGGGCAGGCGAACTACGCGGCCGCCAACGCCTTCCTCGACGCCCTCGCCCACCACCGCACCGCCCACGGACTCCCCGCGACCTCCACCGCCTGGGGCCTCTGGGCGACGGACTCGGGTATCGCGGGTGAGCTGACGGAGGCCGACATCGCGCGTATCGCGCGCGCCGGTTTCCCGCCGGTCGAGGCGGACCGGGGCCCACGGCTGCTCGACCTCGCCCTGCGGCATCCGCACCCGGCTCCGGTCATCACGCCGCTGGACGTGGCGGCGATGCGGGAGAACCCGGGCCAGGCGGGTCCGCTGCTGGGCGCGCTCGTGCGCAGGCCGTCCCGGCGTACGGCGCAGAACACCGACACCGGAGCGGGAGCCCTCGGTGAGCGGATTGCCGCGCTGGACGAGGCGGAGCAGCTGCGGCTCGTCCTGGACGTCGTGGTCGCCGAGACGGTCGCGGTGCTCGGGCATGCGGATCCGGCGGGCATCGACACCCAGCAGGCCTTCGCACAGGTGGGATTCGACTCGCTCACGTCCGTGGAGCTGCGCAACCGGCTCAGCGCGGGCACGGGCCTGCGGCTGCCCGCGACGCTGGTGTTCGACCACCCGACGCCCGTCGCGCTGGCCGGGTTCCTGCGGGACGCCCTGGTCGGGCCGGGCGGTGACGGGACGCCGCCCACGCGGCGGCGGGAGGTGGACTTCGCGGCGGAGGTTCGGCTCGCGGACGACATCCGGCCGGCGGCCGAGACGGTGCGGGCGGTGGACGATCCGCGCGAGATCTTCCTGACCGGTGCGACCGGGTTCCTCGGGGCGTTCCTGCTGCGCGATCTGATGCGGGAGACCCGGGGCACGGTGCACTGCCTGGTGCGCGCCTCCGACGCCGCGGAGGGGCTGGCCCGGCTGCGGGCGAACCTCGAGTGGTACCGGGTGTGGGACGAGGTGGCCCCGGAGCGGCTGCGGATCGTGACCGGTGATCTCGCGCAGCCCCGGCTGGGTCTGAGCGAGGAGGAGTTCGACGCCCTGGCCCGTACGGCCGACGTGGTGTACCACGCGGGGGCCACGGTCCACTGGCTGCACCCGTACACGACGCTGAGCCCGGCGAATGTGCGCGGCACCGAGGAGGTACTGCGACTCGCGGCCCGCCATCGCACGGTGCCGGTGCACCATCTGTCGACCACCGGTGTGTTCGCCGGTGAGCTCGCGGGCGGGGTGCCGCTCCGGGTGGAGGACACGAGCGGCCCGGCAGAGGCCCTGCCCAGCGGCTATCTGCAGAGCAAGTGGGTGGCGGAGCAGGTCATCGGGCTGGCCCGGGACCGAGGGCTGCCGGTGTCGGTCTACCGGGTCGACGTGATCTCCGGCGATGTACGCAACGGCGCCTGCCAGACGCGTGACTTCGTCTGGCTGAGCCTGCGCGGGCTCGTCCAGGCCGGGGCCGCGCCGGCCGGTCTCGTCGGCGCGGTGCACCTGACACCGGTCGACTATGTGAGTGCCGCGGTGGTGGCGCTGTCGCAGAAGGCCGACACGGCCGGCGGTACGTTCCATCTCTACAACCAGAGTCATCTGAGCTTCGGTGAATTCGTGGCGCTGCTGCGCAAGGGCGGCTATATGCTCGACGAGTTGGAATGGGACGCGTGGCGCCGGCGTGTCGAGTCGGACCCCGACAATGTGATGCTGCCGTTGCTGGAAGCCTTCGAAATGATGTCCTTCCAGAACGAGTCCTTCTATCCTCCGGTCGATACGAGCGTGGCCGAGCGAGCGCTGGAGGGGTCGGGGATCGGGTGCCCGGAAATGAACGGTGAGCTCTTCGAGAAGTACGTCGAATTCTTCGTCGGGGCAGACTTTTTCCCGGCGGCCGAGGTGAGGGTGTGAGTCTCCTGAGGAGCCAGTGGTTCAGGCAGTACCAGCGGGACTCGGCGAGCGGGCTGCGGCTGTTCTGCTTCCCCCACGCGGGGGGCGCGGCGAGTACGTACGTGCCGCTGGCCCGCGCGCTGGCACCGGCGGCCGAGGTGGTGGCCATCCAGTACCCGGGCCGTCAGGACCGCCGGAACGAGCCGGCCGTCGAGTCGGTCACCGGGCTCGCGGAGCTGATCGCGGACGAGTTGCTCGCCTCCTTCGCCGAGCACGAGGGCGGGAATGAGGACGAGCACGCGAACGCGAATGCGAGTGCGAATGCGAATGCGGAGGGTCGGCATGGGAAGGACGGGCGTCCGTACGCGTTCTTCGGGCACAGCATGGGCTCGGCCATCGCGTACGAGACGGTCCGGCTGCTGGAGGCGCGGGAGGCCGTACGGCGTCCGGTGCGGCTGTTCCTCTCGGGGCGGGGCGCCCCGACACCCGGGCCGCGGAGCAGTGACCGGCTGAGCGGCGACGCTGCGCTGATCGAGGAGATCCGGCGACTGGGCGGCACCGGAAGCCAAGTCCTCGACGAGCCGGAGCTGCTGGAGATGGTGCTGCCCGCGCTGCGGGCGGACTACGCGGCGCTCAGGACGTACGCGTGGGAGCCGGGACCGCCGCTGCGCACGCCCATCACGGTGCTGGTGGGTGACAGTGATCCGGTCGTGCCTGCAGACGACGCGCGGGGCTGGCTGGAGCACTCCGCGGTGCCGGGCGAGTTCCGGACGTTTCCCGGCGGGCACTTCTATCTCGACGGCCGTACGCAGGAGGTGGCGCACCTGGTCGCCGCCACGCTGAAGGCCGCGACGGCCCGCTGAGACGCGGTGCACAACACGCCGGTGGGGCGTGAACCGGATTCCGGTTCACGCCCCATCGGCCTTTTCCGCTCGTGCTCGGTGGACGGTCAGTGCCCCGGCCCCTGCCAGGTGCGCGGCCCGCGGAAGCCTCGCGCCCGTTCGGGCCTGCGCCAGCGGGTCGACGCCCGTCCGCGGCGCGAGACGTCGTCCGGCTCGGCGCCCACAGCGGCCACGCGGGTGAGCAGGACCGCGGTGAGCGCGGCGAGTTCCTCGGCGTCGGGGTTTCCCCGTTCCACGCGTACGAGCGGCTCCGGGGCCGGCGTGACCGGCTCCGCGGCCCGTCCGACCGGCTCCGCTGCCGGTACGGGTGCCTCGGCGTCCCGTCCGGGCGGCCGCGCTGCCTGCTCGCCGGTGTTGTCCGGCCGGGCGCTCACTGCGGCGGGTTGCCGTGCTTGCGTACCGGCAGCTCGGCGTGTTTGGCCCGCAGCATGGCGAGCGAGCGGATGAGGACGGAGCGGGTGTCGCGCGGGTCGATGACGTCGTCTATCAGTCCGCGCTCGGCCGCGTAGTAGGGGTGCACCAGCTCGTTCTTGTAGTCCTTGATCTTCTGAGCCCGCATGGCATCGGGGTCGTCGGCCGCCGCGATCTCCCGGCGGAAGACCACATTGGCCGCGCCCTCGGCGCCCATCACCGCGATCTCGTTGCTCGGCCACGCCAGCGCGACGTCCGCGCCGATGGAGCGTGAGTCCATCACGATGTACGCGCCGCCGTACGCCTTGCGCAGCACCACGGAGATCCGCGGCACGGTGGCGTTGCAGTACGCGTACAGAAGCTTCGCGCCGCGCCGGATGATGCCCTCGTGCTCCTGGTCGACGCCCGGCAGGAAGCCGGGTACGTCGACGAGGGTGACGATCGGGATGTTGAAGGAGTCGCAGAACTGGACGAACCGCGCCCCCTTCTCGCTGGCCTTGATGTCGAGCACGCCGGCCATGGACGAGGGCTGGTTGGCGACCACGCCCACGACCTGCCCGTCGAGACGGGCGAGGGTGCAGACGATGTTGGGCGCCCAGGCCGCGTGGACCTCCATGTGCTCACCGTCGTCGACGAGTTCCTCGATCACGGCGCGGATGTCGTACGAGCGGTTGCCGTCGGCCGGCACCAGGTCCAGCAGAGCGTCGCCCGCGCGGTCGGCGGGGTCCTCGCCGATGTGGGCGGGCGGCAGCTCTCGGTTGTTGGACGGCAGCAGGGACAGCAGGTAGCGCACCTCCGCGAGGCAGCTCTCCTCGTCGTCGTACACGAAGTGCGCGACGCCCGAGACACCGGCGTGGACGTCTGCGCCGCCGAGGCCGTTCTGCGAGACCTCCTCGCCGGTGACGGCCTGCACGACCTCGGGGCCGGTGATGAACATCTGGGAGATGTCGCGTACGGCGAAGATGAAATCGGTCAGCGCCGGCGAGTAGGCGGCGCCGCCGGCGCACGGCCCGAGCATCACGCTGATCTGCGGGATGACGCCGGAGGCCTTGGTGTTGCGCCGGAAGATACCGCCGTATCCGGCGAGGGCGGAGACGCCCTCCTGGATCCGGGCGCCGGCACCGTCGTTGAGAGAGACCAGCGGGGCACCGGCCGCGATGGCCATGTCCATGATCTTGTGAATCTTGGTGGCGTGGGCCTCGCCCAGCGCGCCGCCGAAGATCCGGAAGTCATGGGCGTAGACGAAGACCGTCCGGCCCTCGACCGTTCCCCAGCCCGTGACCACACCGTCGGTGTGCGGACGCTTGGCCTCCAGGCCGAAGCCGGTGGCACGGTGCCGTCGCAGCGCTTCCATCTCGGTGAAGCTGCCCTTGTCGAGCAGCAGCTCTATTCGCTCATGGGCCGTCAGTTTGCCCTTGGCGTGCTGGCGTTCGGTCGCCTTGGGATCGGGCCCGTTACGGGCGAGGTTCTTGAGTTCGGCAAGTTCGTCGAGCCGGTCGGGTACCTGGGATTCGACGGTCGGCAAGGTTCCCCCTCGGGACATCACGGTCGGGATATCGCGGTGATCGGTCGTGCTGGTCACGTGAGCGCGCGGGACGCCGGCAGCAGCGCGCACTCGCGCGCCTCGAGCCCGGCGAGGAGTCCGGTCGCATCGTCGGTGTGGAGGCAGTCCGCGGACAGTCGGCGCACGGTGCACCGCTGGTCCTCGGCGCCCTGGAACGCGACGGCGGCGCGGTGACCGCTGCGGCCCGTGCCGGTGGCCACGTTGCGTACGGTCCAGCCGGCCGGCCTGCGGGGGGCACCCGGGCCCTCGCGCTCGCCGAGGTAGTCGGCGGACAGGTCACGGCCGAGCCCGGTGCCCGTCGCCTTGAGGTAGGCCTCCTTGCGCGTCCACAGCGCGGTGAAGGCGCGGCGGCGTTCCTCTGTGGGCAGGAGGACCAGTTCCTCCCGCTCGGCAGGGTGGAGCGAGGGGATGCAGAGGTCCGCCCTCTGCACCGAGGTCACGTGCTCCACGTCCACGCCCACAGGCTTCGTGGAGACGGCGACGAGAGCGAGGCCATGGCTGTGGGAGAGGGAGAAGTGCAGCGGGAAGGGGGCGTCGGCGACCACGGGCCGGCCGTGCGGGCCTCCGCAGCCGGGGCAGGGCTCGCGCCCCAGGAGCACGTCGCGCGGACGAACGCCCAGAAAGGCGGCGAGCACGCGCCGCAGGGCGATGTGCGCGGACTCGTAGAGCAGGCGGTCCCGGGGCCGTTGGAAGGAGGCGGCGCGCTCGCGCTCCCGGTCGTCGAGTTCGGACACTCTCAGCGGCCGCGCGGCGCCCCTGGCCCAGGGCCGGGGCACCATCCACAGCTGCAGTTCGTCGTCCGTGACGGTGAGCCGTGGGGCGATCCGCCGGCCGGGGAGAACGCCCGGTCGGTGCCTTCGATGATCGGGCACGGCCTGTACGGTCATGGTCGATTCCCTTCGGGACACGCTCACCGTAAAGAAGTCTGCGGCGATTTCCGTCAGGGTCAATGATGACCGTCAATTGTTTAATCAGTTCGCTGTCGAGTAACTGAACGGTCTGCGGTGACACGGGAATTACCGAACGGTGATTCCCGTACCCGGCGGCTATTCCGGTACGGCGGCAAGCCGCGGCAGCAGGAGTTCCCAGAAGCCGGCCAGCGTGTTCGGGGAAAGCCACTCCTGGCTCTCCCTGCCGAGCAGCCCGAACCCGACCGTGGCGGCCACGATCACGGCGACGACGTCGTGCGGGACGACGGAGCGCATCAGCCCGCCGCCGTCGCGCGCCTTGTCGATCAGGTTCTGCACGCATGCGTGCCACTCGCGCCGGAGGTCCAGATCGGACCGGCGGGTGACGTCGAAATTGAGCTGGAACCCGGCACGGAAGACCACATTGGCGCGCAGCAGCCGCGACACCTCCTGCGAGGCCTCGGCGAGTGCCTGGAGCGCGGGTCCGGTGCTCCCGCACGCCTCGCGCACGACGGCACGCAGTTGTTCGTTCGCCGCCGCTTCGACGGCCGCGGCGAGCGCCGCCTTGTTCTCGAAGTGGAAATGCAGGGCGCCCGTACTGACGCCCGCATGATCACTGATGGTCGCCAGCGTCGCCTGCACATAGCCGTACTGCTCGAACGCGACGGCCGCCGCATGGACCAGGTCACGGCGGGTGCGTACTGCCCTTTCCTGCTTCGACACGGACAGCTCCCTGCTGCTCTACTCCTGGACGTCCATCGAACGGACTCCGTAGGCCCATCGGCCGGTCGGCCGTGCTCCCGGCGGCAAGCGGCACGCGACGGCGAACATCGCTCTCCGGAATCCCCGGTGCACGGAGAGCACTGTACGACAGCCAGGCGTATAAAACCATCCACGCTGTATGTTCTTGCGGTAACTGACAACTCTCGGCCAGACTCTCCCCCTCGATGGCCGATTCCTCCTCTGATGAACCCTCAAACAAACCGGGAAAAAGGTTTGTTTGAGGTCTGGATGCTCGACCCTCGCGACCTCAGATCGGCATGCGCTCGATCGCCACCATGGCGGCGTCGTCCCCCAGATGTCCGCCGGCATGGCGCAGCAGGTCGCCGCAGAGGCGCCCCAGGAGGGCATCAGGGCCTCCGGCGGACCAGGTGGCCACCCGTTCCTGCAAGGGGTAGAAGGTGCCGGCCCGGTCGCGGGCCTCGATGACACCGTCGGTGTAGAGCAGAACGATGTCGCCGGGCTCGAAGGCGAACGTCTCCACGGACAGGTCGCACTCCACGAACTCGGTGAGCCCCAGCGGCGGCAGAGGGCGGCGCACGTCGAGCGGGACGACCAGGCCGTCGCGGAGCAGCAGCGGCGAGGGGTGACCGCAGTTGATCAGGTGAAGGTCCGGCGCCTCGTCCGGGACGTCCAGGACGGCCGCGGTGATGAACGACTCGCCCGGACCCTCGGCACCGTCGGCGGATGCCCCTGGGTCGTCCAGGTCGGAGGAGGCGGCTCCCTCCAGATGGGCGACCAGCGCCGCCAGGTCGGCCTGCCGGTGGGCGGCGCCACGGAAGGCGCCGAGGAGCAACGCGGCATCCCCGATCGCCGCCAGGCCCTTGCCCCGTGCGTCGCCGATGACGAACCGGGTCCCCCCGGCGATACGGGCGGCGGCGTACAGATCGCCGCCGATCTGCGCCTCGCTCTCCGCGGCCAGATAGACCGAGGCGATGCGCAGCGGACCGATCCGCTGGGGCAGGGGCCTCAGGACGACCTGTTGTGCCGCCTCGGCCACCGAGCGGAGCTGGGTGACCTCCTTCTCGTGGCGTTCTCGCAGGTGGGCGAAGAAGGTCGCGAATCCCGAGATGAGGATCAGGGTGATGAGCTGGAACGAGTGGTTCAGGTCGATGAGCGTGGTGCGTGCCATCGCGACCACCGCCTGGGCGAGGACCGCGAGCACACCGACGAACGCGGTGGTGCGGGGCCCCGCGAACGACGCGGTGATGGCGGGTGCGGCGACGAGGAAGGGGCCGAGGTGGACGGCCGGTGGCGCCAGGATGTCGACCACCGTGACGAGCGCGATCAGCGCGATCGGTACCAGCAGCAGGGCATGGTGTGGCTCCCATGACGGGCGAGGGGCTCCGCGGAGCCGTCCAGGAACCATATGTCCTGAATACACCGCGGCACGGGTCGGCGCCTGCGCCGCCGTGCCCGGCCTCCACGCCGGCCCGTAGGGCAGGGCGTCGCACAGGTCCGTCGGGCAAGGCGTCGGGCCGGGCCGGAGCCGCCGGTCACCGCAGGGACGCGGCGGGCGGGCGCTCGCGCACGGCGCCGTAGGCGAGGAAGTACGCCGGGACCCGGTTCAGTCGGCGCGAGGTGGTGAGCAGCTCCGTCAGCCGCTGCACCAGGCGCGGGTTGCCGAAGGGCGGGCGGCCCGCGAGCAGCGGTTCGATGACGCGTGCGTGGGCGGTCCGCTGCAGCGCCTGGGTCACGGCCGTGGTCGGAAGGCGGCGGCGCTGCACCGCCCGTGTGTCCCGCGGGCCGATCGCGCCCCGGCGCAGCGGTCCGACGAGATACCGGGCGGCGGCCACGGCGTCCTCGACGGCGAGGTTGATGCCGATGCCGAAGACCGGCGACATCGCGTGCGCCGCGTCGCCGATGCACAGCAGGCCCGGGCGGTGCCAGCGCCGTAGGCGGTCGAGCCGTACATCGAGCAGCTTGACGTCGTCCCACGACCGCAGCGCGTGCACCCGGTCCGCGAGCCAGGGGACGGCGGCCGTGAAGTCGGCCATGAAGCGCTCGACACCGGCGACGCGTCGCGCGGCGTCGGTTCCCTTGGGGATCAGGGCGGCGCACTGCCAGTAGTCACCTCGGTCGATCATGGCGCTGAGCAGCCGGTCACCCACGCCCCCCACCAGCCCGTGCGGATCCCCGTCGCGCCGTGGCAGCCGGAACCACCAGGCGTCCATCGGGCACGTGAAACTCCGCAGTCCCAGTTCGGGCAGCGACCGGGCCAGCGAGCCCCGGCCGTCGCAGGCCACCGTGAGACCCGCCCGCAGCGTGCCGGTACGGCCGTCGGACGTGCGGTACCGCACCCCTGTGACCCGTCCGCGCTCCATCAGGAAGCCCGTGGCCTCGGTGTTCATCCGCACGGAGAAGGACGGCTCCCGCCTCGCCTCGTCGGCGAGGAGGTTGAGCAGGTCCCACTGCGGGACCATGGCGATGTAGTTGTACTTGCCCGGCAGCGAGCCGATGTCGCCGACGGTGACCAACGAGCGGTCCCTGCCGAGTGGCAGCTGGATCGTCGTCACCCGCCGCTGCGGCAGCCGCGCGAACCGCTCGGCCAGGCCCAGCTCGTCCAGCAGCGCCAGCGTGGACGGATGCACGGTGTCGCCGCGGAAGTCGCGCAGGAAGTCACAATGCTTCTCCAGCACCGTGACCGCCACACCGGCCCGGGCCAGCAGCAGGCCGAGGACCATTCCCGCGGGGCCGCCACCCACCACACAGCACGTGGTCCGCTCCATCGCCCCCTCCCTTCGGCACCATCCCAGGACCTTCCACACTGGGACATATACCCTCAAGGCCTGACAACTCGCCGCAATGACGGCGGCGTACCCCGGGAGGCATCATGAGCCAGCAGCCGGTCCTTCTGCCCTACGCCGACCCTGCCTTCGTCGCGGATCCCTTCCCGCTCTACCGGCAGCTGCGCGAGGACGGCCCCGTGCGTCGCGCTGTCATCGCCGGCGGCCTGGACGCCTGGCTGGTTACGCGCTATGAGGACGGCATCGCGGCCCTGTCCGACCCACGGCTGAGCAGCGACGTACGCGACGCGTCGGACACCCGGCTGCTGCAGCAGCTGCCCGAGACGGAGCGCGAGTCGATGCTCAGCAACATGCTCCGCTCCGACCCGCCCGACCACACCCGACTGCGCCGCCTGGTCTCGAAGGCGTTCACCGCGCGCCGGGTGGGCGAGCTGCGGCCCCGCATCCAGTCCATCACCGACGGCCTGCTCGACGCGGTCGTGCCGGCCGGCCGCGCCGACCTCGTCGCGGACTTCGCCCTGCCGCTTCCGGTCACCGTGATCAGCGAACTGCTCGGGGTGCCGGTGGACGACCGGCACGAGTTCCAGCGGTGGACCGACGACATGATCATGCGCGGGGCCGAGATGCCGGACCCGGCCGTGGTGAACGCGGCCTGGCAGGAGATGCGCGCGTATCTGACCAAACTGCTGGAGACCAAGCGGGCCAGGCCCGGGGACGGCGACCTGCTCAGTGCGCTCATCACCGCGCGGGACGAGGAGCAGCAGCTGAACGAGGACGAGCTGATCGCCATGGCGTTCCTGCTGCTGGTCGCCGGCTACATCACCACGGTCAACCTGATCGGCGGCGGCATCGCCGCGCTGCTCGCCCACCCCGACCAGCTGGAGCTGCTGCGCTCCGATCCGGAGCTGCTGCCGGGCGCGATCGACGAGTTTCTGCGCTACGACGGACCGGTCAGCCCCGGCATCGCCCGGTTCGCCCGCGAGGACGTCGAGATCGCGGGCGTGACCGTCCCACGCGGAGCGACCGTGCTGATCGCCTCGGCCATCGCCGACCGCGACCCGGCGAGGTTCCCGGACCCCGACCGCCTGGACGTCACCCGGCGGGACAACGCCCACCTCGCCTTCGGGCACGGCATCCACTACTGCCTGGGGGCGCCGCTGGCCCGGCTGGAGGGCCAGGTCGCGATCGGGACCGCCCTGCGCCGCCTTCCCGGCCTCGCCCTGGCCGTACCGCCGGGCGAGCTCCGGTGGCGGCCGGGCGGGCTCCGCGGCCCCGTGAGCCTGCCGGTCACCTTCACGAACGGCGGTCAGGTCAGGGGCGGATAGCGCCCGCGGCGGGCGGCTGCCGCGCGATACGGTGCGGCCATGATCGCTATTCAGTTCGACCACTTCGGTGGTCCGGAAGTCCTCACACCCGTCGAAGTGGCCCCGCCGGCCCCGGGCCCGGGAGAGTTACTCCTCAGGGTGGAAGCCGCCGGGGTGAACTTCGCCGACACCCACCAGACCGACGGCTCCTACCTGAACGCCGACAGACTCCCGTACATCCCTGGGAGCGAGGTCGTGGGGCGCACCCCCGACGGCCGGCGGGTGCTGGCACGCGTGTCCAACGGATACGCGCAACAGGTGGTCGCCAAGGAGTCGTCCGTCTTCGGGATTCCCGAGGAGCTCGACGCCGCCCAGGCGCTGGCGCTGCTGATGCAGGGGCTGACGGCCTGGCATCTGCTCCGTTCCGCGGCCCGCCTGCGCACGGGCGAGACCGTGGTGGTGCACTCCGCGGCAGGCGGCGTCGGCAGCCTCGTCCTCCAACTGGCCAGGGAATTCGGTGCGGGACGCGTGCTCGCACAGGCCTCCTCGCCGTCCAAGGCCCGACTCGCCCTGGACCTCGGCGCCGACGCGATCGTCGAGTACCCCCTGGAGAAGGGCGCCGACGTAATTCTCGACGCCGTCGGCGGCGAACTCTTCGACCGGGCACTGGCGTCCCTCGCCTCCTTCGGCCGCCTCGTCACCTACGGAAACGCCTCCCGCAGCGCGTTCACCCCGGTCGACCCCGCCCGCCTGAACCGGCTCAACGCCTCGGTCGTGGGCTTCTGGCTCCGCCCCACGCTGGCGGCTCCCGGAGCGGTCGGCGGGCCGCTCACGGAACTCCTCGACCTGGTGGCGCGCGGCCGCGTCACCCCCGTCGCCGGAGGCAGCTATCCGCTGGCCGAGGCCCGGCGCGCGCACGAGGACCTGCTGGCGCGGCGGACGGTCGGAAAGATCGTGCTGCGCCCGTAGCGAGTCACCGCGTGATGACGCGGCGCCGGGCCGAGGGGCGTGGCACGCGGGGATCGGCGAACGAGAGGCCGCGGAGACTGTCACCGTATAGGCTCGCATCAGTATGAGTCTGAACGCATGACTATCCAGAGGGGTGACTCATGGTCGATACGCCCAAGGGGTTCGCCGTCCATGTCGCGCCGGTCGGCGCGGGTGACGACGGCCGGGACGACTTCACGGTGCTGCTGTCCACGGAGCCGGCACAGGTCAGCGCCGTGTTCACCCGGTCCAGGTTCGCGGGCCCCTCCGTGCTCCTGTCGCGCGAGGCCGCAGCCGACGGTGTCGCACGAGGTGTGGTGGTCGTGGCGCGGAACGCGAACGTCGCCACGGGCGCGCAGGGTGCGGCCAACGCCCTGGAGGTACGGGACCGCGTCGCCAAGGCGGTCGGCCTGCCACCGGAGGAACTGCTCGTCGCGGCGACCGGGGTGATCGGCCGTCAGCTTCCGATGGAGAGCATCAGGGCTCATGTCGCCGCGCTCGGGTGGCCGTTCCCGGATGACCGTGGCTTCGAGGCGGCCGCGCGCTCCATCATGACCACCGACACCCACCCCAAGATCGTCTCGGCCCGGGTCGGTGGGGCGACGATCACCGGTATCGCCAAGGGGGTGGGCATGCTGGAGCCGGACATGGCGACGCTGCTCACCTTCTTCGCCACCGACGCGCAGCTCGCGCCGGAGGTGCAGGACCGGCTGTTCCGCGAGGTCATGGACATCACGTTCAACGCGGTGAGCATCGACACCGACACCTCCACGTCGGACACGGCGGCGTTGTTCGCGAACGGGGTCGCGGGCGAGGTCGACCCGGACGAGTTCAGGACCGCGCTGCACCGCGTGGCGCTCGACCTGGTCAAGATGATCGCCTCCGACGGCGAGGGCGCGAGCAAGCTCATCCAGGTCGAGGTGGCCGGAGCCCGGGATGCGGCGCAGGCGAAGCGGGTCGGCAAGTCGGTCGTCAACTCGCCGCTGGTGAAGACCGCCGTTCACGGCTGCGACCCGAACTGGGGCCGGGTGGCGATGGCGATCGGAAAGTGCCAGGACGAGACGGACATCGACAAGGACAAGGTCGCCATCCGCTTCGGCGATGTGGCCGTCTACCCACCCCGGGCCGACGAGGACGCCGTCCTCGGAGCCCTGACGGAGTATCTGCGCGGCGACGAGGTCGTCATCGGCATCGATCTCGGCATCGCCGACGGCGCGTTCACGGTCTACGGGTGCGACCTCACCGAGGGATACGTGCGGCTGAACTCCGAATACACGACCTGAGCCCGGCCGTTCGCGCGTTCGCGCGCTGTTCTCCGGCTGTTCCACGGGTGATGCACGGGACAGCCGGAGTGTCCTTGGCCGGAAAACGCTGACCCTGCGTATGCCTTGCATATCCTCCTCGTCACCAACGGTGACAGGTGGAGGTCTTGCTCATGCTGCGGCTGCGGCGATCGGTTCTGAAGGGGACGCTGGCGGCCGGGGCCGCGGGGCTGCTGTCCGGAGGCGCGGCATCGGCGACCGCCACCACGTCCGCCGCTTCGCAGCAGCGGGCGGCGCACGGTCCCGCTCGCGCCCCGGTGGCGCCGGCCCCGTTGACGATGCGCTGGCTGGGGGTCGCCGGCTGGGAGCTGACCTTCGGCGGCGGCGACACGGCCACGGGCCCGCGCCGTGTGCTCTTCGACCCCTACTTCAGCCGTATGCGCTGCCTGAACGCCGACGGGAAGCTCGATCCGTCGCTCCCCCTGCGCCTGGACGAGACGGCGGTCGCGGAGGCGGCGCGCGCCAGGCTCACGGGCGCGCCCGAGCTGATCCTCGTCAGCCACGGGCACTTCGACCACCTCGCCGACGTGCCGCGGTTGCTCGCCCACCCGGAGTGGCGGGACCACCGCATCCGCACGCTGTGCGACGACTCCTCGCGGCATCTGCTGACGGCTCTCGGAGCACCCGAGAAGCGCGTCGCCGATGTCATCACCGTGCGGGGCGGCGAGTATCTGCAGTTCGACGGCTTCACCGTGCAGGTCTTCCGCAGCCTGCACAGCCAGGGCGCGGACCACGGGTACTTCGCCCCCGGCCGGCTCGTCGCCCCGCCACCGACCCGGCCCACGACGCTCGGTGAGCTGCCGGAGGGCGAGACGCTGATGTACGCGGTGACGGTCGAGGAGGGCCCGACCGTGCTGCTGTCCGGAGCCAGCAACTACATCGCCCGCGAACTCGCCGGCCTTCGCCCGGATGTGGCGGTGGTCGGGATGACCTCGCACTCAGCCGTGCACGGCTATCTGGAGCGTCTGCTGGAGGTGCTGGGAGATCCGCCACTGCTGATCCCCAGTCACCACGACGACATGGTGTCCCCGCTCACCGCGGCACGCGTGGACAGCGCGGCGGCCGCCGCGCTGTCCACGGCCGTCTCGGCACGCCCGACGGCGCCACGCACACGGGTGCTCGACCCCCGGCCGTACGAGCCGCTCGACATCACGGCGGCACTGTCGACGTAGCCCAGGAACGGGACCGGGCGCCCGCGCCCCTCTCCCCTACACCCTCCGGGCACAGGGGTGGACTCCGGGACGGACACCCGGGGGCACCTCGCGTTACCGGCCCGCATCAGGCCCGTCCGGCGCTCCGGGACGGACACTCCGGCCCACCGCACGGTGTCGAGCACGACTCAAGCACGTCCGACGCTGGAGGACCGACACCCTGGCCCACCCCGCGGTACCCGGCCGCACTCTGGGCCCGTCCGGCGCTTGAGGACGAACACGCGGGCCGCCCAC
Source organism: Streptomyces sp. NPDC002133 (assembly GCF_040296405.1). Classification (NCBI taxonomy): domain Bacteria; kingdom Bacillati; phylum Actinomycetota; class Actinomycetes; order Kitasatosporales; family Streptomycetaceae; genus Streptomyces; species Streptomyces sp. NPDC002133. Next base: position 18,154 of record NZ_JBEOXF010000077.1, on the reverse strand, counting down.
CGCACGGTGCCGAACACAACCCCAGAGGTCCGGGGCGGAGCGCACCTCTGCGGAGCCGCAGGTGCCCCCCACTCCGACCCGCCCGGCCCGCCCGGGCCCCTACGCCGCCTTGAGGTACGGCTCGTCCTGCTGCAGCACCGCCTGCATCGTCGCCTTGAGCTTCACGCCTGGGTTGATCCCGATCTGATCCCGGAGGATCTCCCTCGCCCGGTGGAAGATCTGAATCGCGTCCGCCTGCCGCCCCGCACCGTAATACGCCTTCATCAGCCCGATGTAGAGGTCTTCCCGCAGAGGGTCCTGGTCGACCAGTTCCGACAGCTGCGCGATCGCGTCCTCGAACTTCGCCCGCCCGATGTCGATCCTCGCGCGCAGCTCGATCGCCGTCGCCCGCTCCCGGTCCAGGCACTCGGCGTGAAGGCGGAGCCGGCCGGAGGTGACGTCCGTGAGGGCGGCGCCTTTCCACATGGCGAGGACGGATTCGATGCGCTGTCCCGCGGCCTCGAAGTCCCCACGCGCGTAGAGTTCACGGATTTCCTTCACCGCATCACGGAAGACGAAGAGATCGATGCGTTCGGCGGGCACGTGCAACTGGTAACCGAGGCGGTGGGACACGAGGACGTCCCTCGCGAGTCCCGCCGCCTCCAGGGCGGTGCGAATTCTCCAGGTCGAGGTCTGGAGCTGCCCGGCGACGGTGCGCGGCGGTTCACCGTCCCAGGAGTCCGCGATGATGGCCTCTTTGGTGACGACCTGTCCGGGTTTCAGCGCGAGGGCGGCGAGGAAACGCACCTGCCGCTGGCCCTGGATCGGTATCGGTACGCCTGCGTTCAGCAATGCGACGGGTCCGAGGAGCTGGACCGTCAGGCGTCTTGCGCTGTTCAAGGTGCTTCCCCCCTCGTGGGTGCGCATGATGTCGGGGGGCGAGTGCCGCTTTCGGCGGTGTTCCCGCGCGTCTGCTGTTGTCCCTCACCCCCGTGTGCCGTTCTGCCGATGCGCGCGGGATCCCCCCGCGACCGGCGGTCTATCCCCGCGTCGCCGAGATCGTCGCGTAGTCGTACATCCCGTATGCCTGCGACATCGTGACATTCGAGGCTCCGGCGCCCCGGTAGACCACGGATCTCACGTACATGTAGGGACACATCACCGCGCTGTCCATCGCCAGCCGGTCCACCTCCGCCCAGATCCGCGCTCTTTCACCCGGGTCGGCGGTGCCGATGCCCTCGTCGAGCAGATGGTCGATCTTCGGATCCGCCAGCTCGCCGAGGTTCTGGTTGCCCGACTCCTTGATGGCGCGGGAGTCGGCGATCTGCTGGAGGAATCCGAAACCGTCCGGGAAGTCGGCGGCCCAGCCGAACATCACGATGCCGATTCCGTGCTCACGCAGATAGGCGGGAACACCGGCGCAGGTGGTGAAGTAGTCGCCCGAGGTGAAGGCGGTGACCTCCGCGTCGATTCCCACGCGGGCCAGGCCGGCGGCAAGGGCCAGGGCCGCGTTCCATTCCTTGCGCCGGTCCTCACGCGCCGCGATCCGGACGGGGAATCCGTCCGGCACTCCCGCCAGGGCGAGTTCGCGGCGCGCCGCGTCCAGATCTCCGGTGGCGTCGGGGCCGACCGGGTATCTGTCGTGCGGTTCGTAGCCCGCCACGGTGGGCGGGAGCAGGGTGGTGGCGATGTCGCCGGCCGGTTCGCCGCCGTACGCGTCGCGCATGGCGGCCTTGTCGGTGGCGTACTGGACGGCCCTGCGCGCGTGGACGTCCGTCAGTGGGCCGATGTTCTGGTTGATGCAGTACAGCCAGACGAACCCGGTGCGGGGATTGTCGACGTGCTCCCGCATCGAGTCGTCCGCCAGCAGCCGTTCCTGGGTCTCCGGCTGCACCCCCACACCGGCCAGGTCGATGTCCGCCTCGCCTGCCAGCAGCATGCGGTCGACCTCCGGCCCGGTGACGCCGAGCCGAACGTGGATCTCCTGCGGCCGGCGGGTGCGCAGGGGGTCCGACTCCCGCTTCCAGTGCGGGTTGTGGTCGAGGCGGGCCTCGCGCCCGGGCTCGTACGTGCTGATGCGGTACGGCCCCGAGGAGACCGGCCGGTCCCGGTAGCGGGGGTAGGTGTCGGCCTCCTCGGGGACGGGGATCGTCGTCGGGAGGGCGGCGAGGTAGTCGAATCCGGAGAAGGGCTCTTTCAGACGGAAGACGATCGTGTGCTCGTCCGGGCAGTCGATGCCGTCGCCGGCGCCCGTGAGGTACTGGCGGAAGTACTGGGGCCCGCCACGGGTGATCGTCGCGGCGGACCGGTTCCCGGACCCGTTCCCGTTCCCGTACACCGACTCGGGAAAGTTGGCGCGCAGCACGGCGTGGCGCACGTCCTGCGCCGTGACCGGGCGGCCGGTCTCGAAAGCGATGCCGCGGCGGAGGCGGTAGGTCCAGGTCCGGCCGTCCGCGGACGGGGTGCCCAGGCTCTCGGCGAGGTCGGGGACGAGCCGGAGCCCGCCGTCGCCGTCCTGGCGGTAGCCGACGAGGGGGCGCCCGATCAGCCGTATGAAGTTCCAGGTATAGGCGTAGTAGGTATCGGCCGGGTCGAGCGAGTCGAAGTCGTCCGTGCGGACGAACCTCAGCACTCCGCCCACCTCTTCGGAGGGGCGCACAACGCCGCGCGATGCCTCATCGAATCCCACGAGTCATTGCCTTTCGTGTCGCTGGAAGAACGCTCCGCAAAAGAACTGCGTGAGACCTGGGGTCGGGTCGGTGCCGTGCTGTACGTGCCGTGCTGTCCGTGCTGTGCTGCGCTGTTCAGCCGACCGCCTTGAGGAACCTGGCCGCGATCGGCCCGGCGTCGGAGCCGCCCGAGCCGCCGTCCTCCACGAGGACCGCCCAGGCGAGGTTCTTGTTCCCCTGGTAGCCGATCATCCAGGCGTGGGTGCGCGGCGGGGTCTCGGTGCCGAACTCGGCGGTGCCCGTCTTCGCATACGCCTCGCCGGGTACGTCCTTCAGCGCCCGGCCCGCGCCGTAGGTGACCGTGGCGCGCATCATGTCGCGCAGACCTGCCACGACCGCGGGTTCGAGCGCGGCCGGGGCTTCGTACTTCTTCTTCACCGCGGCCGGCACGAGGACCGGCTGCCGGAACGTGCCCTCCTTGACCGTCGCCGCGATCGAGGCCATCACGAGGGGGGACGCCTGGACGCGGGCCTGTCCGATCGTCGATGCGGCCTTGTCGTTGTCTCCGCTTGCGACCGGCACGCTGCCGTCGTAGGTGGCGACACCGACGTCCCAGCTGCCGCCGATGCCGAAGGCCTGCGCGGCGTCGTGCAGCGACGCATCCTGGAGCTTCGTACGGGAGTTGACGAAGAAGGTGTTGCAGGACTTGGCGAAGGAGTCCTTGAAGGTGGAGCCCGACGGCAGGGTGAACCGGTTCTGGTTCTCGAACCGCTGCCCGTTGACGTGCGCGAACTTGGGGCACTGCGCAGCATCGGACGGTCGCATTCCCTGCTTCAGCAGTGCGGTGGCGGTGACGACCTTGAAGGTGGAGCCCGGCGGATAGCGGCCTTCCAGGGCCCGGTTCATGCCGCCGGGCCTGTTGGCGGCGGCGAGGACATGTCCGGTGGACGGGTCGATCGCGACGATGGCCGCGTTCTTCTCGACTCCGTCCAGTGCCTCGGCGGCGGCTCCCTGGATCCTCGGGTCGATGGTGGTCCTCACCGGCTCGCCCTTGGCGCCTTTGTCGTTGCTGAGCCGCTTCACCGCACGTCCGGACTCGCGGTCCACGACGGCGACGGACTTCGCCCCGCCCGCGCCGCCGGTGAGCTGCTCGTCGTAGCGGGCCTCGAGTCCGGAGATGCCCTTTCCGCTCTTCGGGTCGACGGCGCCGACAATCGAGGGCGCCTGCAGGACGTCACCGTTCGCGTCGAGTACGGCAGCGCGCTCCTGCGATTGCAGAGCCAGGGTCTGGCCGGGGGCCAACGCCGGGTGGATCACCGGAGTGGTGAACTCCACCTGCCATTCTTCCTGCTTCTTCAGGACTTTCGCCTTGGAGTCCCAGGTGTAGTCGCCGGCGCCGGGAATCCGCATCGCCACCGTGAACGGAATGCGAACATCCCCCTCCGCCTGCTTCTTGCCGTCCTTCGTGGAGATCTCCGTCTTCGACGGTTTCAGGTTCGTCATGACGGACGTGATGAGAGACTCCGCATTACCGGGAGTATCCGTGTACGACCCGGCCTTCTTGGCGTCGCCCGTCTCCCAGGCCGCCAGGAACCCGTCCAACTGTTCCTGGGCAGCGCGGACTTCGGGGTCCTCAGCGCCTTCTGCGAACAGCGTGCTGTATCCCCAATAGCCGATCCCCGCTGCCGCCGCAAGTGTCGCCAGAGTGCCGATCGTACGACGCCGGCGTGACCGACGCCTGTCGTAAGAGGAGTAGCCTCGGTAAGCGCTCTCACCTGCCATGACGGCATCTTATGGGCGTAGTCTCTTCGTACTCTCCTCCGGCGCGCGATTCCGGACACGGGCATTGCATACGACCATGTCGAGACCTCGCCCCATTGAGGCGGATTCGGCTGAACCAATTCTTCTCCGGTGTGACCGTGAGCAGAGAGACCGAAGAACGCCGACACCGCGCGATCGATCGATATCCGCCGTAAGGAATGGCCGAAAGTACAGCCCGTCAACCCGAACGCGTGACGGCCTCGAATCGGGCGGGAGCGTGTAGGCCCACCAGCCACAGCCATGCGGTGCACGCGAGCACGGCACCGATGACGACCACCGAACTCACCGGCAGTAAGGAGGACATCGCGGAGGCGACGACACCGCCCAGCGGGATCACGCCCCACACGAGGGTACGCATCGTCGCGTTCACCCGGCCGAGCAGTTCGGGTGGCGTCACGGTCTGGCGGAGGCTGATCTGCGTCACGTTGTACAGCACCGCGCCCGCGCCGACACCCAGCATGCCGAGCCCCGTCGTCCAGGCGGGCATCCACCCCGCCAGCGACGCCAGCAGCGCGAACGGCGCCGGGACGAGAAGCCCGTACGTGATCGCCCGCGCCTGCCCGAGCGCCCCGAGGAACCGCTTGACGAGCAGCGCCCCGATGACCCCGCCGGCGCCGAGGCCCGCCATCACCGCGCCGGCCACCGTCTGCACGGTGATCAGGGCCGCCGCCCCGGAGGGCGACGCGTCCGCGGCGGTGAGCGCGGTCAGCGGCATCGCGGTCTGGGCCACGCGGAAGCCCAGTTGCGACGTGGCGTGGGCGACGAACAGCCGGGCGAACGGCCCGCTGCCGAGCATCAGATGTCCAGCTCCCACATCCGCCGGCCGCCCGCGGGACGGAAACCGAACTCCTCGTTGATCCGCCTCATATGGACGTTGCCCGTGGAGTTCCAGGTGTCGATCGTGCGCAGTTCGGTCTCGCTGCCTCGCACGTACCGGAGATTGAGGGCCTTGACCAGCCGCCCGAGGCCACGGCCCCGGTGCCCGGGGTCGACGACCGTGACCGCCTGGAGCGCGCTGTCGGGGTTGGCGGTGGTCATGGACACCGCGGACCAGGCCACCAGGCGGCCGGTCCCCTCGTGGCGTATGCCGGTCTGATAGGCGCGCCGGCCGCGGGCGATCCGCATCCTCTCGAAGGCGCGGATCCGGGAGATGGCGGCGGGCTGCGGCTCCCAGTCCAGGTCACCGGTGGGGGCGTCCGCGGAGAGCGTGGCCTCCAGGCGGGCGGCCTCGGCGACCAGTTCGTCGGGCACGGTGCTGCCCCAGGTACGGCAGGTGTATCCGTCGGGGACGGGACCTGCGGCGGGTGCGTCGCAGACCTCCAGCCGCAGATGGTCGAGGGTCATGACGGTCCGGCCGCCGAGCGCGTCGGCGAAACGGGCGGCGGGGATCGTGTCCTCGGCCCCCGGCCCCGCGTCGGCGAAGAGCAGGAGCCAGGTGCGGCCGTCGAGTTTGCCGCGGGCGCCGGCGAACTCCACCAGCTTCCGGCCGATTCCCCGCCGCCGCAGGCCGGGCCGTACGGCGAGGACGGCAGCGGTCACGGAGGCGGTGTTCTCCTCTGTGGGGAACTCCAGGCGCAGGGAGGCGATGGCGTCCGGGGTGTGCCGGTCCGCGGTGACCAGCCACTCCTCGACCCTGGTCGCGGGCGGCGGGACCCGTACGGACCCGATCAGGTCGGCGCGGCAGGGCGCGGGAAGACCCGGGGTGTCCTCGCGCGCCGCCTCGGTGCGCAGCCCGAACGCCGCGTCGATGCGGTCGCTGTCGTGCGGGTCGAGTTCCGTGAAGGCCGGGTTCACGCGTCTCCTTCTCCCATGCCGGTGGGGTCCGCGTCGCCGTCCCCGACGAGCCCGAGGGCCTGGATGTCGTAGAGACCGAACGCGGGGTGGACGTAGACATTGGTCAGGTCGGGGTGGCGGTAGTGCAGGGTGCGGTCGTGGGCCATGGGGAGGATCACGGCGCGGTCCATCACGGTCCGCTCGACGGACTGCCACAGGGACCGGCGCCGCTCCGCGTCGGGTTCGCCGTTCGCCCGGTCGACGAGCGCGTTCACCTGCGGGTCGTCGAGTTCGGCGAAGTTGAAGTTGCCGCCGCCGTGCTTGATCTGCCGTCCGTCGACGAGCGGGGCGAGGAAGCCGTACTCGGTGGGGTAGTCGGCGCCCCAGTCGGTCACCCCGAGGCCGAGCCCCAGCCTGCGGACCGTGGCCGGACTGCCGAGCCCCGCGCGGTAGTACGAGGCGGTGTCCAGGACCACCACCTCGGACTCGATGCCGACGCGGGCGAGCGACGCGGCGAGGGCGCGGGCGACGAGGGCGAACTTGCCGGGCTGGGTGCCGATCGCCGTGCGGAAGCCCTCTGGCAGTCCGGCGGCGGCCAGTTCGGCCCGCGCCGCGTCGAGGTCACCGGTCAGGTCGCCCCCGGACGGATAGCGGTCGCTGCCCGGGTGGGCGGGCAGCGACGGCGGGATCAGGGAGGTGGCGAGCGTGCCGCCGACTCCGTCGCCGCCGCGTGCCTCGAGGAGGGCCGCCTTGTCGGCGGCGTGGAAGACCGCACGTCTGGCGTGCACGTTGCCGAAGGGCGGCACGGCCTGCTGGACGGTGACGTACTGCAGGAATCCGGTCGCCGGATTGTCCGCGCGCGCCCGCAGCCGCGGGTCGGCGAGGATGCGGTCGCGCGCCGCGTGCTGGATGCCCCGCCCCTCGGCGTCGAGATGGAACTCCCCCGACAGCAGCCGGGCGTCGAGCTCGTCGACCTCGACGCCGAAGGAGACGGTCAGCTCGGTGGGCAGCGCGGAGCGCACGGCGTCGGTGGCCGGATCCCACTGCGGGTTGCGGACCAGGTGCAGCGAGCGGCCGGGCTCGTGGCTGCGGATCCGGTACGGGCCCGAGCACACCGGCGCGCGACCGTACGCCTCGCGGGTGTCGCGGAGCCGGGGCACGGGCGCGGTGTTGGGCTGGGCCATCAGATGGTCGACGTCCGCGAAGGGCCGCCGTAGCCGGAGGACGAGGGTGCGCTCGTCGGGGCATTCCACGGCCTTGAGCCCTTCGGCGTCGGCGCGGTAGGGGCCGCGGTGGCCGCCGTGGTCGAGCAGATCGAGCAGATAGGTGGGCCCGCCCGGCAGGATGTCCTGGGCGAAGACCCGTTCCAGCGCGTACCTGATGTCGTACGCCGTGATCTCCTCGCCCGTCTCGAAGCGCGCTCCGCGGCGGATGCGGTAGGTCCAGCTCAGTCCGTCGCCGGACACGGCACCGGGGGCTTCGGCGAGATCGGGCACGACGGCCGGCGAGGCCGGGTCGGTGCCGAACGCCATGAGGGTGCGGTGCATCGTGCGCTGCAGCAGCCAGGACCACACGTAGTACGTACGGGCCGGGTCGAGCGAGTCGACGTCGGCGGAGGCGACCGTCCTGAGGTGGCCGCCACGGCGGCGTGACGGGTTCACGATCCGCCCGACGGCGGCGTTCCAGCCGGTCATCGGCCGAGCTCCTTCACGTACAGGTGCTGGGTGGACAGCCGGCACCCGCGGGAGACCTTCGCCGCCGTGCTGCCGATGCCGTAGTGGACGCGGGTGACGCCGTGGGACGGGGCGTGGTCGGCGGGGGTGTAGTAGAGCAGCTCGTAGTAGAGGGGCAGGCCCAGTTCGCTCTGGCGCGTGTAGTCGAAGCCGGCGCGGTGGGCGAACCAGTCGGCGCCGTGGCGGAGGATCAGCCCGAAGCCGATGATCTCCCCGTCCGCCACTGCCTTGCTGACGAGCGCGCGGGGGCCGAGGGTGCGGTGCGCGGCGGCGAACACCGCGGCGGAGCGCCGCGGATCCCAGTCGGTCATGCCGTACTTGGCGAACAGCGCGGTCTCCAGCTCCGCGAGCCGGGAGATCTCGTCCGCGACCAGGGGCGCCAGGGTGATCCGGACGCCGGACGCCTCGACGCGCCGGCGTTCGGCCCTGACGCGGCGCGAGCGGCGGGACGGCAGCCCGAGCGCGTACTCGGCGAAGCCGCCCGCCGGGATGTCGAGCGAGGCGAACTCGCCGGAGGTGTGCGACAGATAGCCCCGCGCTTCGAGGACACCGGCGACGAGCCGGTCGGCGGAGTCGAGGTAGGGGAAGCACACCGATGCGGCGCCCATGGCGGCGGCGATGCGCTCGGCGCGGTCGACGACGCAGTCGGCGTCGTCGGCGGTGGCGTGCCCGCCGAGCATCAGGCGCGTGCGGCCGAGGTGGCGGCCGCCGCACATCAGGGACGGCATCAGCCGATCGGCGCCGTCGAAGGCGTCGAGGAGCGCGGCGGCGCCGTCCATGCCCTCGGTGGCGCAGTGGCGCATCAGGAGGTCGGTGCGGCCGAGCGACCAGGGGGCGGTGCGGTCGGCGAACACCAGGGGCAGGGCCGCGACGATTCCGCGACCGGGATCAGTGGCAGTGAGGTAGCGCATCGGCGCACCGGCCGTGTCGTGCAGGACGCGCATCCACTCGGGGGTGAGGAAGAAGTCCTCATCCCCGGTCAGCCGCGCCCAGTCGGCCTTCCCGGCCTCCGCCGGGTCCCGCCATTCGTCGACGACGGCGCGTCCCGGCGTCGCCGTACCGGACACCGTCGCACGTGGGTTCGCTGCTCCAGACACCGCAGGAGTGTCACCCGCCACTGTCTCCGGCTTCTCTTCGCGCACTCCCCGATACCGGCCGATACCGCCGGGAGAGAGGCCGGAGAGTGGCGCCGGTCACGGTTTCCGCGTCCCGTTCACCGCCGAACGACTTGGAGACCCATGTCCCGCGTATCGACCGGACCCAGCACCGGACCGACGGCCGCCCACGCACTCCTCACCCGGCTGCACGAGCACGGCGTGGACAAGGTGTTCGGCGTCGTCGGCCGTGAGGCCGCCTCGATCCTCTTCGACGAGGTCGAGGGCATCGACTTCGTCCTCACCCGGCACGAGTTCACCGCCGGTGTCGCGGCCGACGTGCTCGCCCGGATCACCGGCCGGCCACAGGCCTGCTGGGCGACCCTCGGCCCCGGTATGACCAATCTGTCGACCGGTGTCGCCACGTCGATCCTGGACCGCTCGCCGGTCATCGCGCTCGCCGCCCAGTCCGAGTCGCACGACATCTTCCCCAACGACACCCACCAGTGCCTCGACTCGGTGGCGATCATCAAGCCGATGGCCAAGTACGCGGCGGAGCTCCAGCGGCCGCACGAGATCACGGACCTGGTGGACTCCGCGGTGACCGCCGCGATGACCGAGCCCGTCGGCCCCTCCTTCATCTCGCTGCCCGTCGACCTGCTCGGCTCGTCCGAGGGCATCGACGCCTCCGCCGCCAACCCGCCCGCGCTCACCCCTGCCCGGCCGACCGGCGCGGTCGCCCCCGGCTGGCAGGCCGCCGCCGACGCGGCCGCCGAGCTGCTCCGCTCGGCCGAGCACCCGGTGCTGGTCGTCGGAGCAGCCTCGATCCGCTCCGGTGCCGTGCCCGCGATCCGCGCGCTCGCCGAGCGCCTCGACATCCCGGTCATCACGACGTACATCGCGAAGGGCGTCCTGCCCGCCGGCCACGAGCTCGACTACGGGGCCGTCACCGGCTACATGGACGGCATTCTCGACTTCCCGGCCCTGGAGACCCTGTTCGGCCCGGCCGACGTCATCCTCACTGTCGGTTACGACTACGCCGAGGACCTGCGGCCCTCGATGTGGCAGCGCGGCACCGAGGAGAAGACCGTCCGCATCTCGCCGACGCCGAACCCGATCCCCCGCGTCTACCGGCCGACCGTCGACGTCGTCACCGACGTCCTGGCGTTCGTGGAGCACCTCGACACAGCCACGGCCTCGCTCGCGGCGAAGAAGCGGCACGACATCACTCCGCTGCGGGCGCGCATCGCCGAGTTCCTCGCCGACCCGGAGAACTACGCGGACGGCATGCGGGTCCACCAGGTCATCGACTCCATGAACACCGTCATGACCGAGACCGCGCGACCCGGCGAGGGCACGATCGTCTCCGACATCGGCTTCTTCCGGCACTACGGAGTGCTGTTCGCCCGTGCCGACCAGCCCTTCGGCTTCCTCACGTCGGCAGGCTGCTCCAGCTTCGGCTACGGCATCCCCGCGGCTATCGGCGCCCAGCTGGCCCGCCCCGGCCAGCCCACGTTCCTCATCGCGGGCGACGGCGGCTTCCACTCCAACAGCGCCGACCTGGAGACGATCGCCCGGCTCGGCCTGCCGATCGTGACCGTCGTCGTCAACAACGACACCAACGGGCTGATCGAGCTGTACCAGAACCTCGGCCACCACCGCAGCCACGACCCGGCGGTGAAGTTCACCGGCGTCGACTTCGTCGCCCTCGCCGAGGCGAACGGTGTCGAGGCGGCCCGTGCGACCTCCCGCGAGGAGCTCCTCGCGGCCCTGCGCAAGGGCGCCGAGCTGGGCCGCCCCTTCCTCGTCGAGGTCCCCGTCAGCTACGACTTCCGGCCCGGTGGGTTCGGGGCGCTGAGCATCTGATCATGGACGAGCAGGACTTTCCTGCCGCCTTCGGTCTTCTGGCCTCCGCCCGTCTGGGCGAAGGCCGGATACCGGGCGCGGCCTTCGCGACCCAAGGCATCTGCACCAGGCTCCGGGAGCGGCTGCGTACGCAGACCCTGACCGCGACCCTCGTGCATGCCCCCACCCACTCCCCGGAACCGGCGCTGGCGCGCGACGCGGACGCCGCCGTACTGATCGCCGGCGAGATCTACAACCGGAACGAACTCCGGTCCGTACTGCCCGAGCCGGCCGGCGACAGAGCCGACTCGGGCCCCCGCGCGGACGACGCGCGGCTGCTCCTCGCGCTCTTCCGGCGCTACGGCCACCACGCCTTCCGCCTCGTCAACGGCCGCTTCGCCGCGGTGGTGGCCGAGGGGCGGCGCATCCTCCTCGCGACCGACCACGCGGGCTCCGTGCCCCTGTATCTGCGCCCCGGGCGCGGCGAGGTCGTGGCCGCGACCGAGGCGAAGGCGCTCGCGCGGTACGGGAGTCCGCAGGGCCTGCCCCTCGCCGGGGCGCGCCGGGTGCGACGGCTGCCCGGGCTCTACCAGGTCCCCGCCGGCTCAGTGATGATCATGGATCTGGGGAGCGGCACCGCCGAGACCCATCTCACCTGGGCCCCGCCGCTGTCGCGCCGCATCGTCGCGGAGCGCGAGGCGGTCGACGCCGTACGCACCGCACTCGACGCGGCCGTACGGGCCAGACTCGCTCCCGGCGCGACTCCGCTGGTGGTGCTGTCCGGAGGGATCGACTCCTCCGGTGTCGCGGCGCTCGCCCACAAGGCGGCGGGCCGGCTGGCGACGGTTTCCATGGGCACCGACACCAGCAGCGAGTTCCCGCAGGCCCGGCTCGTCGCCGACCATCTGGGTTCCCGGCACGGGGAGTTCACGCTCCGGACCGTGGATCTGCTCACCCAGCTCCCGCACACGGTGTGGGCGTCGGAGTCTCACGATCCGGACATCATCGAATATCTGCTGCCGCTCACCGCCCTCTACCGCGCACTCGGCGGACCGCCCCGCAGGATCCTCACGGGGTACGGGGCCGACATCCCGCTCGCCGGCATGCACCGCGAGGACCGGCTGCCCGACCTGGACTCGGCCGTGGCCCACGACATGGCGACGTTCGACGGACTCAACGAGATGTCGCCGGTGCTCTCGGCCGCGTCCGGCCACTGGTCCACCCATCCGTACTGGGACCGGGACGTCCTCGATCTGCTGGTGTGTCTGGAGGCGGGGCTCAAGCGCCGCTACGGCCGCGACAAATGGGTGCTGCGGGCGGCCATGGAGGGTCTGCTTCCTGAGGAGACCGTCAACCGGCCCAAGCTCGGCGTCCACGAGGGCTCGGGCACCACGTCCTCCTTCTCGCTGCTGCTCGCGGGGCACGGCGTGCCGGAGGAGAACCTTCACACGGCCAAACGGCTGGTGGTGGAGGAGCTGTTCGACCGCACGGTGGTGGACGGCGACCATCCGGACCATGTGAGCACCGGCTCGGTCGTGGAGTCCGTTGCGGCCCGGCTGAAGCGGGGTGCCGCGTGAGCGCGTACACCGGTCCGTCGCCATCGGGCGCCGGTGCCGGCGGCCCCGCCGGACCGGGCGGTCGCGGGGGCTTCACGGGCAGGCGGCTCGCGCTCGTGGAGTCGATGCTGCACTCCGCCTTCTACGACGGCATCCATGCGGCCCGTGACCTCGGCTGCGAGATCTGGCTCCTGGTGCAGGGCGTGGAGTGGTACACGGACGGCAAGCCCTTCGACGACCATCCCCTCGCCCGCGTCGACAAGGTGATCCACACCGACACGCACGATCCCGACGCCATCGTCGACGCGATCACCGACACGGACGGGCGGCCGCTGGTGGACGGCGTCCTGTCGTTCTCCGACTACCACACCGAGGCCACGGCCACCGCCGCGGAACGCCTCGGACTGCCCTCGCAGGGCCTGGACGCGGTCACCGCGGCGAACCACAAGCACGTGCTGCGCGGGCTGCTCGGCGACGACCCCGCCAATGTGCCGTACCGGCTGGTCACCTCCCCCGACGAGGTGGACGGGGCCATCCGCCACGTGGGGCTGCCGCTGATCGCCAAGCCCCCGTCGGAGGCGATCTCGTACGGTGTGCGCAAGTGCCTCGACGAGGCCGGGGCCCACGCCGCGTACGAGGAACTGTCCGCCGTCAAGCGGTCCTTGCGGGGACAGCCGAGGCCGGGTCATGTGCTGTTCGAGCAGTACGTGCCGGGCACCGAGATCTCCGTCGAGTCGATGACCGGCGGCGGGGTGACGCACTTCTACGGCGCCACCTCCAAGGACCTGCACCGCACGACGATGCTGGAGGAGGCCCACAGCTTCCCGGTGCCGCTCGCGCCCGGGGTGTGGGAGCAGGTCACGGCGGCTGTCGGCCGCACGCTCAAGGCCATCGGCTACCGGCAGGGCCCGGCCCACACCGAGGTGAAGCTCACCGACGACGGCCCCAGGATCATCGAGGTCAACACCCGGCTCCCGGCGCACATGATCTCCACGATGGTCGCCGACGTCTGCGGCGCCGACCCCCATCTGGTCGCCAAGCTCCTCGCCCTCGGCGCCGACCCGTATCCGGGCAGGGCGGGCGAGGGGGTCACCCCGGCCGCCGCGGTCGTCGTGCTCTTCCCCGACGCGCCGGGCGTGCTGACCGCGGTCCATGGGATCGACCGGGCCGAGGCGACCGGGAACGTCACTGTCTCCCTCCACGCCGACCCGGGCGCCCGCGTGGCCTCGCGCCTGGACAACTCCGCCTCCGTGGGCTTCGTGTACGCGCACGCCGGCACGGCCGGCGCGGCGCTCGCGAAGGCGCGGCACGCCGCTTCCCTGATCACCGTCGAGACCCAGGAGGGGGACTGAGCCCGTGGAACGCGTCGACTCGCATGTCTCACCCCGCTATGCGCAGATCCCCACGTTCATGCGCCTGCCGCACGATCCGGAGCCGCGCGGCTACGACGTGGTCGTGATCGGCGCCCCGTACGACGGCGGCACCAGCTACCGGCCCGGGGCGCGGTTCGGCCCGCGCGCCATCCGCAACGAGTCCGGCCTCATCCACGGCGTCGGCATCGACCGCGGCCCCGGCACCTTCGACCTGATCCGGTGTGCGGACGGCGGGGACATCGATCTGACCCCGTTCAACATGCACATCGCGATGGAGACGGCAGGCGCGCACCTCAGGCGGCTGCTCGGGGACAACGCCGCCTTTCTGATGCTCGGCGGCGACCACTCCCTCACCCTGGCCGGGCTGCGAGCCGTCGCCGAGCAGCACGGGCCCGTCGCCGTGGTCCATCTCGACGCGCACTCCGACACCAATCCGGCCTTCTACGGTGGCGAGTTCCACCACGGAACGCCGTTCCGGCACGGCATCGACGAGAAACTCGTCGACCCGGCCGCCATGGTCCAGATCGGCATCCGGGGCCACAACCCCAAGCCGGACTCGCTCGACTACGCGCGCGGACACGGCGTCCGCATCGTCACCGCGGACGAGTTCGCCGGCCTCGGCCCGGCCGGCACCTCGGGCCTGATCCGTGAACGGGTCGGCAGGCGCCCCGTGTACGTCTCCGTCGACGTCGACGTCGTGGATCCGGCCTTCGCGCCCGGCACCGGCACCCCGGCCCCGGGCGGGCTGTCGTCCCGCGAACTGCTCGCACTGCTGCGCTGCATCGGCGACCTCACCCCCGTCGGCTTCGACGTGATGGAGGTCTCGCCACCGTACGACCACGCCGGGATCACCTCCGTCCTGGCCACCGAGATCGGCGCCGAGCTGCTCTATCAGTACGCCCGCGCGCACCGCCCCACGAGTGAAGGAGACCACCGGCCATGACCACTCCGGTCATCGACTGCACCCCGTACCAGGACCGGCTGCGCGCGCTCGCGGCGCACCTGCCCGACGTCCCGCGCGCCGATCTCCACGGCTTCCTGGAGGCCGCGAAGGGGCTCTCGGAGCAGCTGCCCCAGGAGGTGGCAGACGCGCTCGACGCCTTCGACGCCGAGGGCAACAAGGACGGTTACCTGCTGCTGCGCGGCCTGCCCGTCGAAGCGGACGACGACCTGCCGTCCACACCCACCAGCACGCCGGCCCCCGAGGACCGCCCGCTGCTGACCATGGAGGCCATGCTCGCCGTCGCCGGACGGCGGCTCGGTCTGCACACCGGCTACCAGGAGCTCCGCTCCGGCACGGTCTACCACGACGTCTACCCCTCGCCCGGGGCGCACTACCTGTCGTCGGAGACCTCCGAGACGCTGCTGGAGTTCCACACGGAGATGGCGTACCACGTCCTCCAGCCCAACTATGTGATGCTCGCCTGCTCCCGCGCCGACCACGAGCGCAGGGCCGAGACCCTCGTCGGCTCCGTCCGCAAGGCGCTGCCGCTCCTGACGGACGACGTCAGGGCCCGCCTCTTCGAGCGCAAGCTGCCGTGCTGCGTCGATGTCGCCTTCCGCGGCAGGGTCGAGGACCCGGGCGCCATAGCCAACGTCAAGCCGCTGTACGGGGACGAGGGCGACCCGCTGCTCGGCTACGACCGCGAGCTCCTCACCCCGGCGGAGGTCGAGGACAAGGAGGCGGTCGCCGCCCTGTCCAAGGCACTTGACGACATCACCGAATCGGTCCGGCTCACCCCCGGCGACGTCCTGATCATCGACAACTTCCGCACCACCCACGCCCGCACGCCGTTCAGCCCCCGCTGGGACGGCAAGGACCGCTGGCTGCACCGCGTCTACATCCGCACCGACCGGGGCGGGCAGCTCTCGGGCGGGGAACGGGCGGGCGACGTCGTCGCGTTCAGCCCCCGGCGTTAGGGGCGGCACAGGAGCGGACGACGGGCCGCCCCTGTGCCCGGACTCGGGCTCGGGCTCGGGCTCGGGCTCGGGCTCGGACTCGCACTCGGGCTCGGGTCTGTCCGGGCGCCGGTCCGTGCGGGTCCGGGTCTGCCCGGGCATCGGTCCGTCAGGGTTCGGGTCTGCCCGGGTCTCTTCCTCGTGGGCTCCCCTCCCCGAGATCCGGCCTCCGGCTTCCCCTCACCTCTGGTTCTCCCCGGCGGTCACCGGCGCCTGGGCGAGCAGCTCCAGCGCGTGCTCCCAACGAAAGAGGGCGGGCTCGGGCGCATGGGTGTCCGTGCCGAAGAGCACGCCCATCCCGCGCAGCCGCTCCACGCTCGCCCGGTACGCGGGGTGAGCCGCGAGGTCCGCGTTCACGCTCGGCAGCACGACCGTCGGCACGCCGGCCCCGTAAGCTTCGCAGAGGGTGGCCACGGCAAGGGTGTCGGCGATCCCCGCGGCCCACTTGTTGATGGTGTTGAACGTCGCCGGAGCCACGGCCATGGCATCCGCGGGCGGGAAGGGGCGTGCCTCCCCGGGCCGGCGCCACGCCGAGCGGACCGGGTACCCCGTCTGGGCCGCCACGGCATCCGCGTCGATGAAGCCGAGGCCCTGCGGCGTGGCGATGACTCCGACGTCCCACTGCTGCTCCTGCGCCGCGGTGATCAGTTTCCCGACGTCGCCCGCGTTCCCGGCCGCGCACACGATGACGTACAGGAACGGCTTCCTGGGCTGGTCCCTCACGCGGATCCTCCTGCTCGACGGCTGCTTCGGTGGCCACTTCGGTTACCCACATGGGTGATTCGGGGTCCGGGCAGCGTACGTCCCGCATCGCGTGGGCAGGGGATGCCCCAACGGGAGTACCATCCAGGGCTTTGGGGCCCGGCGAGGATCGCGTGGGGATCGACCACTGGAGGAACCGCATGCCATCCCCTTCCGACTCCGGCCGGGGCGTGCTCGCGCGGCTGGCGGAGCTGAGCGACGGAGCCTCGCAGGAGCAGAGCGGGGCGTTGTGGCGCCTCACGGAGGACGCGCGCCAACTCGACGCCAATGTCGTGCGGCTGCTGCCGGACACCCGGGTCGCCGAGCACATCGAGCCCGATCTGGATGTGCTGCTGTACGTCACGGACGGCGGCGGAGTCCTTCATGTCGACGGTGAGCCTCAGGACGTTGCCGCCGGTTCGCTGGTGTGGCTGCCGCGCGGCATCCGCCGCTCGCTGCGCGCGGGGCCCGAGGGGCTTGTCCAACTCAGCGTCCACCGGCGCCGCCCCGGTCTGGCCATCCAGAGCACCGGCGGTGAGCCCGCATGCCTGCTGGACCGGGTCTGCACGGAGTGCGGGCGTCTCGGGACGGAACCCGACGCGCGCTACTGCGCCCGCTGCGGGGAGCGACTCCCCCTGGGCGACTGAACTCCGGGACGCCGACCCGGTCTCGGGAGGGGACGGGTTGTCCCGGGTGGGGGATCGGCCCCTGCCGGCGAGGGGGACGACCGGGACAACCCGCCCCCGGCCCCGCCCGGCGGAACGCACCGGAGCCTGCACCGGAGTTGGCACCGAGAGGTACCCAGGGGTACCGACAACGTTGTCTCATGCGTGCCTTACGACCGTACTAGGTTCTCTGCCCCGATGTCCGCCCCGTCACCCTGCCTGCCTGCCGCCGGTGTCGGCTTTCCGTCACGCGAGCGAGGCCCAGACGAGCAGCACGAACGAAGCCAGAATCAGGACGGTACGGACAATATGGAAGCTGTTCCACCGGGCCTCGAAGGCTGCGCGAACCTCGGAGTCGGGTGAACCTTCGAAGGCGGCCAGCGCGTTGTTCAGCGGGATGTTGCCGACGATCGTGACGAGATGATTGAGCGCGGCGCACACCAGGCCGGCCAGGATCAGCCACATCTGGTTGTCCGAACGGCCCTCGACGGGCACGGCGAGCGACGCCGCAGGGAACGCGATGATGGCCAGAAAGACCACCAGGAACACGGCGCGCGGGATCTCTTCGTTGATGCGTCGCATCACCGGCACGAACTGGTCGTCGGACAACCTGGCCAGCGCCGGCATGATCCCGGTCCGGAAGACCAGCATGAAGCCCGCGTACAGGCCGGTGGAAATGACGGCAAGGGCGAGCAGCAAGGTGGCCATACGGCCCATCATGACGCGCCGAACGCCCGTACGCAGCACGCCTGCCACACCGAACCGCAGCCGCCGAACCGCAGCCGCCGGCCACGAACGCGGGGGCCGGGGTCGGCGTCCCGGCCCCCACGTCGGCCTGGCTCGGGCGAGGAAGCCCGTGCTGCTCCAGTCCCCCGCCCGCGGTGCGGTAGGGGTGGAGGTCGTCGAGGAGTACGGGCAGGGCGCCGGGCCCGACCGCGGGCAGGGT
>NZ_JBEOXF010000076.1:0-34735 GCF_040296405.1 Streptomyces sp. NPDC002133 | reverse complement strand
GCTGCGGCCGCCCGCCGGCGACCGCAGCCGGCGGTTCAGGACGTGCGCCGTGACGGCCCACCCCACGCACAGCGCCAGCGAGTACGCCCCGGCCATCCCCGTCACCGCCCAGCGGGCCGGGAGCAGCAGGTACGCGACCGTGGAGAGGCCCGCGTTGAGGCCCGCGATCACCAGGTTGAGCAGGAAGGGCGTGCGCGTGTCGGAGAGCGCGTAGAAGGTGCGGGAGAGGACGTACTGGCCGGACAGGGCGATCAGCCCGGGCGCGAAGGCCATCAGGATGCCCGCCATCGCGGCCGTGGCGGCGGTGTCGGTCCTGCCGTACCCGAAGACGAGGGCCATCACCGGCTGTGCGAGGGCGAGCAGCGCGCACGCGGCCGGGACGACGGCCGAAGCGCTGCTGCGCAGGGCGCCCGAGACATCGCGGCGTATGCCCTCGGTGTCTCCGTCGGCCGCGGCCGCGCTCATCTGCGGCATCAGGGCGGTGACGAGCGAGACCGTCACGATGCCGTGCGGTACGGCCCACACCAGATAGGCGTTGTTGTACGCGGCGAACCCGGGGCCGTCGTCCAGGCCCGCCGAGGTCGCCAGCCGGGTCGTCACCCAGTACGCGGCCTGGTTGGTGAGGACCAGCAGCACCAGCCACCCGGCCGACCGCAACGGCCGGGTCAGCCCGCTGCCGCGCCAGTCGAACCGGGGCCGCCAGCGGAAGCGGGCCGCGCGCAGGGCGGGCACGAGGGCGAGCGCCTGGACGGCGATGCCCGCGGTCGTGCCCCAGCCGAGCAGCGCCGTCTCGCCGGCGGTGAGGGTGCCTCCGTCGGTCGTGGCCAGGTACAGCCCGAACACCGCGATGACGACGACGTTGTTGAGGACGGGCGTCCACATCATCGCCCCGAACCGGCCGCGGGCGTTGAGGACCTGCCCGAGCAGGGTGAACAGTCCGAGGAAAAGGATCTGCGGCAGACAGGAGCGGGCGAAGGCGACCGTCATGGACTCCTGCGCGCCCGTGTAGTCGGTGTACGCGTCGACGATCGCCGGCGCCGCCCAGACCGCGCTCGCGGTGATCGCCAGCAGGGCGACGGCGCAGACGGTGAGCAGCCGGTCGGTGTAGGCGGCGCCGCCGTCCTCGTGCTCCTTGGCCGCCCTGACCAGCTCGGGCACGAACACGGCGTTCAGCGCGCCGCCGATGAGCACCCTGCACGCGGAGCTCGACGGCACCGACTCGGGCGCGGGCGGCGGCTGGTTCGTCCGCGACTACACGACGACGTTCACCGTCGGCGCCCGGCAGGTCGTCAAGGTCGACCTCGACCGCCACCAGCTCACACTGGAGCGCAACGGCACAGCGGTACGGAGGATCCCCGTCTCCGGCGGCACGCCCGGCGGGGACAAGCGGTCCTGGCGGGGCACGGCCGTGCTGATGGCCAAGGAGGGCACGATCAACATGAATTCGGAGACGGTCGGCCTCGGTGACGCCTACGACAAGATGGTCGACCACTCGATGCGGCTGACATGGTCCGGGATGTACGCCCATGCCGCGCCGTGGAACGCCAAGTACTTCGGTAACGCGAACCGCAGTTCGGGCTGCATCGGCATGAGCGACGCGAACGCGGCGTGGTTCTACGGGCAGGTGCGGCCCGGCGACCCGTTCGAGATCAAGGGCGCGGACACGAAGGGCACGGTCGCGCCGGGGAACGGCTTCGGCGAGTGGAATCTGTCGTGGGAGGAGTGGCGGGCCAGGAGCGCCCTGCGCTGACTCAGCCCGACAGCTCCCAGACGAGCACCTCGGCGGCCACGGCGGCGGCCAGTTCGAGACCCTCCGCGTCCGTGATCCGCGCGGCGTCCCCGGGTCCGAGGTCGTCGCCCGCGAGCCGCACCACGCCGCGTACGACGTGCACGTACACGAAGGGCGCGTCCGGGACGGCGGTCCGCTCGTCCGTCGCGAGCCGCCGTACGTGCAGCAGCGCCCCGGCCTCCGGAAGCGCGTACGGCGTCGCGTCGGCGATGCCGCGCACGACCTCGTACGCCGGCTCGCCGCCCGGGTCCTTGGGCGCGAGCCACATCTGCACGAACGTCAGCGGTACCTGGCCGTCGTTGCGCTCGATGTGCCGCACCCCGCCCGCCGAGCTCAACCGCTGCACGTCCCCTGGCCCTACGACGGTGGCGTTCCCGGCCGAGTCCCGGTGCGTGAGCTCGCCCTCCATGACCCAGGTCACGATCTCGGTGTGGCTGTGCGGATGCTCGTCGAACCCGGCGCCGGGTGCGAGGCGCTCCTCGTTGCAGGCAAGGATCGCGCCGAAGCGCAGATTGTCCGGATCGTAGAACCGCCCGAACGAAAAGGCGTGCAGCGACTCGATCCCGGCGGCCTCGTCCCCACCCCGGTAGCGCCCTCCGGCGCGCCATACGGAAATCACGCATCTACGGTAGAGGCCCTTTGCGGGTCCCCTGTTCGCCCGCCCGGACACCCGGCCCCACCGGACGGAACCGGGCGCACCCGGGGCCCCGGCGCCTGCGGCGGGCCTCCTCCCCGCCCCGCCCCTTCCCGAACCGGGGGCAAGCCCCCCAGCCCCCGTTCGAGGCTTCGCCCCGGACCCTTTCCCTGACCGAGACCGGGTCGGACCGGGTTTCGGCGCCCGCCCCCAAGCCCTTCGTGCGTCGGTACGGGACCCCGCCTCATTCGTCGCCGGGGCGCGTATTCAGCTTCGCCCGCCGGGCGTTCGAGGACGGACCCCCGGACTGCGCACCCGGTACCGCACCACGCCCCGAGCCCGTCCGGCACGTGACGACGGACACCCGGGCCACCCGTCCGGTAACGGCCACGCCCCGGACCACGACGCCCCCGCAGGCCGCGATCCACCGCGGGGCTCGATCCGAGCCCGTCCGGCACGTGACGACGGACACCCCGGCCGCCCACCCGGTACCGGTCGCCCGGGAGCGCACCCGCAGGACGCCCCAGCCGGGGTCCGGGGCGGAGCCCCGGGACCCCGGCACTCCGCGCGCCCGTCCTGATAAGGCACTCTTGTCCCCGTGCCCCATCCCGAACCGGCTCTGCCCGCGAACGCCGCCCACCCGCACTCCGCGACCCTGAAGCGTCTGGAGCAGTCGTCCGGGCGTCTGGCCGCGAACGCCATCGCCCGCATGGACGAGACGCTGCCGTGGTACCGGGCGATGCCCCCGGAGAACCGGTCGTGGATCGGTCTGGTCGCACAGGCCGGTATCGCCGCGTTCACCGAGTGGTTCCGGCACCCCGAGACCCCGCAGGCGATCTCGACCGACGTCTTCGGCACGGCGCCGCGCGAGCTGACGCGCGCGATCACGCTCCGCCAGACCGTGGAGATGGTGCGGACCACCATCGAGGTCATGGAGTCGGCGATCGACGAGGTCGCCGCGCCCGGCGACGAGTGGACCCTGCGCGAGGCGCTGCTCGTGTACGCCCGGGAGATCGCCTTCGCGACCGCGCAGGTGTACGCGCAGGCCGCCGAGGCCCGCGGCGCCTGGGACGCCCGGCTCGAGTCGCTCGTCGTGAACGCGGTGCTGTCGGGCGAGGCCGACGAGGGCGCCGTCAGCAGGGCCGCGGCGCTCGGCTGGAATTCGCCCGAGCACGTGTGCGTCGTGCTGGGCACCGCGCCCGACGGGGACAGCGAGCTCACCGTGGAGGCCATCCGCCGCGCGGCCCGGCACGCCAAGCTGCAGGTTCTGACGGGCGTGCTCGGCGACCGGCTCGTCGTCATCGCGGGCGGCAACGACAATCCGCTCCAGGTGGCCAAGGCCCTGATCGGCCCGTACGCAGCGGGCCCGGTCGTCGCCGGACCCGTCGTGCCCGATCTGCTGGCGGCGACACGCTCCGCGCAGGCCGCGGCCGCCGGGCTGAAGGCCTGTGCCGCCTGGCAGGATGCTCCGCGGCCGGTTCTGGCCGACGATCTGCTGCCGGAACGCGCCATCGCGGGCGACCCTGCGGCCCGCGAGCAGCTGGTGGAGGAGATCTACAGACCGCTGGAGGAAGCCGGCTCGGCGCTACTGGAGACCCTCAGTGTCTATCTGGAGCAGGCCAGCAGTCTCGAAGGCGCGGCCCGGATGCTGTTCGTCCACCCCAACACCGTTCGCTACCGGCTTCGACGTGTGACTGATGTCACCGGCTGGTCACCCTCCGATGTCCGCTCCGCGTTCACTCTCCGGATCGCACTCATCCTCGGGCGTCTGGTAGACGGCGATCCGCAGTCCTAGTCTTTTGTCGGACACCAACAATTCCCCTGACGGTTCTTGGTCCCTGTCCCCACGGGCGGCCCGGACCGTCCACAAGAGAGAGTGTGAGGGTGCTCGTACTCGTCGCTCCCGGCCAAGGCGCTCAGACGCCCGGCTTCCTGACCCCCTGGCTCGAACTCCCCGGTGCCGAAGGCCGCATCGCGGCCTGGTCCGACGCCATCGGACTGGACCTCGCCCACTACGGCACGAAGGCCGACGCGGACGAGATCCGCGACACCGCCGTGGCGCAGCCGCTGCTCGTGGCCGCCGGTCTGCTGTCGGCGTCCGCGCTCGGTGACGTCACGCCCGGCGCCGTCGCCGGCCACAGCGTCGGTGAGATCACGGCCGCCGCGTTCGCCGGTGTCTTCGACGACACCGCGGCGCTGGGCTTCGTACGGACACGCGGACAGGCGATGGCCGAGGCCGCGGCCGTCACGAAGACCGGCATGTCGGCGCTGCTCGGCGGCGACCCGGACGTGACGGTGCCGCACCTGGAGAAGCTGGGGCTGACCCCGGCGAACGTCAACGGCGCGGGCCAGATCGTCGCCGCCGGCACCATGGAGCAGCTCGCCGCGCTGGAGGCGGACAAGCCCGAGGGTGTGCGGCGCGTCGTGGCCCTGCAGGTCGCCGGCGCGTTCCACACGCACCACATGGCACCCGCCGTGGACAGGCTCGACGAGGCCGCGGAGGCCCTCACCGTGGCCGACCCCAAGGTGCCGTACGTCTCCAACAAGGACGGCCGCACCGTCGCCACAGGCGCCGAGGTGGTCTCCCGGCTCGTGGGCCAGGTCGCGAACCCGGTCCGCTGGGACCTGTGCATGGAGACGTTCAAGGAGCTGGGCGTCACCGCCCTCCTGGAGGTGTGCCCCGGCGGCACCCTCACCGGTCTCGCCAAGCGTGCCCTGCCGGGCGTCGCCACGCTCGCGCTGAAGACCCCCGACGACCTCGACGCGGCCCGCGCGCTCGTCGCCGAGCACACAGCAGTCTGACGAAGGAGCCCGTAGCGCATGTCGAAGATCAAGCCCAGTCAGGGCGCCCCGTACGCACGCATCATGGGTGTCGGCGGCTACCGTCCCACCCGGGTCGTGCCGAACGAGGTGATCCTCGAGACGATCGACTCCTCCGACGAGTGGATCCGTTCCCGCTCGGGCATCGCGACCCGCCACTGGGCCTCCGACGAGGAGACCGTGGCGGCGATGTCCGTCGAGGCGGCGGGCAAGGCCATCGCCGATGCCGGGATCACCCCGGAGCAGATCGGTGGCGTGATCGTCTCCACCGTGTCGCACTTCAAGCAGACCCCTGCCGTCGCCACCGAGATCGCGGACCAGATCGGCGCGGTCAAGCCGGCCGCGTTCGACATCTCCGCGGGCTGCGCGGGCTTCGGTTACGGCCTGACCCTGGCCAAGGGCATGGTCGTGGAGGGCTCGGCGGAGTACGTACTGGTCATCGGCGTCGAGCGGCTCAGCGACCTGACCGACCTGGAGGACCGCGCCACGGCCTTCCTGTTCGGTGACGGCGCGGGCGCGGTCGTCGTCGGCCCCTCGACGGAGCCGAGGATCGGCCCGACCGTCTGGGGTTCCGAGGGCGACAAGTCGGAGACCATCAAGCAGACCGTGCCGTGGTCGGACTACCGCAACGGCACCGTCGAGCGGTTCCCCGCCATCACGCAGGAGGGCCAGGCGGTGTTCCGCTGGGCCGTCTTCGAGATGGCGAAGGTCGCCCAGCAGGCGCTGGACGTGGCCGGGATCACCGCCGACGACCTGGACGTCTTCATTCCGCACCAGGCGAACATGCGGATCATCGACTCGATGGTGAAGACTCTGAAGCTGCCGGAGCACGTGACGGTCGCCCGTGACGTGGAGACCACCGGCAACACCTCGGCCGCCTCGATTCCGCTCGCGATGGAGCGGCTTCTGGCGACCGGACAGGCGAAGAGCGGCGACACCGCGCTCGTCATCGGCTTCGGGGCGGGTCTCGTCTACGCCGCAACGGTCGTTACCCTCCCCTAGGCAGCATCCGGATCTTCCGGTCACCGGTTCCCGGTCCTCCGGTCCCCCGGACAACGCCCAGATCAACCCTCTGCTAAACACCGAAGGAGCGCCACATGGCCGCCACTCAGGAAGAGATCGTCGAAGGTCTCGCCGAGATCGTGAACGAGATCGCCGGTATCCCGGCGGAGGACGTCCAGCTGGACAAGTCCTTCACCGACGACCTGGACGTCGACTCGCTGTCCATGGTCGAGGTCGTCGTCGCCGCCGAAGAGCGCTTCGACGTCAAGATCCCGGACGAGGACGTCAAGAACCTCAAGACCGTCGGTGACGCCGCCGACTACATCCTGAAGCACCAGGCCTGATCCAGGCCGACTCAGGACTGATTCAGGACTGATTCAGGTACGCCACCCAGCGGTGGCGCCGCAGATTCACGAACCCTCATAGACCGTGGAGAAAGAATTCCTGTGAGCTCGACCAATCGCACCGTGGTCGTCACCGGTATCGGCGCAACCACACCGCTGGGTGGCGACTCCGCATCGACCTGGGAAGGTCTGATCGCGGGACGCTCCGGCGTCAAGCCCCTCGAAGGCGAGAGCTTCGCCGAACTGCCCGTCCGCATCGCCGCCCCGGCGGCGGTGGACCCGAGTGAGGTCCTGCCCCGGCCGCTCGCGCGCAAGCTGGACCGCTCGGCCCAGTTCGCGCTGATCGCCGCGCGCGAGGCGTGGGCCGACGCGGGCTACACCGCCCCCGCCGGCGAGGACGACAAGATCACCCCCGAGCGGCTCGGCGCGGTCATCGCCTCCGGCATCGGCGGTGTGACCACCCTGCTCGACCAGTACGACGTGCTGAAGGAGAAGGGCGTACGCCGCGTCTCCCCGCACACCGTGCCGATGCTGATGCCCAACGGCCCCTCCGCGAACGTCGGCCTGGAGGTGAACGCCCGGGCGGGCGTGCACACTCCGGTGTCCGCGTGCGCTTCGGGCGCCGAGGCGGTCGGCTACGCCGTCGAGATGATCCGTACCGGCCGCGCCGACGTCGTGGTCGCGGGCGGCACCGAGGCGGCGATCCACCCGCTGCCGGTCGCGGCGTTCGCCAACATGATGGCGATGTCGAAGAACAACGACGAGCCCGAGAAGGCCTCGCGTCCGTACGACAAGTCCCGTGACGGGTTCGTCCTCGGCGAGGGTGCCGGCGTCGTTGTCCTGGAGTCGGCCGAGCACGCCGCCGCGCGTGGCGCGAAGGTCTACTGCGAGGTGCTGGGTCAGGGTCTGTCCGCGGACAGCCACCACATCGCGCAGCCCGAGCCGACGGGCCGCGGCATCGCGGCCGCGCTGCAGAACCTGCTGGACTCGACGGACCTCAAGCCGTCCGAGGTCGTCCACCTCAACGCCCATGCGACGTCCACTCCTCAGGGTGACGTGGCCGAGATCAAGGCGCTGCGCTCGGTGCTGGGCGACGACCTGGACCATGTGGCGGTCTCGGCGACCAAGTCGATGACGGGTCACCTCCTGGGCGGCGCGGGCGGCATCGAGACCGTCGCGACGGTCCTGGCGCTGCACCACCGCGTCGCACCGCCGACGATCAACATCGACGACCTCGACGAGACGGTCGACGCGGACATCGTCCGCGACGAGCCGCGCAAGCTGCCCGACGGCACGATCGCGGCGATCAACAACTCGTTCGGATTCGGCGGCCACAACGTGGTGCTGGCGTTCCGTACCGTCTGAGCCCGCCGCGCAGTCGGCACAACCGCCGGCCGACAGGCTGAAACCCGAGGCCCCCGCCGGAATGTCCCGGCGGGGGCCTCGGAGTGTCGGGGCCGTGGTCAGGGCAGGGCGAAGACCGCCGGCTCCCCGCTCGTCGACCTGTGGTCGACGACGACATGGCCACCCGTGCCGGGGATCGGGATCAGCCCGGGCCTGATCGAGGGGCCCGCGCCGCCGTCGCCCGGATCGACCTTCCCGCGTACCGGATCCGGCGGTGCCGAGCAGGACGAGGTGCGCGCTGCCGTGCCATCGGCCGGGACGGCGATGCGTCCGTCGTCCTGCCGGGAGAGCGCGTCGGCGAAGCCCTCGCGGCCCTCCGCGCCTCCGCCACCGCGTCGACAGGGGCCGACGCTGCGCGCGACTCCCTCCCCCGGAGCGCGAGCACAGGACCGGAGACGCCGGTGGCCGCCGGGCCGCCACCGCCGGGCAGCAGCAGCTGCACCGAGCCGGCCCGCCGGGAGCCACGGCACGCGAACCCCCTCCCGCCCAGGCCCCCGAACCGGAAGCCGCCGAGCGGCACCACCTCCGCGCCGAACGCGATCCCGGACAGCAGAACGGCGGCCGTCGAGGCCGCCGTACCTTCACACATCACATGTCCCACTCTTGGGACACGCCTCCCGCGTGCACTTGAGGCGGGATTCATCGCCCGAAGGCGGATCCCTCCCGAAGGGCGTGAGGCCCCGTCAGACCACCTGGTGGAGCCAGCGGACGGGGGCGCCCTCGCCCGCATAGCGGAAGGGCTCCAGTTCGTCGTCCCAGGGCTTGCCGAGGAGGCGCGAGATCTCCGCCTCGAGCGCCGTCTCTCCCTGCGCCGAGCGGACGAGCGCGGCGCGGAGCCGGTCCTCGGGGATGAGGATGTCGCCGTGGATGCCGGTGACGGCGTGGAAGATGCCGAGCTCGGGGGTGGCGCTGTAGCGCTCGCCCTCGGCGGTCGGGCACGGTTCCGCGGTGACCTCGAAGCGGAGCATCTGCCATCCGCGCAGCGCGGACGCGAGCTTGGAGGCCGTTCCGGGCTCGCCCTGCCAGGAGAACTCGGCTCTCCAGGTGCCCGGCGACGCCGGCTGGCGGATCCAGTCGAGCTGGACCCGCACGCCGAGCACACCCGCAACCGCCCATTCGACGTGCGGGCACAGCGCGCGGGGTGCGGAGTGAACGTACAGAACGCCGCGTGTCGTCACCGGGACCTCCAGTGTGGGACGAGGTTCGCCTTTCCCAGCGGCCTCAGTAAACAGCATCAGGAGTGAAACTCCACAAAACGGACAGCATGTGACGTGATGTAATTTACCGGAGCCGGGGTGGGCCAGGTGCCTCTGGTTCGACGGGGAAAAAGCTACCGTGCGGCGGGGGCCAAGATACGTCGTACCGTGCGTCCGGGGGCCCGTACGCACCAAGCTTTCACCCGCGAGGACGTCTACGGGGAGGGCAGGATGCGTGAAATCCGGCGGAGCGGGCGAACGGGCCTTCGACCGCCTGCTGTCGTCGCCGCCGCATTGACGGCGGCGACACTCGTCGGGCTCGCTGCGCTGACGGGGTGTGAGTCCGGCACACCCACTACGCAGAGTCACCAGCAGAAGAGACCGCGCCCCGCCCCCACGCCGGTCTGGGACCGCAGTCCCTCGTCGGTGGCCGCCGTCGGTGACTCGATCACCCAGGGCTTCGACGCCTGTGACCTGCTGGCCGACTGCCCGGAGGTGTCGTGGGCGACCGGTACCGACACCGAGGTGCGGAGCCTCGCGCAGCGCCTCCTCGGCCCGGCCGCCGCGGCCGGGCGCAGCTGGAACCACGCCAGGACCGGGGCCCGTATGGCGGATCTGCCCGGCCAGATGGCGGCGGCGGCGGCGCGCAGGCCCGGCCTGGTCACGGTGATGGTGGGCGCCAACGACGCCTGCCGGGACTCGCCCGACCTGATGACTCCGGTCGCCGACTTCACGGAGTCGTTCACGGCGGCGATGAGCACCCTGCGACGCACGGCCCCCACTGCACAGGTGTACGTGTCGAGCGTGCCGGACCTGATGCGGCTGTGGTCGACGGGCCGCGGCAGTCCGCTCGGCAGGCAGGTGTGGAAGCTGGGCATCTGCGCCTCGATGCTGGGCGACGCCGAGGACATGGGCGAGGACGCCCGCCTGCGGCGGGCGCGGGTGTACGACCGGGTCGTGGCGTACAACGAGGCGCTGAAGAACGTCTGCGCGAAGGACCTGCGCTGCCGCTACGACGGCGGGGATGTCTTCGACTTCCGTTTCACGGGTGAGCAGTTGTCTCCCTGGGACTGGTTCCATCCGAGCAAGGACGGCCAGGGACGGCTCGCGGAGATCGCCCACCGGAACGTGACGGCCGCGAAGCCGCCTGCCTGACGCCTGGCGGTCCCGCCGGGGCCGCCGGGGCGGGTCAAGCCCCGGGGCGGTTGTCAGGTGCCGCCCCGGGGCCGTCACGGGTGCCTCGGACCCCGGAGTGGCGGTCGGACGGCTGTCGTCGAGGGCGTGGGACGCCTGGACCTCGTACGAGCCGGAGACGAAAGTCCAGCATCCGCCTTCCTCGTCCCAGATCTCGAAGGCGCGCCGAGGCGGCGGGATGTCGACGACCAGTGGCTGCCGGACCCGGAGTCGCCGGCGATGCCGCCGGCGTTCCGGGACTTCCTGAAACTGCTGGAGTCACGCCGGTCCCTCTGTTCACGGCCCAACTCCTTCCCGATACTGGCGGCTTCGGAGTCGTCTGGGGAAGGGATTCGGCGTGCGGCGGACACTGGGAGTGCTGGTCGTGTCGGCGGTGGCCTGCATGATGCTCGGTACGGCGCCGGCGGGCGCCGCGGACGTGCCGGGCGTCGCCACCGTGGAGGAGCAGCGGCTGGACAGGGCCGTACCGCAGGAGATCCTGCGGCGCAGCGGATTCGACGCGGTGGCACCGGAGTTCGCGAGGGCGCTGGAGGCCGCGGACTCGTACGCCGAGGCCCGGCGCGCCGCCGGGCGGCACGGCGCGGGGCTGTGGCGGAGTGCCGTCGAGCGGGCGCAGGGCAGGGGGGTTCTGCGGGGTGATGTGAGCCGGGACGACGACCGGCCGCTCTACTGGGCTCGGCTCGGCATGACCCGGGAACTGCGGCAGTGGCAGCCCGGCTTCGCGCTGTCCGACACCGCGCGGGCCCGGCTGCTCGACCGGCTCGAGCAGACCTCGCGCGGCCAGGACACCATGGACTTCCCGCGTGGCAAGGGCTTCGAGCGGATCGTGCTGACCGGCTTCGACCCCTTCACGCTGGACCGCGACATCCGGATCAGCAACCCGAGCGGGGCGACCGCCCTCGCCCTGGACGGCACCTGGATCCGTACCGCGGACGGGGGCCTGGCCCGGATCGAGACGGCCGTCTTCCCCGTCCGCTGGGCGGACTTCGCGGCGGGCACGGTGGAGCGCACCCTGCGCCGCCGGCTGCCCGAGGCCGACCTGTTCACCACCGTCAGCCAGGGCCGCGTGGGCAGGTTCGACATCGAGCGCACCAACGGCGCCTGGCGCGGCGGCTTCCCGGACAACGAGAACCTGTCGCGCACCGGGACCGTGCCGGTCACCGACCCCGCCTCGCAGCCGCAGTGGACGTCGACGACGCTTCCGTACGCGGCGATCGTCGCAGCGGGCACGGGCCGCTTCCCGGTGTACGACAACACGTCGGTCACCGAGGTACCGGCAGGAGGCACCGACCCGGTGGTGCGCGCCGAGGGCCCGACGCCCGGCTCGACGGCCCGTGCCGGGGGCGGTGGCAACTATCTCTCCAACGAGATCGCCTACCGGGCCACGCTGCTGCGCGACCGCCTCGGACTGCACGACACACTGCCGGGCGGTCATGTCCACACCCCCGTCCTGCAGTTCGGCGCGGGAAACACCGACCCGGCGACGGGCACGGTGACCGACCCCGAATTCGTGCAGAACCGGCTGGACATCATCGCCCAGGTGCGGGCGATCGTGACGGTGGCGGCCGGCAGCTGACACACACCTCCGATGGCGGACGGACGGCAGGACCTGGAGGGGTTCGGCCGCCCGAAGGAGGCGTGGCGGCAGACAGGGCGACGTGACCCGGATGTTCCAGCCCCGGCGGCGGGCGTGGCAGGCCGGCGCCAGGACGTCGAGGCTGATCGCGGCCTCGCAGCTGTCGGCGCGGGCGACGACCCGGTAGTGGTGCCGGTGGGCTTCGAGGGCGTCGAGGAGGGCGAGGTTGAAGCTCTCCTCGACGCCCTCGACCAGTTGCGAGAAGAGTCGGCGGGCGGGGGAGGAAGCCCCAGGTGCTCGCCTTCTCGCCGTCGCGCAGGGCCCGGTCCGTGGTGGGTTCGGGGTCCTCGCCGCGCTGGTGGTCGTGGAGGGCCTGGCGGTAGGAGCCGAAGGCCCAGCCGTCCTCCGCGAGGAGGGCGGGGTCGGTGAGCACGAGCGCGGCGAGGTCCTCGCGGGCGCCGGTGATCAGGGCGAACCTGGCGGTGTGTCAGTGGCCGGGCCCGGCGTGGTCGCCGCGGTGGTCATCCGACCGGCCTTCGACAGGGAGCGGACCAGCGAACCGGTCCTGTTCGTGATCCTCACGAGCCGCCGGAACGGCAGCCTCGCCGACCCGGTGGCGCTCTATCCGCACGGCCCCGCTCCCCGCCACGTCCCGGCCACGGCCTAGGAGCGTGCCTCGTGCTTGCTGAAGCCGTACGGCGACGGCGAGGGGTTCGGGTTCCCGCCCGGGTCCGGGTTCGGTGCCCGGTGCGCGGGCTC
Source organism: Streptomyces sp. NPDC002133 (assembly GCF_040296405.1). NCBI lineage: Bacteria > Bacillati > Actinomycetota > Actinomycetes > Kitasatosporales > Streptomycetaceae > Streptomyces > Streptomyces sp. NPDC002133. The sequence goes on along the minus strand of NZ_JBEOXF010000076.1, from coordinate 22,017 downwards.
CGGCTCACCCTGGGTCGTCGTGAGGTCCCGGACCAGCAGCGTCGCGCCCGCGACCGCGCCCGGCATCAGGAACACGGCGACGAGCGGGAGGAGGAAGGCGAGCGTGAGCGGGACGCCGAAACCGAGGACGAGCATGCGGCGGCCGCGCAGCAGCGCGAGGCGCTCCTTCAGCTCGACGCCGCGCCGCTGCAGCGCGACCGCCGTGAGCTCCTCGGCGAGGAAGAAACCGGAGACGCAGAAGCCGATCGCGGGGATCACGGTCTGCCCGACGACCGGGATGAAGCCGAGCGCGAAGAGCAGTACGCCGTAGAGGGCGACCCGCAGCAGCACCCGGAGGCTGTCCCGGGCCGAGATCCACAGCTCGCGCCAGAGCGGCAGCCCGGACTCGGGGACGTCGCCGCCCTCGGTGCGGTCGACCTGCTCGGAGAGCGACTCGTAGAACGGCTGCCCGACGAGCAGGGTCACGGCGGTGAAGGTGATCACGGCGAGGAACAGGCCGAAGACGAAGACCAGGCCGGTGAGGAAGCCACGGAACAGGCCGAGCCATGGCGAGGACCAGCCGTCGGCGAACGGCGTCGACCAGCCCACCAGGTCGTCGGCGCCGTGGCCGAGCCCGATGAGCGCGCCGGCGTACAGCACCAGGGTGACCAGCCCGGGCAGCAGCCCGAAACCGAACCACCGGCCGTGCCGGCCGACCCATCGCTGGCCCTTCATCAGATAGCCGAAGCCCATCCGGAGATCACGCATACCGCCCACCCTATCGGGGGCCGGAATGCGCCGGTCGGGGACCGTGCGGTTGGGCCACAGGTGACCCCGATGCCCCGCAAGTCCCGCTTGTTGTCATGGAGTTGAACAGGCCGGCCCGCTGAGGGACGGTGTGGACGAGGGCCGCACCCCGGTCGGTCGGGGTGCGGCCCTCCTCGCCTGCGTGATCAGCCGGCTCGGACGGCGAGCTCGACCGTGATGTTGCCGCGGGTGGCCTTGGAGTACGGGCACACCTGGTGGGCCTTCTCGATCAGGTCCCTGGCGGTGGAGGCGTCCACGTTGGGGATGGCCGCGGAGATCTTGACGATGAGGCCGAAGCCCTCGTCGTTCTTGCCGATGCCCACCTCGGCGGTGACCGTCGAGCCGGAGATGTCGGCCTTCTCCTGGCGGGCGACCACACCGAGCGCACCCTGGAAGCAGGCGCTGTAACCGGCGGCGAAGAGCTGCTCCGGGTTCGTACCGGCCCCGGAACCGCCCATCTCCTTCGGCGGGTTGACGACGACGTCGAGCTTGCCGTCGTCGGTGGAGACACGGCCGTCACGACCGTTCTCCGCGGTGGCGACGGCGGTGTACAGGACGTCGGACTGCTGGATCGACATGAAGACGCTTCCTTCTGTGGTTCGCCGCGGCTCGCGCCCACGACCGCGACGGCTGAGCCGAGCCTAGCGGGTGAGGGAAACGATCATCTTCCCGGTGTTCTCACCGCGGAGCATGCCCAGGAACGCGTCCACGCCGTGCTCGATGCCCTCGACCACCGTCTCCGTGTACTTGAGCTCGCCGGAGCGCAGCCAGCCCGCGACCTCCTGGACGAACTGCGGCTGGAGCGCCTCGTGGTCGCGGACCAGCATGCCCTGCAGACGCAGTCGCTTGCCGATGACCAGCGCGAGGTTGCGCGGGGCGGGGGTGGGTTCGGTCGCGTTGTACTGGGAGATCATGCCGCAGATGGTGGCGCGGCCGTGCACGTTGAGCGAGGAGATCGCGGCCTCCAGGTGCTCGCCGCCGACGTTGTCGAAGTAGACGTCGATGCCGTCGGGGGCGGCGGCCTTGAGCTGCTCAGCCACGGGGCCCTTCTTGTAGTTGAAGGCCGCGTCGAAGCCGTACTCCTCGACGAGGAGCTTGACCTTCTCGTCGGAGCCGGCCGAACCGATGACGCGCGAGGCGCCCTTCAGCTTCGCCATCTGCCCGACCTGGTTGCCCACGGCACCGGCGGCACCGGAGACGAAGACCGCGTCACCCTCCTTGAAGGAGGCGACGTCGAAGAGACCGGCGTAGGCGGTGAGCCCGGGCATGCCGAGCACGCCGAGGTACGCGGAGAGCGGGGCGGCGGAGGCGTCGACCTTGGTGGCGTGCCTTGCCTCCACCTCCGCGTACTCGCGCCAGCCGAGGAAGTGCAGGACGTGGTCGCCGACGGCGAAGCCCTCCGCATTCGACGCGACGACCTCGCCGACCGCGCCGCCGTCCATGGGCTGGTCGAGCTGGAACGGCGGTACGTACGACTTCACGTCGTTCATCCGGCCGCGCATGTACGGGTCGACCGAGAAGTGCAGGTTGCGGACGAGGATCCGGCCCTCGCCCGGCTCGGCCACCGGGGCCTCGCGCAGGGCGAAGTCCCCCGGCTCGGGCCAGCCCTGCGGGCGGGCGACCAGGTGCCATTCACGGCCGGAGGAGGGAAGAGCGGACGCGGACATGGGTGCGGGCCTCCTAGAAAAGCTTCATGTTCTGAAACAACCATGCTCCTGAATATTTCATGTTGTCAAGCATCTGGGTATGCTGGTGCGCATGGCCACCACATCTCGCACCGACCCGCTGACCCTCGAGGTCGTCGATCTGATCGGCTCCGTCGTGGCCCGCTACCACGACGAGTACGAGGAGGCCGCGAGCCGCCACGCGCTCACCGGCGCCCAGGCGCGGGTGCTGGGGCTGCTCTCCCTGGAGGCCACGCCCATGCGGCGGATCGCGCAGAAGCTGAAGTGCGAGCCGTCGAACGTGACGGGGATAGTCGACCGGCTCGAGGCGCGCGGCCTCGTCGAGCGCCGCCCGGACCCGGCCGACCGCCGCGTCAAGATCGCTGCGACGACGACCGAGGGCCGCGAGACGGCGCGGCGACTGCGGGATTCCCTGCACTTCGCGCGCGAGCCGCTGGCGGAGCTGTCGGCGGAGGAGCGGACGGTGCTGCGGGATCTGCTGCGGCGGATGCTGGGGGAGCCGCCGGCCGCTTAGGGGCGGCGGCGTACCGGCACTGTCCGGTGGGCCCGGGTGTCCGTCCTCGGATGTTGTTCTGTGTCCTCGGAGGCCGGACGGGTTCATCATCGGCCCCGTGACCTCACGCGCAGAAGAAGATGAACCACCTGCACGTCTCGGACGGCTTCGGCGTCGGTGTGGGGGGCGGCGGGGGCGAGGCCGGGGACGACTGCGTCGGGTTGCCGGGGCCACCCGAACCTGACGGCGAAACGCCACTGCTCGGAGCCGGTCCCGTCGCGGACGAACTCGCGGACGGAGCGGCCGGGGACGACGACGGGGCCGCCGTGGGCCGCGCGCTTCCGCGCCCTGGGGTACCCGTGCTCGGCCGGGCCGTGGCCGAGGACGTGGTGGGCGGCTCGCTCACCTCGCTGGGCCCGCTCGCCGGCTCGTCACTGGTGGTCGGGTCGGGTATCTCGTCGACCGCGAGGGACTCCTCCTCACGGACCTCCACGGACGCACCGTCGTTCCACGCGGACTCCCGCGCGAGTTCGGCCAGACTCAGGGCACCCGCCGCGAGCGCCAGACCGACCGCGCTGATCAGCACCTTGCGCCCACGTTTGCGGCGTCTGCGTGTACCGGAGGCCCGGCGGGCACGCCGCCCCTGGGCGGGCGCGCGGCGACGTCCGGCCGGCGGCGGGTCCTCGTCGTGTGCACCGCCGAGTTCGATGACAACGTCGTTCGTCTGCGCCGCAGCGGGGTTTTGGTGCCGGAGCTCCTCGACGGGAGTACCGCATCCGGCGCACGCCAGAGCTCCGTTGAGGTGGCGGCGGCACTGGTAGCAGTAATCCATGGCGCCCGCAGCGTACGCAGGCTCGGGACAACAGAGATAGCCGGGCCTGTGAAGATCTTGTGCGGAATCACGGATTCCCTGGCGGGGCGACTGGCGTAGGGCTGCGCGTACGGGCTCAGTGGTGCCGGGCAGGATGGGTGCATGAACAGCTTCGGGCCGCTCGACTTCCAGCTCGTCCTGCTCCGCCGGATGGCCGACCACCAGCCGGACCTCGTGGAGGACGCCCGCCACCGACTGGGCGTGTCGATCGCCGACATGAGGGAGGCGAACCGCCGCTGGCAGGCGATGGTCCGCTCCCCCCGCGCCCGGGGCTCCCTCACCCGCTACCGGTCCGTGCTCGGCGCACCCGAGTCCACCACCCGCCGCCGCATCGGCGACCTGGAGTGCGACGCGCACCTGTGGCCCGTACCGCTCTGGCCCGACCTCCGCTTCGAGGTGCTTTCGGCGCCGGGCGGGGCCGTGTGGAACGAATGGCTGGTCCGGGCGCCGGGGGTGGCCGGTCCCGAGCTGCGCACGGAGGACGATCTGCGCCCCTGGTCGTGCACGGTCGACGAGGTGGCCAAAGCCTTCGCCCCCGTACGCCCGATGGAGGGCACGGCCCCGACGCGCTGGCGACTGGCCTTCACACTGCCCGACGGGAAGCCGTGCGTCGCGGAGTTCACCTGGGGGTTGCTGCAGCGGCTGACGTGACGGCGCGGAAGCCCCCGGCCGGGGGTCCGGGGGCAGCCCCCGGGAAGACACAGCCACCTGGGGGTTGCTGCAGCGGCTGACGTGACGGCGCGGAAGCCCCCGCCGGAGGTCCGGGGGTAACCCCCCGGGAAGACACAGCCACCGGGGGGTTGCTGCAACCGACGTGACGGCGCGGCAGAGGCCATCCGGCCAGGGGTCCACGGGTCCGGGGGTAGCCCCCGGGAAGACACAGCCACCCGAGGGCTGCTGCAGCAGCCGATGCGACGGGGACGACCCAGGGGTCATCCGGCCAGGGCCCAAGAGCTCCCCCCGCAGAGACAGCCACGCGAGGGTTGCTCCAGCGGCCGAGGTGACCACCCCCGTGTTCGGGATGCCGGTCGCCGTCGCTGCTGATGTGGCGTCAGGTACGAGCCCCTCCCCCACCCCCCGACCGGCTCAGCCCAGCGCGCGCCGGGCCGCGGGTGATCGCACCATGCGAAGAGAACCGCTCTCGGGAGGAACGGCATGACCGTCAGTCTTGAGCAGTTGCGCCGATGCCAAGTCGCCGTCGACCTGGGCGCCGCGAGGACCCGTGTCTTCGTCAAGGGCGTCGGGCTCGTCGTCGACCAGCCGAGCGTGGCCGCCGTCAACACCCGGAACGGAGCCCTCATCGCCGTCGGCGAGTTCGCCGAGAAGATGACCGGCCGGACGCCCGACTACATCCGGGTCGTACGTCCCGTCAGCGGTGGCACCGTCGTCGACATCGACATGGCCCAGCGGATGCTGCGCCATCTGCTCGGCGAGAAGCTCCGCCGCCAGCTGCGCCGCAAGCCCCGGCTGCGCGCCGCCGCCTGCACCCCGCACGACGCCGATCCGCTCGCGCAGCGCGCCACCGTGGAGACGCTCGTGGGGCTCGGCGCGCGGCGCGTCGAGCTCGTCGACACGCTGATCGCGGCGGCCGTCGGATGCGGGCTGCCGGTGGAGCAGCCGACCGCCACCATGATCATGGTGTGCGGGGCCGCCACCACCCAGATCGCCGTCCTCTCGCTCGGTTCGATCGTCACCGCCGCACGGATCCCCGTCGGCGGTGACGCGGTCGACCACGCCGTCATCCAGCACCTGCGCCACCAGCACGAGCTGATGCTGCCCAGCCAGTCCGTACGCCCCCTCCAGCTCGCCCTCAGCGGCAACGGCCTCACCCCCGACGGGCCCGACGTCACCGAGATCCACGGCCGCGACGTCGCCACCGGGCTCGCCCGTTCGGTGAAGGTCGACACCGCCGCCGTACGCGACGCGATCCACACCCCGCTCACCGCCGTGCTCGACGGCATCGGGAAGATCCTGCGCGAGTGCCCGCCGGACCTGGTCGCCGACCTGGCCGACCTCGGGATCATGATGGTCGGCGGCAGCGCGCTGCTGCCCGGACTCGATCAGATGCTGCGCGACGCGACCGGGATGCCGGTGAACATCGCCGAGCGGCCCGACGTGTGCGCGGTGCTCGGGCTCGGGGAGATGCTGGAGGGCCGTATCCAGGCGATGATCCTCGATCCGCTCACCGCCTGAGGATGCCCCCGGTCGGGCGGAGCGGGCAGGGCTTCGGCGAAGCTGCCCGTGCTGCTGGAGGCGGTGCTGAGCGTCGGCACCGACCTCGAACTGCGCACCATCCTGCAGCACATCGTGAGACTGGGCGGCCAGGCTGATCGGCGCCCGGTACCGGGCGCCCGGTGTCGTCGACCCCGAACGCGGCCGGATCACCGAACTGTTCAGCACCGGACCGACCGACGACGAACGCGAGCGGATCGGACACCTCCCGGGCGGGCGGAGCGGACTCGTCGGCGCGCTGATCCAGGATCCGCGGCCGCCTGCGGCTCGACGGTCTGACGGCCGATCCGCGCTCGTGCGGTGTGCCGGACGGGAACCCCGGGATGCACTCGTTCGTCGGTGTGCCCATCCGGGTGCAGACGGAGGTGTTCGGCAACCTCTACCTCACCGAGAAGCGCTCCGGCACCTTCGCAGCGCCCTTCGGGGTGCCCCGCGTTGGCAGACGCCCGGTGGTCGGGAGCCCCGAACGGCTACCTCGCCGTGCGCAAGGCGATGCGCGTGCTGGACTGGGCGACGCCCGCTTCGCGTTTGAGGCGGCGCAGGAGGGTGTCGAGGGCCGTCGGGTCGGCGGCGCGGGCGCGGACGAGGTAGTCGTGGGCGCCCGTGACATGGACGACCTCCGTGATACCGGGGAAGCGGCGCACCGCGTCCTCGAACTCCTCGTTCGTCGTGTCCAGGCGCAGCGTGATGTCGATGAAGACGACGAGTCCCTCCCGGGCGCCGGCCGCGGCCGGGTCGACCAGCGTCGTGAAGCCGCGGATGACGCCTTCGCGGCGCATCCGCCGCACCCGGTCGGCCGCCGCGTTCGCGCTCAGCCCGACCCGTACACCCAGATCGCGGTACGAGATCCGCGCATCCTCCTGCAGTACACCGAGGATTTCGCTGTCGAGGCGATCCATGCCGCGATTGTCGCAGTACCCGGCCCAAATCGGCCGCGCGGGCCACGGGCACGGTCCGATGGTGTGCGCCATGAGCGAGACATGGACGACGGCGGTCGCCGGCGCGGCCGCCGGCCTTGGCGTGGCGATGCCGCTGGGTGCGGTGGGGGTTCTGCTGATCCAGGAGGGGATGCGCGAGCGCCGCGGCGCCATCGCCGCGGCTGCCGCGGTGGCGGTGGTCGACATGGCGTACGCGGCGGTGGCGACGGCCATCGGCCCGCTGGTCGCGTCCGTGCTCTCGGGGGTCGAGGCGAGGGTGCGACTGGTGTCGGCGGCCGTGCTGATGGTGATCGCGGTCCGGGGGCTGTGGGCTTCACGGTCGGCAGGGTCGGCAGGGTCGGCAGGCAACGAGACCGCTGCGACGGCGGCGGTCGCCGAGGGGGCCGACGGGCCGGTACGGACCTTCACCCGGTTCGCCGCGTTGACCCTGGTGAACCCCACCACCGCCCTGTACTTCGCGGCGCTCACCACCGCCCAGGGCTCCACCCTCAGCGGCGGTACGGCAGGAGTGGTGTTCGTGGCCGGGGTGTTCGCCGCGTCGTTCGTGTGGCAGCAGCTGCTCGTCGCCGCGAGCGGGCTGGCGGGGTCGCGGATCGGCGCGCGGGCGCGGGCCTGGACGTTTCGCGTGGGGTACGGCCTGGTGGCCGTGTATGCGGTGAAGGTCGCCCTGCCGCTCCCGTGAGGCAGGTGAGCCGGTTGCCGTGAGCTGCAGCAGGCCCTCTCTGCTCACCTCTTCTGGGCGTGGAATCCGACCGCGCCGCTCGGGCGACTGCAAGGACCGGCTGGGCATGAGCTCCTTCGAGCAGTCGCCGCTGGTGGTGGTGGTGGTGGCCGAGCCGGTCCGGTGGGGCCGCTCGGGCGGATCCCGACGGGCGCGCTCACCGACCGGCCGGTGCCGACGGGCGGCGACTCCCGCCCGCGCCGCCGGAGCAGATGGCTACGGCGATGAACTGACGAATCGTTCACGCACCGCGGGCGGACCCGGAGAATTCATCGATCTCGACGGAGTATCACCCGAACAGCCGATATCCAGGCGAGGCGTGAGTCGGGGCGTGCGGATAGATTGCCCAGCGGGCATGCATGCGTATCGAGTGAAGCATGGCTGCAAGCCTTGGGGCGGGGTCCGGGAGCCTATTTCTGCGGGAGTTCGTGTGAACGGTGACGTGGGAACCCAGTCCGGCATTCCGCCGGCGGATGCCTATGAGAATGAAGTTCCCTTGCGCCGCCACGCGCCTGGCAATGTGGTGGTGAAGTGGCTGACCACCACCGACCACAAGACCATCGGCACGCTGTATCTGGTCACATCGTTCGGCATGTTCCTGGTCGGCGGTGTCCTGGCGCTTTTCATGCGCGCCGAACTGGCTCGTCCGGGTACACAGATCATGTCGAACGAGCAGTTCAACCAGGCGTTCACGATGCACGGCACGGTCATGCTGCTGATGTTCGCGACGCCGCTGTTCGCCGGGTTCACGAACTGGATCATGCCGCTGCAGATCGGCGCGCCCGACGTGGCGTTCCCGCGGCTGAACATGTTCGCCTACTGGCTGTACCTCTTCGGCTCGCTCATCGCGCTGTCCGGCTTCCTCACCCCGCAGGGTGCAGCCGACTTCGGCTGGTTCGCCTACTCCCCGCTGACGGACGCGGTCCACTCGCCGGGGGTCGGGGGCGATCTGTGGATCATGGGTCTGGCCTTCTCCGGCTTCGGCACGATCCTCGGTGCGGTCAACTTCATCACCACGATCATCTGCATGCGCGCGCCCGGCATGACGATGTTCCGTATGCCGGTCTTCACCTGGACCGTGCTGCTGACCGGTGTGCTGGTCCTGCTCGCCTTCCCCGTGCTGGCGGCGGCCCTGTTCGCCCTGGAGGTCGACCGCAAGTTCGGCGCACACGTCTTCGACTCCGCCAACGGCGGCGCGGTGCTGTGGCAACACCTCTTCTGGTTCTTCGGGCACCCGGAGGTGTACATCATCGCCCTGCCGTTCTTCGGAATCATCTCGGAGGTCATCCCGGTCTTCAGCCGCAAGCCCATCTTCGGTTACATCGGCCTGGTGGCCGCGATCATCGCGATCGCCGGTCTGTCCATCACCGTATGGGCCCACCACATGTTCGTCACCGGCGCGGTGTTGCTGCCGTTCTTCTCCTTCGTGTCCTTCCTGATCGCGGTGCCGACCGGGGTGAAGATCTTCAACTGGGTCGGCACCATGTGGAAGGGCTCGCTGTCCTTCGAGACCCCGCTGCTCTGGACGATCGGCTTCCTTGTTACTTTCACCTTCGGTGGTCTGACCGGTGTCATCCTGGCCTCGCCCCCGATGGACTTCCACGTCTCCGACTCGTACTTCGTCGTCGCGCACTTCCACTACGTCGTCTTCGGCACCGTGGTCTTCGCGATGTTCGCCGGATTCCATTTCTGGTGGCCGAAGTTCACGGGCAAGATGCTGGACGAGCGGCTCGGCAAGATGACCTTCTGGACGCTGTTCCTCGGCTTCCAGGGCACGTTCCTCGTCCAGCACTGGCTGGGTGCCGAGGGTATGCCGCGCCGTTACGCGGACTATCTGGCCGCCGACGGCTTCACCGCGCTGAACACCGTCTCCACGATCAGTTCGTTCCTGCTCGGCCTGTCGGTCCTGCCGTTCCTCTACAACGTCTGGAAGACCGCCAAGTTCGGCAAGAAGGTCGGGGTCGACGACCCGTGGGGCTACGGCCGTTCGCTCGAATGGGCGACGTCCTGCCCGCCGCCGCGGCACAACTTCCTCACCCTGCCGCGGATCCGTTCCGAGTCCCCGGCGTTCGACCTGCACCATCCCGGCCTCGCCGCCATGCAGTACGACCGCCCCGCCGAGGACGGTGAACTGGTCAGGCGGGACCGCGGCGGCTCCGCGGAGCGCGGCGATCAAGACGGGCGGTCGTGAATGAACGGCCCCTCGGGGGATCCGGTCTCGGAGACCGCAGCCGGTATCAACAGGATTGAGGGGTATCTGCTCGTCCAGAGCAGAATTCAGGAAGCCCGGCGCGATGCAGAGAAATTCGCCGATCAAATGTACTGGCTCACCTCCAGCCAGCGACTCGAGATCGTCAACCTCTACACGCAGGACCGAATGGCTGTCACGAAGCGGTCCCTGGAAATGACGGCCGCCCGCGCCCAGGAGTTGCGCCGGGAGTACGCCGCGCGGTACGCCGCGCTCAAGCAGCGTCTGCTGTGCATCTGCGTCGCCACAGTCATCATGAGTCTCGCGCTGGCCTTGGCCATGCTGATCGTCCTCGCATGACCTGCCGTACATGACCTGCCGTCGCCAGGGCCACCGCAGCTTCCACGTCCCCGGTCGGCGCACCTAGGTGCGCAGGAACGCGCGGACGCCCTGCGAGACCGCGTCGTCGCCGAGCAGGGCGTTGTGGTCGAGGCAGCCGTCGGCGTTGTTCGTGGCCCCGGCCAGGGGAACGCTGCTGTCCGGGTTGATCATCTCGTCGCAGGTGGACCACCAGGTCGCGTACTTCACCGCGTCCGGGGTCTCGTCGCCTGACGCGAGGTTCGTCCGGACGTACGAGCCGGGCGTCATGTCGCGGCAGGCCTGGTCCCAGAGGGCGCAGGCCCAGCCGACGGAGGTGCCGTGGTTGGGGCCGCCGAGGGAGACCGAGTGGGCGACGGTCCCGGTGCTGCCGCCGGACTTCACGTACCAGCGGGTCACGAGGCTGCCGAAGGAGTGGGCGACGACATCGACGCGCTCGGCGCCGGTCCGGCGGCGGACCTCCTCGACGTTCGTGGCGAAGCTGCCGGAGAGGGACTCGTTCACGGACCGGTGCGTGTCGTACCCCCAGGAGAAGAGCTCGGCGTCGGTGCAGCCGTCGGCCTTGAGGTCGTCGCGGAGGCTGCCCCAGACGCCGGGGTCGGCGTTGTAGCCGTGGACGAGGACGACGGGGTTGCGCGCGGCGCGGGCCTGGGCGTGCGCCTGGGCCGGGGGGACGAGGAGCGCGACGAGGACGGCGAAGAGCATGATCATTCGTGCGCGTGGTACGGCCACGGCATCCCCCTCGGTGGGTATTCGGGAGAATGGTGGGAACTGCGGGCGAGGACGACCAGCGCCGTGCACGCGTGACGTGAGGAGGACGACTAGTGAGTGCTCTGTTCCCGGCCCTGACCACGGGTGACGAGGGTTCCGGCCGGCCCGCACTGCGCTTCGGCGACCGTGCGCTGGCCTACGGTGAGCTCGCCGCGGCGGCCGGTTCGCTGGCGGGCCGGCTCCCGGAGGCGGGGCGGGTCGCCGTGTGGGCCACGCCGTCGCTGGAGACGGCGGTCGGCGTGGTCGCCGCGCTGCTCGCGGGGGTGCCCGCGGTACCGCTCAACCCGAAGACCGGCGAGCGGGAACTGGCCCACATCGTCGGGGACAGCGCGCCGTCGCTGGTGCTGGCGGGGCCGGAGGACGAACTTCCACCGGTGCTGGGCGGGTTGGAGCGCGTGGACATCCCGGTCACACCGCCGTCCGGGCGGCCCGAGCTGCCTCCCGAGCCGGACCCGGGTGCTCCCGCACTGATCGTCTACACGTCCGGGACGACGGGCCCGCCCAAGGGCGCCGTGCTGCCGCGGCGGGCGATCGCGGCGACGCTGGACGCGCTGGAGGACGCGTGGGCGTGGACCGGTGACGATGTCCTCGTGCAGGCCCTGCCGCTGTTCCATGTGCACGGGCTGATCCTGGGAATCCTCGGGCCACTGCGGCGGGGCGGTTCGGTGCGGCACCTCGGGAGGTTCTCGCCGGAGGGCGTGGCGCGGGAGCTCGGGGCGGGCGGGACGATGCTCTTCGGGGTGCCGACCATGTACCACCGGCTGGCCGAATCGGTGGAGGACGACCCGGAGTTGCGCAAGGCGTTGGCGGGCGCGCGGCTGCTCGTGTCGGGCTCGGCGGCCCTGCCGGTCCACGACCACGAGCGGATCTTCGCGGCGACGGGGCGCCGGGTCGTCGAGCGGTACGGGATGACCGAGACCCTGATGAACACGAGTGTCCGCGTGGACGGCGAGCCGCGCCCGGGGTCCGTCGGTCTGCCGCTGCCGGGCGTCGAGCTGCGGCTCGTCGAGGACGACGGCTCCGAGATCACCGCGTACGACGGTGAGTCGGTCGGCGAGATCCAGGTGCGCGGTCCGAGCCTGTTCACCGCGTACCTGAACCGGCCGGACGCAACGGCGGCGGCCTTCGACGGGGACTGGTTCCGTACGGGGGACATGGCGGTCCGGGACGCGGACGGTCACGTACGGATCGTGGGCCGCAGGGCGACGGACCTGATCAAGAGCGGCGGCTACAAGATCGGCGCCGGAGAGATCGAGAACGTGCTGCTGGAGCATCCCGGGGTGCGGGAGGCGGCGGTGACCGGTGAGCCGGACCCGGATCTGGGCGAGCGGGTGGTGGCGTGGGTGGTGCCGGCGGATCCGGCGAGCCCGCCGGCCGCACGGGAGCTGGCGGAGCATGTGGCCGGGCAACTGGCCCCGCACAAGCGGCCGCGCACGGTCCGCTTCCTCGACGCACTGCCCCGCAACGACATGGGCAAAATAATGAAGCGGGCACTGACCGACGGCCGGGCCGATGTCTGACGGGCTGACCGCGCGTGAGGCGATCGCGCTGGTCGCGGACAGGTTCGAGGAGGCGCGACCCGGAACCGGGGCCGCGCCCGCATCCGCATCCGCATCCGCATCCGCATCCGACGACGGTCCCATCGGCTGGGCCGGTTACGGCGCCTCGCGGGCCAGGGCGGTGGCCCGGACCGGCGAGGAGGAGTCGGTCGTCTGGGGCACCGCGGAGTTCGGCGGGCGGCGTGCCGTGGTCGTCTCCTTCGAGTTCCCCTACATGGGCGGGTCGCTGGGTGAGCGGACCGGGGACCGGCTGGAGGCGGCGTACGCGCACGCGCGCACAGCGCGACTCCCGCTGGTGTCGCTGATCGCGACCGGTGGCAGCCGGATGCAGGAGGGCATGGTCGCCCTCACCCAGCTGCAGCGCGTGGCCCGCGCCCCGGCCCTCCTCCGCGCGGCCGGGCTCCCGCAGATCGCGGTCGTCCGTGACCCCACGACGGGTGGCGGCTGGGCCACGCTCGGCGCGGGCGCGGACGTGATCCTCGCCCTGCCCGGGGCCCAGATCGGCTTCGCGGGCTCCCGGGTGCGCCCGCCGGACGCCGACCCGTCCGCGTACACGGCGGAGGGCCAGCTGGCCGCCGGGCAGATCGACGCGATCGTCCGCCCGGAGGAGCTGCGCCCGACGCTGGCGCTGTGGCTGATCCTGCTGACCGGCGGGTCGCGGCCACCGGAACCAGTCGCCGGACAGCCTTCCGGGCCGGGCTCCCCCGCCGCGACCGCGGGCGGCCGGGCTGCCACGACGGCGGGCGGCCCGGCTGCCACGACGGCTGCCGGCAGCGGCGAAGCCGGACGCGGGACGCCCCCTCCGGACCGGGCGTCCCCCACGGGAGACGCGGCGGGCTCGAAGACAGCGGCGGAGCCGCAGGCCGGTGCACGCCCGCCCGTGGGCGTCGGAGCGCCGACCTCGCACGGGCCCTCCGGTGCCGTCGCGGCCGGCGCGGAGGAAGTCCACCGCGGTGGCCCGCCCGTCCCCCCGCCCGCCGCGCTCGGCGACACGACGGTCGCGCCCACCGGCTGGGCAGCGGTCCAGCAGGCACGGTCGGCCCGGCGCCCGCGGGCCGGGGCGTATCTCGACGCGTACTTCGACGAGCGCCTCGCGGTCCGGGGCGACTGCCGTGGCGGCACGGGCGCCGGGATGCTGTGCGGCTTCGGGCTGCAGGGCGGACGGTCGGTCGCGTACGCCGCGCAGACGGGGACCGCGACACGGCCCGCCGGGTACCGCGCGGCCGCCCGGCTGATCCGGCTCGCGGACCGGCTGGGCATTCCCGTGCTGACGCTCGTGGACACGCCCGGCGCCGCCAATGACGCCGAGGCGGAGCGGGACGGCGCGGGCGCGGCCATCGCCGAGGTGTTCGCGGCGATAGCCGAGGCGCGGGTCCCGGTGACGACGCTGGTGATCGGCGAGGGCGGGTCGGGCGGCGCCCTGGCACTGGCCGCTCCGGGCCGCACCTGGGCCACGCCTGACAGCTACTTCTCCGTCATCGCCCCGGAGCTCGCCGCGGCCATCCTCAAGCGCGCCCCGTCCGACGCTCCCGCGACCGCGGACCAGCTGCGGCTGCGGCCGCAGGACCTGGTGGAGCTCGGCGTCGTACGCGGAATCGTGACAAGTCAGGAGTAAAGAGACAAAGCTCTCATGAAGTGCGTCACAGCCGAACCATGACGCTTCACTCTCGTCCCGGCCCTCTGATACACGTGGCAGAGCCCTACCGCACCACGGGAAGTCTCGCCATGGACCAGGACAGCGCCCCCGGCCACATACCCTTCACGATCGACCTGACCTTCGAGGAGGCCAGGCGACGCGCCGAGGTCGTGGCCGCGCTCGGTCCCGACTGGGACCCGATCGCCGCGCTGCAGGGTGAGGACGAGGCCTACGCACTCCTGTACTCCGGCCTCGACGCCGAGCAGCAGCGCACGTACGACATGCTCGTGGCCGCCGGTGTCCTGCCCGGAGGGGAGCCCGGCCGTGCGGCTGCCCATTGATCCGCAGGCGGACATCGCCCGCCGCGCCTGGGTGCCCTGCCCCCACTGCGACGACGCGAAGGACTGCGCCGCCTGCACCGACGGGCGCAACTGCCGGGAGCACTGGCGGTACCTGATCTCCAACAAGGGGGCGGTCGTCCACCTCCAGTGCCCGGGCTGCACCCATACGTGGTCGCTCGACACCCGGCGTCGCACAGGCCCCCCGGCGGGCGACGCACCCACCTGCTGAACGGCCCGGCCCAGCGCCGAACCCCCGTACAACGCCGAACGGCCCGGTACGGCGCCGCTTCGCCGTACCGGGCCTCTGCTCCGGGGATCGGTCAGCGTGTCACTTCACGCCGACCGCCCGGATGATCTCCTGCTTCACCGAGCCGCCCCGGTCGTCGGTCGCCGAGGCACGAAGGGAGAGGTGGTCGGCGCTCTTCGGCACCCACAGCGAGGCCTCCCACGCGGCGGACTTGCCGCGTACGCCGTCGAGCCGGACCTTCGACCACGTCCTCCCGTCGTCGTACGACACCTCCAGCGCGGCGCCGGTGATCGTGCCGGTGCCGACGGCGCCCTTCACGTACTCGGAGAAGATCCCGACGTCGAGCTTCTTCCCCGCCCGCACATTGCCGTTGAGGTCGGTGTCGACGTCGAAGCCGAGGTTCAGCAGCGGCAGGAAGGTCCACCGGTCGTCCGGGGTCTCCTTGGACCGGAAGGTCCACTCGGAGTGGCCGCGGGTGGAAAGCACCCACCGCTCCGGATCCATCGTCGTGTCCGTGACGACCCTGAACTCCTGCTCGGTCGGCTTGACGTTCCGGGCGTACGCGCCCGAGCTCATCTTGCGGTCGACCCGCACGCCGTCCACGTACACCTCGGTGAACTGGGTCATCGAGTCGTCGCTCCACACGTCGCCGAAGCCGGTGTGGTCCGGGCCCGAGTCGCCCCAGCCGGGCGTGTTGAACTGCAGGTTGTTGCCGGCGCGCTCCTGACCCCAGCCGAGTCCGGTGCCGAGCCACGGATGCCAGACCGGCTTGAACCAGTTGAGCGTCGAGCGGGTGCCGCCCTTGTAGACGGGTGTGCCGCTGCGCTGCTCGACGGCGCCCGGGCCGTTGGTGACGGACTCGTGCCAGCGCTGTCCGGGGCCGGTGCTGACGTAGTCCGTGCGCTCCACCGGGAACGCGACCTTCTCCTGGAAGCCGAAGCCGATCGGGAAGGTGTCGGTGATCGAGTAGCGGAAGTCGCTGCCGTCCGCGGCCTTCGTGGCGTGGAACCTGGTGTTCAGTACGGCCAGATCACGCTCGCCGGGCCGGTAGGTGAGGTCCCGGTCCGGCACCGCGCCCCGGTGGCCCTCGGAGAGGTCGTACACGTACGGCGTGTACCGGGTACCGGTCAGCTCCACCCGCTCGTGCCGGGCGGCCGCGGCGATCAGCCGTGCCCCGTCGGCGGAGTTGACGGTCACGACGTGCAGCGGACGGTCCTCGTACTCGGCCGTGCCGAACCAGGCCATCAGCCGGCCGGGCGCGTCATCGGTGACGAACAGCGCCTTGGCGCCCGCGTCCTGCGCGTTCTGGGCGAGTTGTGCCGGGGTGACCGCGCCGGTGTGGCGGACGACGACGGCCTTGCCCCGCACGTCCTTGCCCTCGTAGGCGGCGGCGTCGCCGGTGCCCGCGTCCACGATGCCGAGGCGCAGCTCGCCGTCGAGGGGGGTCGTGCCGGCCTGCACCCTGGTGTCGCTGATCCGCTTGCCGCCGGCCTCGGCCTCCAGCATCGGCTTGCCGAGGCGCCAGACGGTCCGGTACTCGAAGGTGCCGGTGGCCGGCCTGCGGGTGGGTGCCGCAAAGACCGAGTCGTACTTGGGCGGCACCTGCACGGCCCCGCCGTAGTGGGATCCGTTCGCCTTCCGGTCGAACTCCATCAGCAACTGGCGGGTCTCGCTGCGCCTGTCCACGTCGGCGCGGAGCTCGCGCAGCTTCCGGCCGTCGAGGGTGATCTCGCGGTCCCGGTCGAGGGTGATCTCCGGCTCGGTGAGGAAGCCGAGGCCGAGGGAGTCCTTGCCCTTGCTGCCGCGTACGTCGAGGAAGGTGTCGACCGTGTACGTGCCCGGCCTCAGGCGCAGCTCCAGCGTGCCGGACTCGCCGGCCCTCTCGGGGAACGGGTCCTCGCCCTCGGCGAGCTTCTGCACGCCCAGGTAGGCGGCCGTCGGTGCGCCGTCGCGGTCCTTCACGTGAACCGTGAGGGTGTACCGCTCCTCCTCCTTGACCAGGCCGAGGGCGGTGCGGGCGACGACCGTGCCGTCGGCGGCGGCGGTGATCCGGCCGCCGTTGGTGCCGACATCGGCCTTGGCGCCGTCACCGGTCACCGTCGTCTGCGCGGTGCCGTGCGCGGGCACGGTGAGCGTGGAGTCGGCGAGCGTGGCGACACCCGTCGGGGCGCCCTCGACGGCGAGCGTCAGCGTGACGGGCGCGTCGGTGTGGTTGGTGTACGTCACGGTCCTGGTGACCGGCCTTTCGGCCTCGTACGGCCAGCTGTAGAAGCCGAGGTCGGCGCTGCCGGTCGCGGTGATGCGGGCGCGGGTCGCGGCCGGTACGTCGACGCGGCCGGCGCCGAGCACGTACGGGCTCGCGTCGAGCGGCTTCGACGACGACATCAGCGCGTCCTTGAGCTGCGCTCCGGTCCAGTCGGGGTGCTCCTCGGCCAGCAGCGCGGCAACACCGGCGACGTGCGGGGTGGCCATCGACGTACCGCTCATCGAGGTGTACAGGCCGCTGCCGGAGGAGAGCTGGGAACGCGCGGCGAGGATGTCCACGCCCGGCGCGGAAAGGTCGGGCTTGAGGGCGTGGTCGCCGTAGCGCGGGCCCTGGCTGGTGAAGTAGGCGGCCTCGTCGGCCGAGTCGACGGCGCCGATAGTCAGCGCGGAGTCGGCGGTGCCGGGCGAGCCGAGGCTGCCGGGGGCGCCGGCGTTGCCCGCGGCGATGACGAAGAGGGCGCCGGTCTGGGCGCTGAGGGTGTTGACGGCCTCGGCCATCGGGTCGGTGCCGTCGCTCAGCTCCCGCGAACCGAGGCTCATCGACACGACCTTGGCGTCGATGTCCTTGGCGGCCCACTCCATGCCGGCGATGATCTGCGACTCGCTGCCGTTGCCCTCGTTGTCGAGGACCTTGCCCACGGCGAGGTCGGCACCGGGCGCGACGCCCTTCTCCTTGCCGTCGGAGCCCGCGCCGCTGCCGCCGACCGTGGAGGCGACATGGGTGCCGTGGCCGTGGCGGTCCGCGACTTCCTGGCCCTCGATGAAGCTCTTCGACTCGCCGACGCGTCCGGCGAGATCGGGGTGGCCCGCGTCGACTCCCGTGTCGAGGACGGCGACCTTGACCCCCTTGCCGGTGAGTCCGGCCTCCCAGGCGTCGGGGGTGCCGATCTGGGCGTTGGACTCGACCATGTCGGCCTCGACGCGGCCGTCGAGCCAGATCTTCTCGATGCCGCCGGAGAAGGCACGGCGGGTGGTGGCCACCGTGTCCCAGAGGATCCCCGGCTCGGCCTTCATCGCCACGCCGCCGATGCTGGGGAGGGACCGTACGGTGTCCCCGCCGCGCGGGGTCGCGGCGCGGCTGCCCTTGGCGTACGTGACGATCAGCGGGACCGGTCCGCCTTCGGCGAGGCCCTGCTCGATGAGCCCGGTGACGTCGAACAGCCGCTTGTCCAGGACCCCGGCGTCGAGGTAGGGCCGGGCCTCGTCGGGTACGACGGTGACCCGGCCGTCCGATATCTCGCTGCGCACGGCGCCGGCGGCGTCCTTGGGACGCTCGACGGCCACGGCTTTGCGGCCGCCGCCCAGATCGGTGACGGTGACCTTGTCACCGGTGATGAGGGTGACGGTGTGGCGGGGAGCCGCATCCGCGGGCGTGACACCGCCCTTGGGGCTCTCGGGGGTCTGGGCGGCGAGGGCCTGTCCGGCCGGGAGCAGTACGAGCGAGAGCCCGGCCGCCAGCAGCCGGGCCCTCCTTCTCGCGGGCGCTCTGGTCATGAGTGTCTCTCCTCGTACACCCGGTGAAAGGGGTGGCTCCGGGCGTTGCGAAGAGTGTGGGGTGAACCGAAGTCGCTTGGGGCGGCCTGATGTTGGCGGTTTCGTGCCACGGCGGATACCTGCCAGTCGCCCTCGGCTTCCCGGCGTGTGCTGCCGCGTCTGCTCCTACGGCGTCGGCGTGCGGGCGTCGTACCGTACGAAACCGGGTGCGCGCAGGGTGAGCAGACCGATCGCCAGCACGCATGCGAGCCCGCCGCCCGTGACGGCGACCGCGGGGGACGTGAGGCCCGCGACGGACCCGGCGAGGAAGTCCCCGAGGCGCGGCCCGCCCGCGACGACGACGATGAACACGCCCTGAAGGCGCCCGCGCATCTCGTCGGGCGCCGCCGCCTGGAGCATGGTGTTCCGGAACACCATGGACACGGTGTCCGCACAGCCCGCGAGGGCGAGGAAGAACAGCCCGAGCCAGAGGTTCCTGGTCAGCCCGAACACGGCGATCGCCGTACCCCAGGCTGCGACGGCGAGCAGGATGGCCGCCCCGTGCCGCCGGATCCGCCCCAGCCAGCCGGAGAACACCCCGCCCATGAGGGCCCCGACGGCGGGTGCGGCGACGAGGAGCCCGGTGGTGCGGGCGTCACCGCCGTACCAGAGCACGGCGATGGCGGGGAACAGTGCCCGGGGGTGCGCAAGGATCATCGCGCAGAAGTCGGAG
This sequence comes from Streptomyces sp. NPDC002133, assembly GCF_040296405.1. NCBI lineage: Bacteria > Bacillati > Actinomycetota > Actinomycetes > Kitasatosporales > Streptomycetaceae > Streptomyces > Streptomyces sp. NPDC002133. The sequence goes on along the minus strand of NZ_JBEOXF010000076.1, from coordinate 2,700 downwards.
AAGAACGTCATGCGGATGTTCGGGCGGGTGGCGAGGAAGCGCAGCCCGTCGAGGACCGACGCCCGCTTCGCCGCCGTGCGGTCGCGGTCGGGCAGCATGGCGGGCAGCCGCCACATGGCGTAGAGGGAGGCGCCGAAGGCGACGGCGTCGACCAGGTACGCGATCTGATAGCCCCCGTATCCGACGATCAGCCCTCCGAGCATCGGCCCGATCAGCATCCCCGAGGTCGTCGTCATGGAGTTGAGCGCGTTGGCCGCGGGCAACTGCTCGGGTGGCAGCAGCCGCGGGATCATCGAGGATCGCGCAGGCGAGTTGAGCGCGGCGCACACGGCTTGGAGCGCGACGACGCCGTACAGGAGCCAGACGTGGTGGAACCCCGCGAACGCGGCGCACGCGAGCCCGGCCGACAGCACCGCGGACCCGATCGCACTGTACAACCCGAGCTTGCGCCGGTCGACGGTGTCGGCGACGGCGCCGCCGTACAGCCCGAAGACGATCAGGGGGACGAGGGAGAAGAGCCCGACGAGGCCGACGGAGAAGCTGGACCGGGTGATGTCGTACACCTGGAGGGAGATCGCCAGGGCGGTCATGCCCTGCCCGATCCATGAAACGGTGTTCCCGAACCACAGCCGCCGGTAGTGCACGGAGGTCCGCAGCGGGGTGAGATCGGCGAGGATGCGGCTGCGGCGCTCGGGGGTGGGGGTGTCGGTGGTGGTCATGCGACGACGACCGCGGGGCGGGGGCGGTGAGCTATGGGCGGCATGGGGGAAGTATAGGGACGCATGAGCAAGGGCCCCTTACCGCACTGGGTGCGCGCGCGAGGGCGCCTGCGGCGGGCCCACCGGACGGTCCGGGGCCCCGGGGCCGGGCTCGGGGAAGAGGCCCGCCGCAGGTGGCGCCCCTACCCGAAGCGGCCCTCGACGTAGTCGGCCGTGCGCGGGTCCGAGGGGGTGCCGAACATGGCCGACGTGGGGCCGTGTTCGACGATCGCCCCCGGGGTGCCCTGCTCCGCGAGGAAGAACGCGCACTGGTCGGAGACCCGCGCCGCCTGCTGCATGTTGTGCGTGACGATCACGATCGTCACCTCGTGCGCCAGTTCCCGGATCGTCTCCTCGATACGGCGCGTGGACGTGGGGTCCAGCGCCGAGCACGGCTCGTCCATCAGCAGCACCTTGGGCCGCACCGCCAGGGACCGGGCGATGCACAGGCGCTGCTGCTGGCCTCCGGAGAGCGCCCCGCCGGGCTGGCGCAGGCGGGTGCGGACCTCCTTCCACAGACCCGCCTTGGTCAGGCACTCCTCGACGAGGTCGTCCTTGGCCGCGCCGCCCATGCGGATGCCGGTGAGCTTCAGGCCCGCGGTGACGTTGTCGTAGATGGACATCGCCGGGAACGGGTTGGGCTTCTGGAAGACCATGCCGACCTGGCGCCGGGCTTCCGTCAGCCGCTGCCCCGCCTCGTAGATGTCCTGCCCGTCGATCATCACCTCGCCCGCCAGCGAGGCGGACGGGACGAGCTCGTGCATGCGGTTGAGGATGCGCAGGAAGGTCGACTTGCCGCAGCCGGACGGGCCGATGAGCGCCGTGACCAAGCTCGCCGGCATGGTCAGCGACACGCGGTCGAGGACTTTGTGGTCGCCGAACCAGGCCGAGATCCGCCGGGCGTCGAGGGTGGCCCCGGTGCCACCGGTGCTCCGGGCCCCGTCGGGGTGCGTCGGCAGCGGGAGGGTGGTCTCGGTCCGCGTGCTCTGTTGGGTCACGGCATGTCCTCACTCATGAAAGTCCGGCAGAACTCGGTCACGGTCACAGCAGGTTGGGGAGGAGCAGGACCGCCTGGTCGGCGACGGCGAGGCCGAGTGCGCCGAGCAGGGGTACCCCGACCACCCAGGTGTGCGGCCGCCCCCAGCGGGCGTGTGCCCAGGCCAGGCCCGCGGCCGCAAGCACGAGGCACTGCCCCCACAGCACCAGCGGCAGCCAGGCCGCCTGCTGTGTGGCCATCGCCGTCTCGTCCTCCGGCAGGGCGCCCGGCGGGAGAGCCGGCGCCGGTGTGGGCTGGACGTCGGAGACCAGGTCGGCGTCGAGCCGCAGGATGCCGCGGGGCATGAACGGGGTGCCGTCGGCCGTGATGAGGGTGAGCCGGCCGCCGCCCTCGGCGGGCGCGGGCGGCTGCGGGTCACCGGCCCGGCGCGGGCCGATGACCCGGTACGTGTGCTTGCCCTGGCCCGTGGTCACGGTGAATCTGTCCCCCGTGCTGAGTTCGCCGAGCCGGCCGAACGGCCCACCGTAGGCGGCCTGCCGGCCCATGACGACGCTGACTCCGGCCTGGCCGGGCAGGGGCGTGTCCCGGCGGTGGCCGGGCCCCCGTCCCAGGTCCTCCGCCGTGGTGCCCTCGCCGACGACTTCGCGCAGGCCGAGCGCGGGTATCTCCAGCAGCGCCACCGGATCCCCGGGCGCGGCCGCCGTGCCGCCGCCCTCGGAACGGCCGACCGGGGCCGTCCCGTTGGCCAGGGCGTTGCGGAAGTCCGCGTAGTCGACCTGCTGGTCGCGCGCGTGGCGCAGCTGGCCGACGAGACCGGCGTCGACGACGAACCCGAGCAGCAGCGCGGCCAGGATGCTCAGCGCCGTCTTCTGGTTCTTCGGGCACCCAGAGGTGTACATCATCGCCCTGCCGTTCTTCGGAATCGTCTCGGAGGTCATCCCGGTC
>NZ_JBEOXF010000075.1:0-36023 GCF_040296405.1 Streptomyces sp. NPDC002133 | reverse complement strand
GGTACGGCGCTCGTCGTCGCGTCCCTCAGATCGTAGAAACCGACGGGCTCCATGCCGAGCGCGGCGAAGATCTGCGCAGCCTGACGACCACCGCTGAGCGGTCGGCAGGCTGATGGCGGTCGAGGCGTTGTGGGGCCGGCCCCCTGCCTCAGCCGAACGTGACGGAGTAGGCGCTGAGGCCCGGGGAGAGTGTCAGGGTCAGCACGCCCTGCCGAGGCGCACCGCCGCTCACCACGCGGTAGATGTTGGGCGCGCCGGACACGGTGTGGGTGCTGGTCTTCCCGTCCAGGGTCGCGGTGGCGGTGCCGGTCCCGCCGACGTTCAGGTAGACGTCGGAGGCGGAGAAGTTCAGTTTGATGCCGGCGTTCCGCTTGCTGGTCAGCGCCTCCGCTCCGACGTTCCACGTGCCGTGCAGGGCGAACTCGCCGGGCTCGAGCGCCGACGGATAGCCGAAGTCACCGGTGCCTTCGGCCAGGGGCCCGTTGGCGGCGTCGGCGCGCTCGGCGCCCAGGTAGATCTCCGGGGTCTGGTTCCAGTTGGTCGGGGTCTTGTCCGGCACGTGGGTGGGGGCCGGCAGGGTCGTTCCGGGACTCGCGGCGGTCAGCAGTTTGCGGATCAGCGATTCCCTGGCGGCGTAGTCGCCCTCGCCGAGGACGACGTTCCGTACCTGGCCCTTGGAGTCGATGAGGTACTGGGCGGGCCAGGCCGTGTTGTCGAAGTTTTTCCAGGTCGTGTAGTCGTTGTCCAGTGCGACCGGGTAGCGGACGTCGAGCCGTTCGGCGCCGGCCTTGACGTTCCCGGGTACGTGCTCGAAGGCGTACTCGGGGGTGTGTACGCCGATCACTTCCAGGCCGTGGGACTTGTACTTCTCGTACCAGGCGTTGATGTGGGGAATGGCGCGGTGGCAATTGATGCAGGAGTAGGCCCAGAAGTCGACCAGGACCACCTTGCCGGCCAGGGAACTCTTGGTCACCGGAGCGCCCTCTGGTGTGTTCAACCACTGTTGGGTTCCGGCGATCTCGGGAGCCTTGCCGCAGTCGAGCAGTGCGGACGACCGCTGTGACGCGCACCGCTGCAGCGCGGAGCCCTGCACCGAGCCGAGCGTCTCGGCAACCCCGGAGTCTGCGATTGCCTGGTTGATGCGGGCGGTGTAGTCGGGGACGGCCCGCTGCAGGGTGTCGGTGACGTTGAAGGTGAGGCCGAAGGCCAGGACGACGAAGGTCAGGCCGGCGACGAACCTGACACTCCGCTGCCGCTTACGGAACGCGCGCACCCGTTCGCTGACGCGCCGGCCGGCCAGAGCGAAGAACAGCAGCGGAACCGCCGTGCCGATCGCGAAGGCGACAGCGAGCACCACCGTCTGTACCCCGATCTTGTGAGTGGCACCGGCGACGGTGATTGCGGCGAGCACGGGGCCGGCGCACGGCACGTACACCGTGCCGAGTGCGAGTCCCAGGAAGAACCCGCTGTGCCTGCCGCCGACCTGCCGCTGCCCGATGCGCGCGAACGGTCGCTCCAGCAGATCCTGCACCGCTGGGAACATCATGGCGATGCCGAGCAGGAGAAGCACGACAAGGCCGGCCCACCGGATGATGTCCTTGGGCACTGGCAGAGCGCTGAGTACCAGAGTGCCGAAGAGGGTGATCAGAGTGAAGCTGATGACGAGTCCGGCCATCACGGCATAGGGCCGCCCCTTGCGCGCCGGTTCCGCTCCCGGCTGGGCGGCCGGAACGCCGCCCGAAAGGAGGACCAGGGGCAGGACGGGCAGGACACACGGAGAAATGGCGGTGACAAAACCGCCGACCAATCCGATGAGTATCAGCGTGAGCAACACAACCTCCAGACAGGACCAAACGGAAAGACCACAGTGCGTAGCGTCGTCGGAACCGACGGCGGTCCGCATTCCCACGATTTCCGCCAGGCCAGGTTTTTCAGGGGAAATCGAGCGCAGTAACACTCACTGGAGTTTGCGGGGCGTCGCTTTCTCCATGACCTTGCCGAGCGTCGGTGGGCGGACGACCACGCCCTCGACCACCCCGCGGATCGGGTTGCGGCTCCCGTGACGGCGTATGCCGCGAGCGGGATCGGGTTCCTCGTCGGCGCGCAGCCCCTCCACCGTGATCATGCCGATGCCCTTCTCGCTCGCCCAGGTGGGAGATGACGAATGTGGCACCCATTGTCATCACCTGTCAAACCAGTGACGCATGATCGCAATGCCGCGCCCTGCGCCAGGCTCGCCGGAGGCACGTGCACGGCATCCGGGCACCACGTACGCCGGGCACAAGGAGTGCACGGGCTTCGAGGTCGAGTCGCAGACCTACGACAAGGGCGAGGTCGTCGCCAAGTCGAAGCATCGGTCCAGAACGATCAGCCCGTATCGCCACCATGGCCGAGGCAACCCGGCCGGTCTGGGAAGCATCGGGAGACACCGATGCGCTGCAGCAGTGGCTGAAGGACCACAGCTGCCACGGCGTCGATGCCATGCGCGTCCTGGGCTGCGATCTTCGCGAAGCTCAACACGCGTTCTGCGACGCTCCCTGCCGCCAGGCCGAGCGCGAGTTCCAAAACCAGGTCATGGAAGGCCTCGAGGCAACCTGCGGAGACCTATGACAGCGCCGATGCCTCCCGCAGCCGCCCTTGACTCGGTCATTAAGACTCCGCCGACCTCCGCTGTGCCGTGCACGCCGTGCACGCCGTGAACGAAGAGAACGAATGGGGGCTGCGGCCTCTCGTCCCAAGCGAGGTCAACCGCCTTCGGGAACTCGCGGCGGCAGTAAGGTCGGATCTGGCCCGATCCGGGCTCGTCATACGTGACCCTGAGGAGCCGGATTGGGAGACATCGCCCGGCGGGCTGGAAACCGAACTGGACGAATTCGACGATGCCGCAGGTGGGATCTGGCTCCACTGGCAGGTGCACCCCGCCCTCCGGTGAGCGGTGGCCGAGGCCCTGCAGGACGGGCGGATGAGCGACCCAGTGATCAAGGCCGCGGGCCACGTTCATGAGCGGATGGCGCCGGCGATCCTGTGCATGCTGGAGGCGCTCGGATACGTAGCCGAGGAGAGCAACGATGACTACCGGCCCTTTGCGATCAAGGTTCTCTCCGGCCCTAGTTGATCTACGGCCGTGCCCCTTGGGTGCCCCGTCGAGCGACGCGATCTTCGTCTGTGACGGGCGCTTCATCACCTCGGCGGGCATCACCGCCGGGATCGATCTCGCCTTGTCTCTGGTGGAGGCGGACCTGGGCGCGGATGTGGCGCGGGCCGCCGCCAAGTATCTCGTGGTCTTCATGGCCCGCCCGGGCGGGCAGTCGCAGTTCTCGGTCCGGCAGGGCGCGAAGTACGGCACGGATTCGGTGCTGCGGCAGGTCCTCGACAACGACCGCCGACCCGCGCGGGGACCACACTCTGGCCGCCCTGGCCGCCAGGGCCGGGGTGAGCGAGCGCCGTCCGACCCGTCTGTTCCGGGCGGAGACGCGCATGTCCGCGGCGCGGTTCGTGGAGCGGATCCGGCTAGGCCGCACAGGCGCTGCTGGAGAGCGGCAGCGATCCGCTGGACTCCGTGGCTCGCGGGAGCGGGTTCGGTTCGGTCGAGACGCTGCGGCGCACGTTCCAGCGCGTTCTCGGGGTCACCAGCCCGGGCCGTACACGCTGCACCGCTGCCACGCGCGGCCGTCGCCGGGTGGGTTTGGCCAGCGCCCGGCGGGCATCCGTATCTCCCGCACGACCTGGTGCACTTCCTTGTCGAGGCGGAGGCGGGCATCAAGTTCGGGGTCTACGGGCGGCTGGCCGCTGGTGACAACGGTCTGTTCTGGCCCGCCGACCCTGCCGAACGTGCCAAGGTCGCTCGGCGCCGCAAGTCGAAGCGAGTGAAGTCGTCCCCCGAGGCAAAGGCCGACATGGTCAGGTCGGAGGAGCTGGCGGGCATCGCTGTACCCGTGTGGGAGGTGCGGCACGGCCACTTGCGGGAGTTGCCGGCGTATGGGGCGGCGGGTGAGATGCCGCCGGTGGTGGACCGGATCGTGTCGCGGTTCGACGACTACGCCGACCGCTGGCACGCGCTGCCGGTCGGAGGTTCGCTGAACCTGACGTGGTGAGGCCGGGTCGGTCCACCTCGTGAGCCCGTCTTGATGCCTTGCCTCACCACGTGATTGGTGTTCGGTTCCGGATACGGGGCTGTTGCTGACAGGTCTGGTGGTCTGCGGTCTGCTTGTGGCGTGGGGGACAGCAGGCTGGAGTCGTTGGAGTTGTCCGAAGCCGAGCGGCTGACGTTGCAGGGTGGAGCCACCAGGTAGCCGGACGCGGTCTTCTCATAGCGGGTGGCGTTGCCGCGCCACTGTCTGAGGCGGTTGATGCACCGCTCGACCGTGGTGCCCTGCCGACCTGTTCGGGGTGCGCCGTCACATCGGCCCGCCAGACAACAGTAGCCATGGACATAGTAGCCATGTACTCTATTTGGCATGAGCAAGGGTTCACCGGGCCCCACGCCCGGCTTCCTGGTATGGCGGCTCGCCAACAAGTGGCGCGTCGCGGTCGATCGCGCGATGGCTCCGCTGGGCCTCACCCACGCGCAGTACTCACTGGTCGCGTCGCTGCACGGCATGCAGCGCGCCGGCGAGCGGCCCAGCCAGCGCCGACTCGCCGACCACACCGGCCTGGAGGCGCTGTACGTCTCGAAGCTGGCGCGCGCCCTGGAGTCGGCCGGCCTGATCGAGCGCACCCGCGATCCCCGCGACCCGCGCGCCGTACAGCTCGCCCTCACCGAGCAGGGCCAGGCCGTCACACGGCAGGCCATCACGGTGGTCCAGGAACTGCTTCAGCAGTTGCTGGAGCCGCTCGGCGGCCTCGACGCCCCGCGGACGCGCGCGTTCACCGACGAGTTGACGACCCTGCTCGACACACCTCTCGCTCCATCCGTACTGACCGACGAGAGCACTCAGGGGACAACACCATGACCACCACTGCATCCCTCACCACCGCACCCGCCGCCGACGCCCGCGCCCTCGGCCTGGCCCACTACGCCGCCCGCGGCGTCCTGGAGCACGTCCTGGCCCGGCACGGAATCACGTTCCAGCAGCAGATCGCCCTGCGCGCCGCCATCACCGCCGACGTCCCGCAGACGCCGGAGGATCTCGTCACCCAGGTCCGGGGCTCCCTCAAGGCCGATCCGGCCGACATCCGCGCCACTCTCGACGAGCTGCTGGCCAAGCAGCTGCTCGTCGCGGACGGCGCGCACCTTCGCCTCGCAGAGTCAGGGCGCGAGCTGATCGCCGCCGTCGGCGCGGAGACCGCCCCCATCACCGCCCGCATCTGGGGCGGGATACCCGCCGAGGACCTGACCGCCGCCGGCCGCGTCCTCGCCCTGGTCACCGAGCGCGCCAACGCGGAGCTTGCGGCGCTGACCGCCTGACCGTCCGACCGAGCCGATTGGTGGATCGGGTCGTTCCGAGCTCCGACGGCACTCGCTGGACACCCGTCATTGGGCGGCCGGATGAGCCACCGGCAGGCACCGGCAGGCACCGGCATGTCCGGCAGGTTCCGACGTGCAGCGCGCGGGCCGACGGTGCTGCCAACCGGTAGAAGCGGCCGTCTTCGTCGTTGAAGCCCAGGTGCCGGGTCGCCGTGAGGGTTGATCAGGTGGGTGGTGAAGGTCAGATCGTCCGGGTCCGAATGCCGGGGCTGTGCCGGCTGGCTCGGGGGCGCTTCGGCGGTCCGGGGGACATTGGCACCAGGCGGCTTCCGGGTGTGTGTGAAGCGGACCCGTGTACGTGCGAAGTGGCACGGGCCCGCTCCTTGGTGATCTCGCGTCCTGTCCGGCGAGACGCGTTCACGTTACGAACAGTCGCCGCGGGCGGCGACTCGGATTCAGCCGGTTGGGTCCGCCTACCGAGGCTGTCCCGCGGGGCGAAGTGCCGCGTTCAAGCAGCGGGATCGGCTTCTCCGTCCGTCGCCGCCTACTCCGTAGGCCGGTTCCTTGCCGTCGCCGGCACCTACCGCCTCGGGAACGCCGAGCCGGCCCTGCCCGGTCCCTACTCGTGGCTGTCGCCAGGTATGAGCTCAGTGATCGAGCTTGTTGTCGCGGCAGTTTTTCGGTGCGGACACCGGGTTGCAGCGGGCGGCGTCCGGGCCGGGCAGTGAGACGAAGAAGTCTCGGTCGTAGCGGGCGGACATGCCGGCTGCCGGGAAGTCGGTGGAGACTATCTGGGCGCCGCTGCCCAGTGCCGACTCACGCATGGTGGTGTCGCGGTTGAGCACGGTGCTCATCGGGACGTCGGAGCGGGTCCGTACGATGTACCCGCGCTTGACGAGGTCCGCGATCTGCGCGGCGTTCGTGCCGTTGGGGTCGTTGCGCTTCATGAACGCTGCCGAGGGGGTGCCGGGTGCGGAGTCGGTGAACAGCACGCGGCCCTCGAGGTTCGGGTGGCCGGCCAGGTAGGAGGTGCGAACCTGGTTGGTGTTGTCCATCGCGAACATCACCTTGCCGGCCGACTTGGCCACTGTGGGCCAACCGTGCTGCAGAACGGACTGCTCGAGTGTCAAGCCGGGCCGCCTGACGTCGTCCGGCGTGATCAGCTGGTTGGTGTCGAAGACCGAGCGGATCTCCTGCTCAAGCATCTGGAAGGCCGACTCCTCCCACGGGGGGCTTTCGACGCCGCCGAGGCGCTCGAAGCGGTCTTCGCTGGCCTTGAACTCCAGCATGATGAGCAGCGGGACATGTCCGGGATTGTTCTGCGACCAGCCACGGATCTGCTTCAGACACTCGGTCAACTGGACGCAGGTGGTGTTGTAGTCGGCGTCGACGATGTGGAAGACCTTCGTGCCGGGTTCCCCCCAAGCGGCATCCTCGAGTGGAGGAAGGCCCGCGTTCTTGCGGACCAGCGGCCAGCGGTACAGGCCGCCCTTCGGATCGGGCAGGACGTCTAGTTCGACTGAGCGGACCTCCTGCTCGTCCAGCTGCTCGGCCAGCGGTGAGTGCGAATAGAACAGGTTCGGGTTCGCTCCAGGGTCTACCTCCAACTGGGCGCGCTGTTCGGCGCCGGAGAGCTCGCGGTGGTAGCTGTTGTGTGTGGCCACCACCTGGATTTCGTTGATGCGTGTGCCGCCCTTGTTGACGGCCGCCTGCGATGAACCGGTCAATACCGTCTGCGTGGCGAGTGCGGTGAGTGCTGCGGCGACAGCCAGCCAGCGGGGGAGGGGCATGCGGATCCTTTGCAGCCAAGAGGGGGTGGGTACGACGACTCGACCACGCTCGGAAGGAAGGATGGACCTGCCGTGTCGTCAGTTCGTTGATCAACCATCTCGAAAGTGAATCTTGGTGGTCCGAGCGGGTTGCCTCCCCGTCCCGCGTTCAGCGGGGCGAACTGACCCTGCGGGTGGCGGGCGCAGTACACGCCAGCGGCCCGTCGCCGTCGCTGCCGTCCACGGCCCCGGTGAACCCCCTGCAGATCGCCTGGTGCGGCGACTCTCACGCCCACACCAGAACGCCTCCCGGGCCGCAGCCCGCCGACTCACCACCGAACACAACGTGCACCAGGGCCTCCTCGACGCGGGGCGGGAGCCCGGGCCGTACTCGGGCGGCTCGCACCAGCAGAGGCGCGCAGTGCGACGAGCCGGAGGAGCCCATGCCTTTCGTCGGTCGCCCGATTTGCTCGCTCCAGGCTGATGGTCGCAACGGTGTTTGACAGGCATGGTTGGGGTGCGCAAAGTGGCCCGCATGAACCAGAAGATCACTCCGGACTTTGAGGAGCGCCTGGCAGTCGTCTGGGCGTCGTTCGACGACTACGACGGGGGGCGTGAGGCGGAGTTCAGGGTCATGGTCGATGAACTCGTGTCGGAGCTGCCCGATGACAACCCGGTCGTCGCGTTCGAGCGGGCATGCGCCTTCGACTCGACCGGGCACTCCGACAAGGCAGTGCCGCTCTATCAGGAGGCGCTGGCGCGCGGCATTGATGGTTATCGCGCACGGCGCACCAAGATCCAGCTGGCCAGTTCGCTGCGTAACACCGGCCGTGCCGAGGAGGGTGTCGCGCTGCTCACACCGGAGTTGGACGCGCCCTCCGACGAGCTGGACGACGCCGTACGCGCGGTCCTCGCGCTGTGTCTTGCCAGCCTCGGCCGGGAACGGGAGGGTCTGTCGCTGGTCCTTGGGGCGCTGGCTCGCCACCTGCCGCGCTACCAGCGGTCGATGAAGAACTATGCGCGGGCGCTGGTCGAGCCCGAAGACTCATAGCGAAGGGGCCCGGCAATCGAGATACGGTGTCCGATTGCCGGCAGGCGTGGGTCGGTGCCTGCTCGGCTCTGGAGGTGCTCTCGCTGTTCACAGCCGGTTGCGGCGTGTCGATCGTCGCACTGCGCGCCGTGCGATACCACGCCGCTTCCGGCGTCGTCTCTGTGCCGTTCCGCCCCCTATCGAGTACGGACCGGTCCGGCTGCGCAACGGTGCCACGGCGTGGGTCCGGCCTTCGTGGAAACCGTCACCGCACCTTCACTCGGCCTGACGTGGACCCCGGGGCCGTTGCCGGTTCACAGGTATTTTGTGTTCCGGGTCCTGGCTCGATGATCACGTGTGGTTCACGCGGACGACGGCGGCCTTTCTCGGCTGATCGCATCGAGCAGAGCTTCGCGGCCACCGTCGCCCCCTCGGTGCGGATCGTGCCGGCCACGGCAGTCGCTCGGGCGCGGGTCTCGAGGGTCAGGGCCGTACTGAGCGCGGCTGACAGGGACTCGGTGGTCGCAGTCGGACCGTCGTGTGCCGCGCCGATGCCCAGGTCGGCCACCCGGCCCGCCCAGTAGGTTCATGGTGTCGAAGACGCGGTCGGCGAAGGCGGTCGCGCCCTGACGCACCATGGACTGGCTGCAGCAGGCGACCGATCCATACCATTCGTCCGAGTTGTCGGACGTCTTGTCGTGCAGCTGCTTCTGGTGCGACGCCAGCAGGGCCGCGCCACCGCGGATGTTCCAGTGGGTGAGTTCGACATCGGTGCGGCGGCCGCGGTGCCCGGCTCAGGCCCTGAAGAAGGCCGGCCAGCGGCGGGAGTGCAAGACCTCCTCCACGGCGATCCCCGCGGCCATCGTCAGCCCGGCCACCAGCACCGCCCAACTGCCGCAGAAGGTACTGGCCAGCACCAGCAGCATGCTGACCGGCAGCACCGCATGCTCAGCCCGTCCGCTTTTCGCGCGCCGGGAGTGGATCAGATAGGTCGCCAGCAGGAACAGTGCGGTCGGCACGGTCACGGCGGCCGCCGCGACCGTCTGGGAGATGTGCGCCTTGTGGACGGCAAACTCGACGGACACCTCCAGGCCTGCGCCGATGGCCGCCGCCGAGCCGAAGATGAAGTAGTGGCCCTGGCCCCACAGGATCGCCCGAGCGCTGGTGCTGAGGTGTTCGTGCACGGGGAGGGAGAAATAGGTCCAGTACGCGGAGAAGACGATGAGGAGACCGCCGACGGTGATGGGCAACAACTCGTCGATCGCTGAAAACTCGTCGATCGCGGACTGCACCGCCACCGTCGCGGCCAGGATGGACTCGCCGAGCACGATGATGGTGAAGAGTCCGTAGCGTTCGGCTATGTGCCGCGGGTGCCAGCTGGTCCGGTGTCCTCGCTCGGCGAAGGAGGGCAGGGACAGCTCCGCCGCGGCCATCAGTATGTATCCCCACCGCAAGACTCCGGGCGGCAGGAACAACGCCACGAAGACCCAGCCGATCTCGGTGATGACGAGTCCCGCCGCGTAGCGCAGCGCCGTGGCTCGCACCGCCCCGGTCGAGTTGCGCGCGGCGCGCAGCCACTGACAGGTGAGGGCGATCCGCATGATGATGTAGCCGACGACCGTCACGGAGTAGTCGCTGTGGTCGAAGGCCCGCGGCACGCCGGCCGCCAGCACCAGGACGCCGATGATCTGGACAAAGGTCGCGATGCGATAGGGGACGTCGTCGGTGTCGTAGGCCGAGGCGAACCAGGTGAAATTCGCCCAGGCCCACCAGATGGCGAAGAAGACGAAACAATATCCGACGATTCCGTGCGCGAGATGGCCCTCGGCTATCGCATGCACCAGCCGGACGCCGGCCTGGGCCACCGCCACCACGAAGCAGAGGTCGAACAGCAACTCCAAAGGGGTCGCGGCCCGATGCGGCTCGTCGGGGTCACGGGGGCGCATCCGGGCCAGGGGGCGAAAACGCCTGGCTGGCGGGGCATGATGATGGTCACTCATCCGTGAATCGTAAACATGTTCGGTATGTGCGCGTATATCGGTGTCGGTGCCAGCGGGCGCGCGCACCAGACCCACCGCCACGGCATCCTTCGGTGACTGGTCACAGGACGGTGGGAGTGTCCCCTCCATAGTTCGCGGCCCCTCTTGGTCCGGGCTACTCGCCGAGTTGCCTCCTGGTGGAACCGGAGTGTCCTGATCAGGCCGGTCTCCGACGACGAGCAGCCCACATGACCGGCACCATGAGCACGGCGCCGAAGTAGAGCGGTTCTCTATAGGGACCGTGTGACCATCCGATGTGTGACACCGCCGATCGGGGGGTCGTCACAGCCGACGGGGCGACGTGGACGGCCGCGCGCAAGAGGTGAGGGGCGAAAGCCACTCGATCGTCTGCTCGATGTCCTTGTCGACGGCCCGCAGTGCCGCGGGCGGACTGTCCGAGGGCACCGATACGTTGTGTGATCGAGGTGGCGGCGCGACTGACGGATCGCAGGTCCGCGGTCGGTGGCGATCGGCCCACCCACCGTCGGGTCGAGAGGCCGGGCGGCAAGCACCCGCCGGGGCAGCCGGGGCACGTCACCGCCGAGGTTCCCTGCAAGGGTCTTCGGCGCGTGTGGTGTATTCGGGCGATTTGTTTTACGGGCTGGGTGCCAGTTGCTGTTCTGCCCAGATGAGTTTGCCGTCCGGGGTGTAGCGGGTGCCCCATTTGCGGCTGAGTTGGTCGATGAGGAGGAGGCCGCGGCCGTTCTCGTCGGTGGTGCGGGGTTGGCGCCGGCGTGGGGTGCTGTTGCCGGTGTCGTGGACCTCGCAGGTCAGGGCATCGTGGCGGATCAGACGTAGCTGGATGGGGCCGTTGCCGTGGCGGATGGCGTTGGTGACCAGTTCGCTGACAATCAGTTCGGTGGCCGCTGCATGGTGTCCCAGGCCCCACCGGTTCAGCTGGTCGGTGGTCAGGGATCGGGCACGGCTGACGAGGGACGGGTCGGCCGGGAACTCCCAGGAGGCGACCTGGTCCGGGCCGAGTGCGTGGGTCTGGGCGAGGAGCAGGGTGACATCGTCACACCATGCCTTGGTGGGCAGCCTGTCCACCGCGGACGAGCAGAGGTCTTCCAGTGGGAGGCCGGGTCGTGCCAGGGCTGTGCTCAGGCGGTCCATGCCGGCGCCGATGTCGTGGTCGCGGGCTTCGATCAGGCCGTCGGTGTAGAGGGCGAGAATGCTTCCCTCCGGCAGTTCCAGGGTGACGGACTCGAAGGGCACCAGTCCGACGCCGAGTGGGGCTCCGGTGGGCAGGTCGGGGAAGGTGACGCCGCGGTGTGGGTCGAAGATCGCGGGTGGTGGGTGCCCGGCCCGCGCCATGGTGCACTGCCGGGTGACCGGGTCGTACACGGCATACAGACACGTGGCGGCCATCGTCGCGGCGGCCGGGTCCCCGGGGTCGGCATCCGCCTCGGCGAGACGGATGACCAACTCGTCGAGGTGGGCCAGTAGTTCGTCGGGAGGCATTTCCATGTCCGCCAGGGTGCGTACGGCGGTGCGGAGCCTGCCCATGGTGGCGGCGGCGTTGATGCCGTGTCCGACCACGTCGCCGACGACCAGGGCGATGCGGGCGCCGGACAGGGGGATCACGTCGAACCAGTCGCCCCCGACGCCGTGGTGGCTGTCAGCGGGCAGGTAGCGCCAGGCCACGTCGGCGGCGGATCCGCCGGTTGCGTGGTGGGGGAGCAGGTGCCGCTGCAGGGTGAGGGCTGCGGAGCGTTCGCGCGCGTACTGGCGGGCGTTGTCCAAGGACAGAGCGGCCCTGCTGACGAGTTCCTCGGCCAGAAGAAGGTCGTCCTCCTCGAACGGCAGACGATCCTTCGTCCGCACGAACATCGCCACGCCCAGCACGGCGCCCCGCGCGCGGATCGGCACGACCATCAAGGAGTGCATCATGTGATCGCGGACCTTCTCCGCCCGGGCCGCGTCGTGGTGGTCCAGCCACGTGCCGGGGGAGGCGTCCAGCAGCGGCTCGAAATGGGACTCTCCCGATTGCAGGACACTGATGAAGGGTGACACCGGCGGGACGAAGACCGGCTCTCCCCGCGCGAACATGGACTCAGGGGCCCCCGGGTGGACCGATGCCAGGCCCGCGCGACGAAAGGCGGGGACGAGTCCGCCCTGCGGGCCGAGACGCGCCAGGGACTCCTCGCAGACCGGGACCGACTCCGCCAGGTCGACGGTGGCGTAGTCCGCGAGGAGGGGCACTGCGAGGTCAGCCAGTTCCTGCCCGGTCTGCATGACGTCCAGGGTGGTTCCGATCTGCTTGCTGGCCCTGCCCAGGATCGCGAGGCGTTCGCTTGCCCGCCGGCTGTCCGTGACGTCCACGCTGACGGCGCACACACCGAGCGCACGGCCGGCTGCGTCGTCAAGGCGCAAGAAGGAGGCCATGAACGTCGGTTCATGGCGCGCATGGGGCGGAGCGAAGGCCCGGTATTCCACGTTGGTCGTCTGGGCGCCGCTCTGAAGCACTTGGCGCATCAGCGCCTCGAGCGTTTCGGCCTGCGGGCCGGGCGCCGCCTCCGTCAGCCTGCGTCCCAGTCGTTGCTCAAGAGGGATGCCGTCTTTGACGCCTTGGGTGTCGTTGACCCACGTGCAGCGCAGCTGGGTGTCGCGGATCACGACACCGATCGGCAGGTTGCTGGGGATGTGCAGCGCAGCCGGAAGGGACTGCAGCGTGGGTCCGTCCACCGGCCGCGGGGGGAGCGTGGTCTTGTCGGTCGCCGACACGATCCACTGGGCCCGGCCGTCCTGTGCCGACAGCGACTGCACGCACATGCGCACGTTGATCCTGTGGCCGTCGCGGTGGCGGAGCGCGGTGGAGCCGGACCAGTGAGAGGGGTCATGGCTAGTTGCCAGGACCGCTGCTTTCGCCCGGTCTTCAGCAGCCGTCAGCAGGGCGGCGGCGGAGCGGCCCACCACTTCTGTGGCCGCGTAGCCGACCAGCCGCTGGGCATCCTGTGTCCATCCGATCACCGTCCCCTGCGCGTCCAGCAGGGCTATCGCCGCACCGGCCGTCTGGACGGCCGGCTGATCTGGGGTGCGTGCTGTCTGTGTAGAACTGTCCATCGGTCATTCCTTCCTGTGTACCCCGCGATGCGGCTTGCCGGATGCTTGGCTGTCCACGTGCGCGCCGTCCAGGGCCGGGTGGCGGGTGCCCGTCCGGCAACCGGACGGGCGATGCTTCACGCACAGGGTTCGGCTCGTGGAGGGTGGGCAGCGGCGACTGCTCGTCGGGGCCGGGGCCGGCCGCGTTCTTGTGGGCGCGGCGGCGGTGAGGACAACGGCTTCTCAAGGCATGGGTATTTCTCACATCTCGATCACGGAGGCGGTCAGGTGCCGGACCTCGGGCCCGGCTGTCGGCGGCGCCGATCGGTGCGCGCATCCACACGTGCGCCTCGGGATGCGGCGGCTGAGCGATGCACGTGCTCACCGGCGGGGACGCGACGGAAGCTCAGCCGGCCACGAGGAACCCTCCGGCAGGCGGGATGACCTCCCGGAGCGCTGCCCCGTTCGGACTTCCCTCGTTGTCGTCATGAGCCCGGTGCCGGGGTCAAGCTTGGTCGTCGAGCAGGGTGGCGAGGTGTGCGCCGAATCGGTTTTCCAGGTCCCCTTCCTGCTGCATCCCGCGTTTGAACAAGGCGGCGACTCGCTGTTGGGTTTCGGGCCAGGCAAGGGCGGCCGCGAAGGCGTTGCGGCCGTCGAGGAGTCTGTCGACGGGTGGCAGGGAGATCTGGTTGACCAGGTTCTTCGCTGTTTCGATCGGGCGCCGGTCGAAAGAGGCGATGCGCCGTGCGAGTGTGTCGACGAAGCCGTCCAACTCGCTGTCCGGAAGAGACCGGTTGATCCAGCCGTAGCGTTCGGCAGTGCCGCCGTCGAAGTCGTCCGCGCCGAGGATGATTTCCAGTGCACGGCCCCGGCCGGTCAGCAGGGGAAGCCGCTCCGTGCCCCCGCCTCCGGGGATGACTCCCGCGCCGACCTCGGGCTGGCCGAGGACGGTGTTCTCGAGGGAGGCGAAGCGCATGTCGCAGGCGAGGATGAATTCGCTGCCCACGCCGCGCACGCGGCCGCGGATCTTCGCGATGCTCACCACGGGGGACTTGGTGAGGCGGACGAACGTGTCCGTGGGGGTGGTCAGGCCGGAAGGGCCGGCGGTCTTGGCGATGCTTCCCGATCTGCCGGACATGTCGAAGTGGGCGAGATAGAAGTCGGGGTTCGCGCTCTCGAACACGACGACTCGAAGGTCCGGGCTGGCGTCCATCCGCGCGAGCAGGTCCTGCAGCCCTTCGAACACGGTGCGGTCGACCACGTTCAGAGGCGGGTTGTCGAACACGGCCCGCCAGTAGGCGGGGGTCTCTTCGATGATGCGCACAGTCGCAGTCGCTGCCGATTCAGTCATGTCATCCCTGCTAGATCCTGAATTTAAAGTTGCAAGTCAGATTGCTTGTTGCCACTGCTTGCTTGGTCGGTGTGGTGCCGCGCGGGTGGGTCCGGTTCCGCTTCGGCGGGGCGGGGCGCCATCGACGGGGGCCGGAGGCCGGCTCGTCGGGCGGTGCGGGGAGTCAGAAGCCGCGTTGGGGGATCGCCGGCTCCGACAGTGCGGCCTTGATGCGCCGGGTCCCCTCGTCGGCGAGGACTTCGAGCTGGTCGCCGGCCAGGGCTTTCATGGTCAGCTCGGCCACCGTGTCGGCGCTGATTTTCGACGAGTCCGTCCAGGTGCTGAGGTCGGTGTCCACGAAGCCGGCATGCACCCCTACCACCCGGGTTCCCTGTGTGTGCAGGGCCTGTCGCAGGGCGTCCGTCAACGACCACTGCGCGGCCTTGGAGGCCGCGTAACCGGGGAAGCGCGGATTGCTCGCCCAGGATGCCAGCGACAGCATGTTGACCAGCGCTCCGCCGCCGTTGCGGGCCAGGATCGGGGCGAAGGCCCGGGAGACGGCCCAGGTGCCGAAGTAGTTGACGTCCATCGCTTGGCGCGCACCGTCGAAGGTGCCCTCCATGAGCCTGGTGGCGTTGCCGCTGATTCCCGCATTGTTGATGACGATGGAGACGTCTCCCGCCGCGGCCGCGGCCGCGGCGACATCCTCCTCGTCTGCGACGTCCAGGCGCAGCGGGATGACGTCCTTGTCGACCACGCTCGCCGGGTCGCGGGCGCCGGCGTAGACCTTGGCGGCGCCGTGGCTGATCAGTGCGCGGGTGAATGCGCGGCCGATGCCGCGATTGGCGCCCGTCACGAGAGCCACTGATCCTGTGATGTCCATCGTGCTTCCTTTTCGACGTGTACGCCTTGTGCTGGCGGGCTCTCGGTAAGTGGCCGGTCCGCCGCCGGGTGGGCCCGGATGGGCGTCGCTGGCATCCTGATCGAGGCGTTTTCGCCGCGGTCGGCTTGACCGTCACTGCCGGTCCGCCAGGCGTTTCCGGGAGGCCCGGGTGGGGCGGCGTTGCCCGCCGGCTCCACACTAACAGCTCACTTTAGATATGCAAGCCAGGGTCTGGTCGTTCGTGCCTGAATTGCAAGAGAAAACTCAGCTGGTACACTGCGGATAAGACAGTGCAGCAGCTGGGGACATACGGAACCCGGCGCCACGTGGGAGGTGCGGAGTGCCGAGGCAGTTGTCAGGTCTCGCGGATGACGAGCCGGCCTGCTCCATCGAGCGGAGCCTGCAGATTCTCGGCGAGCGTTGGTCCTTGCTCGTGCTCCGGGAGGTTTTCGCCGGCAAGCACAAGTTCGCCGAGATCCAGTCGTCCCTGGGCATCGCCTCCAACCTGCTCAGCGCTCGGCTCAAGCTGCTCGTCGAGGCGGGCGTGCTGTACACGCAGACCTACCAGGAGCCGGGCAGCCGGCCTCGGCAGAGCTACCACCTGACGGCGGCCGGGAACGACCTGCGGGTGGTGCTGGTTGCGCTCCAGCAGTGGGGCGACCGCCACCGACCGCGCCGCTCAGGCCCCTCCGCGCTCCGCCGAGTGCGCGACACGAACCGGCCCGTCCATGTCGGGTTCCTCGACGACGACGGTCACGAAGTGCCCGCCACGGACGTCGTCATGCTCGCGGACACGGCCGCCCCGGCCTGATCGGACGCCGCCCTCCGGAACTCGCTGTGGGTGTGACGTCTCATCGCAGGTGGGTGTTCGGGACCCAGTGCGGCCGTAAGACATGCGTTCCTTCAGGTCGGACCAGACTGCCTCAGGTGCAATGGCGTCGGCCTGGCCCCCCTGTCCGTCACCCTGGAAGTGCCCGAGCACAGAGTGCTCGGCCTCTGCACCGACGGCCTGATCGAGGCTCGCGACCACGACTCATTGAAGCCCTGGACGTCCTTCGCCCAGGTGCAGCGCAACCAAGTGCCGCGGATCACGACACCGACGGGCAGGCGGCTCGGCAGGCACGGCCCCACCACCCACCGGGCCCGGACGTCCTGTCTGTACAGCGCCTGCACCCAGAGGCGTACGTCGATGCCGCGGCCGTCGTGGCGGAGCGTGGTGAAGCCGGACCAGCGAGAGAGGTCACCGCCCTGCTCCGAGAACGCTGATGCCTTCGCCCGGTCCTCGGCAGCCGCAGGCAGGACGATGGCGGAGCGGCCCCCCACGTATGCGGGTATGACCCGACCAGCCGCTGGGCGGCCTGCGTCCACGGGACCACCGTTCCCCGCGCATCGAGCAGGGCGATCGCCGCGCCGGGCGTCTGGAAGGTCGTCGGGGCGGCGGTGAGCGCCGCGTGTGCAGAACTGCCCATCGGTCATTCCTTCTTCTGGCCCGGGGCGATGCCCGCCGGGGGCCTGGCCGTGCGCGTGCGCGCCGTCCGGTGCTCTACGGGCGACGCTTCACGCGCGGGGTTTCGCCAGGTCTCTTCGTCGGCGAGGACTTCGTCTTGGTCGTTGGCCAGGGCCTGGAGGGTCTGCTTGGCGACGTCGGCCGCGCTGATCTTCGGCGCGTCCGTCCAGGTGCTGAGGTCGGTGTCCACGAAGCCGGCGTGGACCCCGATCACCTGACTCATCCGAGGATGCCTCGGCCTCAAAGACTCCGTTGGCAAATGGACAGGGCGGACATCCTGGCTCTCACTCCGGCTGGGAGTGGATCACTTGACCTGCGGTCCGTGAGTCATAGCGACTGCCATGGGCAGCGGTTCGTCCCTTTCCCAACGGAGTCTTTCAGGCCGGGGAGGAGTCGGGCTCCTGCGGCGCAGGTCGTTGGGGTGACGATTGGCTGTCGGGGCGGTGTGTCGTCTGCCCTGCGCGGTGGCGGGGCAGGTCAAAGATGGTCAGTTCGTTCAACTGCCGTATCTCGGTAGGTTGGCGGTTGTGGCGACGGTCCCGAGGGCGGGCGGGGTTGCCGGGTATGCCCGGTACGCCTACCGGCTTCGGGTGGCGTCCACTTCCCGCGCGGCCCTGCTGGATGAGTGGGCGCGGTGTCGGTGGGCTGGAACGAGTGCGTGGCCGGTTCGAAGAAGGCTCATCCCGAGGGTGAGTAGTGCGGCCCGGCCCGGCTGGACAGGATGCTGACCTGGGCCTGCGCTCGTACCCCGTGGCTCGCTGAAGGGTCGTTGGTTCCGCAGCAGCTGATACGCGACGTCGGGAGGTCCCGCGCCAAGGCGTTGAAGGACATCAAGGAGCGGCTGCCGATGCACCGGCGGGCGGGGATGCCCAGGTACAAGAAGAAGCGCGACGCGCTGCCGACGCTGAACTGCACCCGGCGCGGCTTCCGCCTCATGGACGGACGCCTGCACCTGGCGGGCGGTATCGCTCTGACTCCTGCGTGGTCGCGGGACCTGCCGGCAGACCCGTCGAGTGTGCGTGTGGACCGGGACAGCCTCGGACACTGGTATGCCTCGTACGTCGTTCCCGCCGAAGTCCATCCGCTGCCCGCCACCGGCCGTGTGATCGGGATCGACTGGGGTGTACGTGAGACGGCGACCACCACCTCCGACGCGCACGACCTCCCGCACGCCGAGCACGGGAGGAAAACCGCCGTCCGCCTGGCGCACTACCAGCGGATGATGGCCCGCCGCCGCGCCCCGAAGAACAAGGCGCGGACACGGGCTACCGTGAGGCGAAGCGGCAGGGCGAAGGGGTACAAGAAGATCGCGCGTCGGGGGCTGGACACCGGCCGCAAGTAGGCCAAGAGCGTGGCCTGGGGCCATGACGCTTTTACCGTCGAAGACTTCCGGCCGAGGTTCCTCGCCACATCCATGATGGCCCGCAAGGCCGCCGACGCCGCCATCGGCGCCACCAAGACGGCCTTGATCGGGATGGGTTGCAATCACGGACGGACCGTGCACCTGGTACACCCGGCGCACACCACGATGGACTGCGCGCAGTGTGGAGCGAGAGCCAAGCACCAACTGCCACTGGGTGAGCGCACCTACACCTGCACCGCGTGCGGAGTCTCGTCCCCACGGGACAAGAACTCCGCCCACGTGATGCTTGTCCGGGCAGGTCTGAACCCGGTCGGCGCTGATCGCACAACACCGGGCGGGACGCCGTCCCGCAAGGCAGCGTGAGCCGGAAATCCCCGCTCAGCCCCGAAGGAGAGAAACCCCTCCCCTTCCAGGGAGGGGAGCAGTCAACAAGGTGCCCTGTTCGCGCAGGTCTTGCCGCAGTGCGTCTGTCTGGGACCACTGCGCTGCCTTGGCGGCGGCATAGCCGGGGAACGAGGGCTGCCCGACCCATGACGCCAGCGACAGCGTGTTCACGAGTGCGTCGCCGCCGTTGCGGGCGAGGATGGGGGCGAAGGCCCGGGAGACGGCCCAGGTGCCGAAGTGGTTGACCTCCATCGCCTGGCGCGCGGCGTCGAAAGTGCCGTTCAGGAGTCCGGTGCCTGTGCTTCCGATACCCGCGTTGTTGATCACGATGGTGACGTCACGCGCGACAGCGGTGGCCTCGGCGATCTCGTCGGGCCTGGTCACATCCAGGCGCAGGGGGGTGACGTTCCGGTCGGGGGTTGCGGCCGGATCACGGACGCCTGCGTAGACCTTGGCCGCGCCGTGCTCGATCAGCGCTCGGGCGAACGCACGGCCGGTGCCACGGTTGGCCCTGTGACCAGGGCGACTGATCCTTTGATGTCCATCGTTGCTCTTCCTTTGCTGTGAGCGTGCCGTGGTCAGGCAGGCCGGCGGGAGCCGTGCCACCCACCAGGGCATGAGCGGCTTTGGAGCCGCCCCCATGCGGGCCGTTGGCGGAGCAAGGGTCCAGCAGCCCTGCCGGATCGCGTAGAACGCGGTTCAGGCGCGTGGCTGTTTGCTCAGTGCGTGCGTGCCGTGGGCGAGGCTGCGTTCGGGATGGTCCGCATCGTCGTTGTTGGCTGGTTGGTTGAGGTTGAGGGATTGTGTGATCTCGCGCAGGCCCGTCTCGTCCTCGGCCTTGGCGAGTGTCTTTTCGGCGAGTGCTCGCGGGTGGAGGTCGCGGAGATGGAGATCGGCGAATTCCGGGCCGAGTTCTTGGCGGATGTCGGCTTGGGCGCTGTCGGAGAGGGCTCTGACCTTGCGGATGAGGGCAGTTGTCTCGGAGATGGCTTTGGGGAGCTTTTCCGGGCCGAGGACGACGATCGCGATGACGAAGAGGGTGAGTATCTCGAGTGGGCCCGTGTCGAAGAACATGTGCGGCCTCCTGGGCAGTGCGAGTCACGAGCGGGTGCCGGCTGGGCTGTGGTCCGGCTCGTGGAGGGTGGGAAGCGACGAGGGCTCGTCGGGGCTGAGGCCTGTGCCTGCCGTGTTCTTGCGGGCGCGGCGGCGGTCGTTGATCCAGGAGACGGCGCAGGCGGCCAGATAGAGCACGGTGATGGGCCCGGCGAGCGCCAGCAGGCTCAGCGGGTCGCTGCTGGGCGTGGCGATGGCGGCGAACGCGGCGATGCCGAGGACCATGTGCCGCCACCAGCCGGCCATCCGGGCGGCGCTGAGGACGCCGGCCAGGTTGAGCATGACGAGGAGCAGGGGGAGTTCGAAGGACAGTCCGAAGACCACGACCATGCGGGTGGCCAGGTCGAGGAAGTCGTCGACGGGCAGGATGTTGGTGGCCTGGTCGGGGGTGAAGGAGATCAGCACCCGCGCCGTCGTGGGCAGGACGGCATAGGCGAACGCGGCTCCGGCCAGGAAGAGGGGGATTCCTGTGGCGAGGAAGGCGAGGGTGTACTTCTTCTCGCCGCGGTGCAGACCTGGGGCCAGGAACCTCCACAGCTGGTAGAGCCAGACGGGGCTCGCGCCGATGACACCGGCGGTCAGTGACACCTTCAGGGCGAGGGTGACCGGTGAGAGGAGACCGTTGGTGGCGATGACCCCGCATCGCCCGGAGCCCGCCGTGCCCTCCGCCACGGTGGTGCAGCCCGGTAGGGGCGCGATGACGAGGTCGATCAGCTGCTTGTAGAACAGCCCCGCGACAACGGTCGTCACGATGACCGCGCCGATCGCCTTCACCAAGCGACCGCGCAGTTCGCGGAGGTGGTCCGCGAGGGACATGTGTCCCTCGTGGGCTCGGGGTGCGGCCTCGGGGGCCAGGGATGTGGCGGAGAGCACGAGCAGACCTCGGTTCCTTCCTCAGGTGCCGGTGGGCGTCAGCGCGGGGCGAAGGCGTCCTGGGAATGGGCCGTGGCAGTGGTCTCCTGCGGCCCGCGCGCCGAAGCGATCTGGCCTGCGGAGTCGGCCCGGCCCGCAAAGTCGGCCTGCGCGGGGGAGTGGTCTTGGGCGGTGGCCTCGTCGTCGCGGGTGCGCATGGCCTTGGTCTCGCTCTTGAGGATGCGCATGGACTGCCCGAGCGAACGCGCCATGCCGGGAAGGCGCTTTGCGCCGAAGAGCAGGACGAGAACGACGAGGATGAGCAGAATCTCAGGTGCTCCGAGTTTGCCGAACATTGGGTGCTGCCTTTTCGTGTCAGGAGCGTTGAATTGCTCCGCCGTGTGTGGGGGGTTGGGCTGGTGCGGGCGGGGGCATGTGCCTGCCCCCGCCCGCACGGGTGGCTAGCGAAGGGAACGGAAACCTTCGCGAAGCTCTTCTGTAAAGAGTTTCGGCTGTTCCCAGGCCGCGAAGTGCCCGCCCTTGTCGAGCTTGTTGTAGTGGATGAGGTTGGGGTAAGCCTTCTGTGCCCAGCTCTTCGGGGCTTGGAAGTTCTCGTCGGGGAAGGCGCTCACGGCAGCCGGGATGGTGACGCCATTGGGGATGAGGGTGTATTTGTTCTCCCAGTACAGACGAGCGGCAGAAACCGCCGTGTTCGTCAGCCAGAAGAGCGTGATGTTGTCGAGGACGTCGTCACGGGTCAGGCCTTCCTTCTGTCCGGCGAAGACCCGGGAGATCAGTTCCAAGCTGCGCCCGTCGTGGTCGAGCATGAATGCCGCCAGGCCGATGGGCGAGTCCGTCAGCCCGGTCAGCGTCTGCGGGCGCGACCCCATGATGCGGGCGTAGGCGAGGTGCTTGTAGGTGAATTGCAGCTGCTCGTACGCGTGCTTTTCCTCGTCTGAGAGTCCGGGGGGCACCGGGCTGCCGGTCGAGAGCGCCTTGGCGATGTCGGGCGGAACCACACCAGGCAAGTTGGTGTGGATGCCGACCAGGCCCTGGGGCTTCTGCACACCCATGCGATCCACGATGAGCGCGCCCCAGTCGCCGCCCTGCGCCGCATACTTCTTGTATCCCAGGCGCTTCATCAGCGCTATCCAGGCACCGGCGATGCGGTCGGGGCCCCAGCCGGTCGTGCTCGGCTTGTCCGAGAACCCGTAGCCGGGCAGCGACGGAATCACGACATGGAAGGCATCCGATGCCTTGCCGCCGTGTGCGGTGGGGTTGGTGAGCGGTTCGATGATCTTCAGCTGTTCGATGATCGAGCCGGGCCAACCGTGGGTGACGATGAGTGGCAGAGCGTTCTTGTGCTTGGAGCGGACGTGGAGGAAGTGGATGTCCAGCCCGTCGATCTCGGTGATGAACTGCGGCAGGGCGTTCAGCCTCGCCTCGACCTTGCGCCAGTCGTACTCCGAAGCCCAGTAGCGCGCGAGCTCCTGCATCGTCTCGAGCGGCACGCCCTGCGTGTGATCCGCGACGGTCTCGTGCTCGGGCCACCGCGTGGACACAATGCGCCGACGGAGATCGACCAGATCCCTCTCCGGGAAATGAACACGGAAGGGACGGATGCTCCCGCCCGCTGCCGGATGGAGGCCTGCTCCCCTTTCGACCGCTGCAGCCGACTGGGCGGGGAACAGGCTGAAGGATCCCGCCACCGCTGCGGCCGTCGCAGCGGCCGAGGTGGAAAGAAAAGCCCGTCGAGAGTGGGGCGGAAGTACTTCAGACATGGTGAATCTCCAAGCGTTGTTCGAATTTCGCCGTACAAGGGCCGGTGTGTGGATGTCGACGGCGACCGGTCGATCATTTCGGTGGGCCTGCGAGCAGACGCGGATGTACGGCTGCCGGTCCCGTTCGGTGCGTGTCATCCACGTTAGACCCTAAATTTAAATTTGCAAGCTAGACCGATCGCGGCGTTCGTCGCGGGCGGCCGGGCGAGGCCAGGGCGGCCGGGTGGGGCCAGGGCGGCCGGGTGGGGCCAGGGCGGCCGGGTGGGGCCAGGGCGGCCGGGTGGGGCCAGGGCTCGAAGGTGAGCCGCCCCGGTCCCGTCGAGCGAGGTGGCACAGGTTCGAACGGTCCTCTACCGGTGCGATGCGGCAGCGTGAGGTCGTGCACCTCGCTCTCGGTCGCGCTACGGGGTCAGGAACGCGGTCGACGCGGGCCGGCATCTCCTCGGGAGTCACCTCTGTGAGCCAGTGGCCGCACTCGGGTATGACCGGGGTCCGCACGTCGTCCGCGGCAAGCTTCACCGTCTTCCCGACCCCATCGCCGCCGCTTGCCGCTCCGCCGATTGCCAGGACGGGCAGGGTCGGCCGCGGGTTCTTACGTCGCTGGTTCTGCGCGACGGTGGTGTCGCACGCTCGGTAGAAGCGGAAGCTGCGGCTCAAGGCGTCGTGGTGGGAGGCAACGGTGCGGGCGTAGTGCCTGACGGCGTAGTCGGGCAGTTCCTTCACGGCGTTGATGTCGAACTCGTAGCCGAAAAGATGCCTTCCAGTCCCCCTGGCGAACTGCTCGTTCAGTTTGGCGAGCCGGTTGAAGGGGATGTGCCACAGCCGGTCGTTGAGCAGTGGCGACATCAACTCCGGGGAATGGAAGGGAGAGATCCTCGGCAAGGGCAGGTCAGCGGTATCTGGGTCTACCGACATTCCAATATCCGGGGGCATTCGGCTCGCCGACGTCGATGTAGCGAGGCTGCGCAGCTATGCGTGGCGCGAAGAGCCCAGCACGCCAGTGGTGCTGACCGACATCCGTCCACGCGTACCGGGCAGCACGCAGTGGCGGACGAGTGAGGACTTCACTGCTGCGGAGCGACTGCGCCAACACCTCCTGCAACGACCTCATCGCGACATTCGCGTACACCAGAGAGCCGCCGCAGTAGCCGGCCGCTCGTACGGCGAGATGCCGTCAAGCGGAGTCGCGTCGCCCATGCTTGCAGACCCAAAGCCACTCTCCGTCGAACCGGGACAGGTCGCGGGGGAAACTGCCGGCAGGCCGGCGCCGACCACATTCGGCTACCGCTACGTCCGCCCCTGCCTGGGCCGGCCGGCAGGCGGCGACCGAACCATCGAAGCCGCTCCCGATGGCGAGTGCCTCATGGTGATCGCGGGCCAGGGATTCGCCGTCGTCGATCTTCTTCATCGCTCCCCTCGCTGCTCAGGAGTTCCGGTTCGGCAGATCCATGTCGAACCAGACGGTCTTCCCGGCCGTGTGCGGCGTGGCGCCCCACTGCCTGGCCAGTTGGTCCACCAGCAGTACCCCGCGTTCGCTCCCCAAGCCACGTGGCCTGCTGGCTGCCGGAGTCGGAAGCCCAAGCCGTCGGCCGCGCCCGCCGCACCACGCGGCGAACACGGGCCCAATGGGGCCTTGGACAGCAACCCCGAAGTGGCGGCGTATATCGCCGCCGAGCGCGCCCGTGGAACGTTCACTTCGGACTTCCCGGTCTCGACAGTACGATGACGCTGCTTCTCGACGCCGCGGCGCGAGGACACCTTGGCTATGAGGACGTTGCCCGCGTCTACAGCGAGAGCCCGGCCAGGACGTACGGGCTGTGGCCGCGCAAGGGCCGGCTCGCCGTCGGGTCGGACGCGGACCTGGTGCTCGTCGACCCTTCGGTGAAGCGCACCCTGCGCAACGCCGACGTGCTCTCCAAGGCCGGCTGGACGCCCTTCGACGGCCGTGAGGTGCTGGGCCAGGTCGCCCGCACCTACCTTCGCAGCGAACTCGTCGCGGAGTACGGCAAGCCGTTGCACGTGGCCTCCGGCCGGTTCCTTCCGGGCGCGGGAGCCTTGGCAAGGACCTGATCCTGCAGGCTCGGTCGAGGCCGCTCTTCTCGCGTTCGGCACACCGAGCAGCATCGCCGACAGCTGGACCAGAGCGGCACCACCGATGACTGCGTGGACCCGGCACGGCGCGAAGGCGGCGGCAACCAGGAGGACCGTCGTCCGCAGAGTGTTCGGTGTGTCGGCCCGGGGGACCGGCAGGCCTTCGGGGTGAGGCCGCTATGCGGGCTGGGCGGGGACGGGGTGGAGGCGGTAGGTGGTGCGGTGGCTGTGTACGAGGCCGGCGGTGGGCGGGGGGAAGTGGCTGCCGAGCAGGAGGGTGTCGGTGTCGGCGAGGGCGGCGAGCAGGTCGCGGCGGGTCGCCTCGGCCTGGGTGGGGTCGATGTCGACGTGGCTGTGGATGTCGGGCTGGGCGAGCTGCACGGGGTGGTGGATGCAGTCGCCGGTGATCAGGGCGGTGCTGCCCTGGCTGTTCAGCCGGACGGCGACCTGGCCTGGGGTGTGGCCGGGGGTGGGGATGAGGGTGATGCCGGGGGCGATGTCCAGGCCGTCGTTGGGGATGTCGACGAGGTCGAGCAGTCCGTGGTCGTTGATGGGGTGGATGGAGTCGCGGAACATCTGCTTGCGGGCTTCCTCCATGTCCACCGATGCCCAGTAGTCCCATTCGGTGCGGCCGGCGATGTAGCGGGCGCCTGGGAAGGTGGGGATCCAGGTGCCTTCTTGGGAGCGGGTGTTCCATCCGACGTGGTCGGTGTGCAGGTGGGTGAGGACGACGATGTCGATCGTGTCCGGGGAGAAGCCGGCCTGCTCCAGGCGTGAGAGGTAGTCGGTGCGGAGCTGGTTCCAGGCGGGGTTGGCGCGGTCCTTGCCGTTGCCGATGCCCGTGTCGACGAGGATCCGCAGTCCGTCGGCCTCCAGAGCGAAGGTGTGGCTGGCCAGGCGCAGGACCCGGTCGGCGCCGGCGAAGTCGGGCTGCAGCCAGGGGGAGCCGGCGACGACGTCGGGTGTTGCGCCGGGCAGGAGCCAGGGGCCGGTCTGCGGGGGCAGTTCCACCTCGTCGATGCGGCGGACGACGATGTCTCCCACGGTCCAGGAAGGGGTGGGGCTCTGCGGTGCGGGGGCTGTGTACGGCGTGGGCATGAGATCTCTTTCCGGGAGCGGGCTGCGGTGGGGGGAGCGGACGAGTGAGGAGCCGTCCCTGCGGTGCGGACGGCGATCGTCGTTAACGCTCAGATGTTGCGTTAACGGTACCGCGCTCTCGCTGCTAAGGCAAAGATTGAGCGTTAATGCCACGCGTGGCGAACTTCGGCGCCTTAAGGCTCAATGTTTGCGTTAGTGCTTCGGGTGGCCTACCGTGGCACTAACGCAAATATTTAGCTCTTGGGTTGGTTCGCCGCTCTGCGAGAGCCGCGGCGGTGCGCAGGCGCCGGCGCCCGGAAAGGATTTCGATCATGTCTGTTCCCCCGTTCTCGCCCGAAGGGGCTGCGGAGTCGGCGCTGCGCGCCGGGCTGTCGCTGGGCAGTGACCGGCACGCCGTGGTGGCCGGCACGGCCCACCACATCCTCACCGTCATCAGCCGTCTGCGGGAGCTCGATCTCGCGGAGACCCCGCCGGCCGGCTCCTACCGTGTCCAGGGCCGGTGAGTGTCATGAAGCCCTACGAGCTGTCCCTGACCCAGGCGTCCGCGGCCATCGCCGAGGGGAGCCTGTCGCCGGTGGAACTGACCGAGGCGGTCCTGACCCGCATAGACGCGGTCGATGCGGTCGTCAACGCCTATGTCACCGTGGCCGCCGAGGCGGCACGCGCCCAGGCCGCCGAGGCCGAGCGGGAGATCGCCGCAGGCCGCCGTCGCGGTCCGCTGCACGGCATCCCCATGGCGCTGAAGGACCTCATCGACACCGCGGGCATGGCCACCACGTCCAGCTCCGCCGTCCGCGCAGGTCGCGTGCCCGCCGACGACAGCGTGGTGGCCACGCGCCTGAAGGAAGCCGGCGCCGTCCTGGTCGGCAAGGCCCACACCCATGAGTTCGCCTACGGCCTGACCACCCCCCAGACCCGCAACCCCTGGCATCCGGACCATGTGCCCGGCGGCTCCAGCGGCGGCTCGGCCGCCGCAGTGGCGGCGGGCACGGCGACGTTCTCCCTGGGAACGGACACCGGCGGCTCCATCCGCGTCCCCTCCGCACTGACCGGCGTGGTCGGCCTCAAGCCCACCTACGGCCTGGTTCCCCGGCACGGGGTCGCCTCGCTGTCCTGGTCCCTGGACCACGTCGGCCCCATCACCCGGACCGTGAAGGACGCCGGCCTCGTCCTGGACGCGCTCGCCGGTTACCACCCCGGCGACCCCGCCAGCCTCGACCACCCCTACGAGGCACACGTCCCACGGCCCGGCGCCGGCCTGGACGGCGTGCGCGTCGGCGTCCCCGTCAACTACTACTTCGACCGCGTGGACCCGCAGGTGGAAGCCGCGGTACGCCAAGCCCTGGCAAGCCTCGCGGACCTCGGCGCATGCCTGGTGGACGTCGAAATACCGATGAGCGAGTACATCCAGGCCACCCAGTGGGGACTGATGGTCCCGGAGGCGACCGCCTACCACGAGCAGCACCTGCACACCACGCCCGAGCTCTACGGCCCCGACGTGCGGGTCCTGCTCGAAGCGGGCGCCCTGGTCCCCGCCACCGACTACCTGCGCGCCCAGCGCACCCGCACCCTCATGCGCGAGGAGTGGAGCCGCCTCCTGCACGAGGTCGACGTCATCGCCGCTCCCACGGTTCCGGCCACCGCGGCCAGGGCCGGCCAGGAAACCTTCCGTTGGGCGGACGGAACCGTCGAAACCGTCTCCGACGCCTACGTGCGCCTCGCGGCTCCCGCCAATATCACCGGGCTGCCCGCCCTGTCCGTGCCCGCCGGCTTCGACACGGCGGGTCTGCCCATCGGCCTGCAGCTGATCGGCCGCCCGCTCGGCGAGGCCACCGTGCTGCACGTCGCCGACGCCTACGAGCAGGTCCGCGGCCCCGCTCCGCTCGCGGGCCACCTGCCGGTCTGAGGTGGACCCCGGACCGGGCGGTCCCGCGTACGGGCAAGCCCCGCCGCCGCAAGGCGAGCGGGGCAGCCTCATTTCTTGAAGCGAATGTTTAGCGTTAAGGTAGCGGTATGAGCTCACAGCCCCGACCCCGTCCAGGAGGGCGCAGCGCCCGCGTGCAGCAGTCGGTCCACCAGGCCGTCCGTGACCTGGAATCGGAACTCGGGCGCGCCGCGCTGACGGTTCCGCTCGTCGCCAAACGGGCCGGGGTCACCCCCTCGACGATCTATCGCCGGTGGGGCGACATGCAGGAACTCCTCTCCGACGTGGCCGTGGAGCGGCTCCGCCCGGAAACGACCCCGGCCGACCTGGGAAGCCTGCGCGCCGACCTGGAAGTCTGGGCCGTGCAGTTCCTGGAGGAGATGTCCTCCACGGCGGGCCGGGCCTACATCCGCGACGCACTCGCCGGCGACCCGGACGGCAGCAACGCCGGCCAGTGCTCCGCCTACGCCTACGAACACGCCGAGGTCATCCTCACCCGCGCACGCCAACGCGACGAGCCGGTGCCCGCCGTCGATGTGGTCATCGACCACATAGTGGCGCCCATGATGTACCGCATCCTCTTCCGCCCCGGCCTGCTCGACGCCGACTACGCCCGCACACTGGTGGACACGGCCCTGACACGACTTATGCCCCAGCACCAAAACGCCATGTGAGGTTCCGACGCCCTGTGCGGCGCTCCGGTTGGCCGCTCGGAATCAGGCGTGGCCTGATCCGGCTGCAGAGGGGCGGGGACTCGTTTCAAACAGATGGTGCTGCAGGCGAGTTGGAGCAGGCCCTGGTGGGGCGGCGCCTTTCTTGTCGCGCATGCGCAGGCATTCGAGTCGGTCCAACCGGGCGAGAGCGGGCTCGATCACCCGGAGGTTTTGCCTGGTCCGGAGCCGTGTGGGGTGCCGCGGCGGATGAGTGCGGGAGTGATCCTGCGGGCACGCATGATGCGGCGGTCCTTGCCGAGTTGCAGCCCGGTCCGCGAACCGCCGTGGGTCAGCCGCCTGCGATGAGGGCCGGTTGCAGCGGCCGCGCGCCGCCCGGGTCGGCATCGTTGGGGCCGCCCGGGCCTGGGGCTCGTCCCGCAACGGCCGTCCCCAGCCGGGACCTTCGGCTTCTGCACGCTGTGGCCGAGCCCAGGGAGCGGCTTTCGCGGCGGCCGGCAGTCTTGCTCGTCGTTCATCGGCTGGGTCTGAAGCGAACGCTGCCGGGTAGCGGACAGTGCGTCTGAGGCCATCGACGGTATGGCTTCGCCCGAGTCGTCGACGGCTGCAGCACGGACTCAGGCGGCGACGCTCGAGACTCTCCGGCTGGGCGGCCGGAGTCCGCTCGCTCAGCGGGACGCGGGCGTGCGCACCTGCGACATGCACGCTGTCCGCCGTGAAGTCATTCGCGGCCGTCCTCGGCCCACATGGTGTTGCTCTTGAGCAGGGTGGAGATCTCCTGGGCGCATGCGTCGAGGATCGTCTTTCCCTTGGCCGCGCCGGCTCCGCGGGCGTCTCCGGCGACTCCGGAGGGGGAGACGGTCATGAAGGACCGGGAGACATGGACGGGACCGGGGTCCTGCGACTGGAGTCTGATCTCCGGTCCGGCCGCTGTCTTCAGCTCTTGCTCGCGTACGAGCTCGGGCGAGATTTCCATGATCATGGAAGTCTCGCCTTTACAGGCGTGCAACCTTCAGGGCGAAGCTGTGGTCGGCCAAATGCCGGATCCCGCGATCGTCGGGGCGAAGAAGGCGGTCCGGCGGGGCACTTGACCGACCACGTCGGGTGTGGCGCTGGTCAGGAGCCGGTCTGCGGCAGTAGTTCGATCAAGGTCGGGCCCTCGTTGATCATCGGAGGTGCGCGAGGGCTGCGGGGCAGTCATCGAGATTGCCCTGGGATGCGGTGCGGGACGGGCAGGTGGCAAGGGAGGGCGTGAGGCCGGTGAGCGCCGTGAGCCGTACGGAAGTGGTCGTGGTAGCGGCGGTTTCTGGGCGGGGGGAGCACGACCGCCGCGCTCCGGCGGGTCTGCGTGCGCGCGGCCCTCAGGATCACCGCCAGAGCGGCCGTGCCCACAGCGGCCACCGCGCCGCCGAAGGCCAGCGTGGTGGTCAGCAGCCCGTAGCGCACGGTCAAGAGACCGGCGAGTACGGCCGGCAGGCTCATGGCGAGATAACTCAGCACGTAGTAGGCGGCCAGCGTGCTCGCGCGGTCCGCCATGGCGACGCGGGGCAGAACGGTGCGCAGCGCTCCCTGGGACACCGAG
Organism: Streptomyces sp. NPDC002133; assembly: GCF_040296405.1. Taxonomy (NCBI): domain Bacteria; kingdom Bacillati; phylum Actinomycetota; class Actinomycetes; order Kitasatosporales; family Streptomycetaceae; genus Streptomyces; species Streptomyces sp. NPDC002133. Next base: position 6,157 of record NZ_JBEOXF010000075.1, on the reverse strand, counting down.
CCGAAGCCGGCACCGGCCAGGGCCGTACCCACGAACAGCGCGGTCAGGCTGTTCACATGAACGCTGAGCAGAATCAGGCCGACACCGGGGATTACCGCGCCGGCACCGAGCGACAGGGGCGCAGTGGTGGCCGGCAGGCGGCGGACCGCCCATACGGACAGGACTGCGCTCGCGGTCAGTGTGAAGAAGATGAGGCCGCCGATGGCTTGCGCGGCGTTCGGGTCTATCAGCCGGGCGAGCCCTGGGCCCAGGGACGAGGAGAATCCGCCCAGTGACCAGACGGCCACCACACTCGGGGCCGCGACGAGCATCGACTGACGCGCGGATGCGGGCACCCGGATCGCGGGACGCAGCGAGCGCAGTGCTCCTGGCCTGCGTCTGGCTGTCTCGGAGGTCAAGGTCAGGGCGAGAGCCTGAAGCACGAACACACCGAGCAGGGTCAGATGCGCTGTTGGGCCGGGCGCCGGTACGAAATGGACCAGGAACGTCGAGCCGAGGACGCCGACGGCCATACCGGCCATGGGGGCGACACTGTTCGTGAGGGCGGCCCTGCCGGCCCGCCCCGGATGCTCCAGTTCCAGCAGCGCCGCGCCCACGGCGCTGGTTGCCATACCGGTCGCGAGTCCTTGCAGTACACGTGCGAGGAGCAACTGTCCAACCCCGCCGGCGGTGGCGATCAGAGCCATGGCCGAAGCCTCGACGGCGAGCGCGCCGACCAGCACCGGGCGGCGGCCCAGGTGGTCCGAGAGGGATCCGGTCATCAGCAGGGCCAGCAGCATGGCCATGGAATACGCGCTGAAGACGACCGTAAGGGTCAGGGAGGAGAAGCCCCATTGGTCCTGGTAGATCGCATACAAGGGAGTGGGGGCGCTCGATGCAGCCAGCAGGGCGACCAGAATTGAGGCATCAAGGGCGAACGATGAGCGCCTGGCCAGTCGGGTACGGGGGTTGAGTGCTCCCGGGGCGGCGCGGTCCATGACTTCCTTCCATGAAGCTAAAGCAGTTTCTTTGCTTTAAGGGAGCGTATCCCCTGCGGGCGCTAAAAGCAAAATCTCCGCTTTAAGGGGGGAGGTCTCCCCTCGCGAGACGGCCCGTAGGGCTCCGAGGGCCCAGCCGACGAGGAAGTTGAGCGACCCCAGCAGTTCACGGGGTCCCCCACCGCGGCCTGCCCATGCACGCCCTCACGAGGCCAGGCACCAGCTGGAGGCCAGTGCCTGGCGGTGGTCGGGAGGGCGTGCGGCCACGGGGGTGTCGTTACCCAGCGGCCCAGAACAGCAGTGTTGCTTCGAGGAGGAGTCAGGTCTCGACCTGCGGCCTCGACGGCACTATGCGCAGCCAGCTCGCTGGCGGGAAAATGCGTACGTACCACGAAGGCGAGCCCGGTCGAGCAGTCGGCCGCCCACCACGTGCTCACGGAACACCAGCAGGACAAACCGACGAAGTTGCTGGCCGTCTTCGCCTCCACCAGGCGATCCGCGCAAGGTCGCTGAATCCGCGAAGGTAGGCAATCGGGCGGTAGGGATGCTCAACAAAATTCATTGCCCTGCATGATCGCGAACCACCAGTCACACGGACGACGGCGCCGATCAGGCGAGCCTGAGACAGGCCCTTATGGTCCTCGTTCACTTGAGTAGGAGGAAGCCATGACTGAGCATCAACGCGTCAACATGGGAAAGCAGCACCCGGCCAATTACAAGGCTCTACTCGCCTTGTCGTCGGCGGTGGAAGAGACCACCACCGCAGCGGGTCTTGACCCGCTCCTCGTCGAGCTCGTGAAGATACTCACGTCTCAGATCAATGGCTGTGCGTACTGCCTCAAATTGCACACCCGTGACGCACTCAAGAAGGGCGAGAACCCAGACCGGATCGCAGTTCTGCACGCCTGGGAAGAAACCGGATACTTCTCCGAGACTGACCGCGCGGCCCTACGCTTGGCTGAGGCGATCTCGCGCGTGTCGGAAGGCCGGGTGAGCGACGAGGACTACAACGCGGCCGCAGCTGTGCTCTCCGCAGATCAGGTCTCGGCAGTCGCCTGGCTGTCAACGGTGATGAACGCGTTCAACCGCGTCGCGATCACAAGCCGATACCCGGTCACCGGCAACTGAGCCGACTTCTCCAGGACATCGCGCAGCACAGCATCTCGGCAGGAGAAGGCTCCTGAGGGTGGGTGTGGCTTGGGACCTGGTGCTGTGTCTGCTGTGCCACTAGCAGTGACGACTGAGAAAACGCCTCCTGTTGGAGTGCATCGGGCGGCAACCACAGCAGGGTCTGTAGCCGTGCGGGGCGGCGCTGAATCATCACCTTATGCGCAGAGCCGTACTCGTCTGATGTGCATTCTCTGCAACGAGGACACGGAACACGTGACCTTGCGTAGCTATGGCGCACGCCCCCTTGGGACGAGGGCGGCTCCGATGACACGTGACAGCCGGCCGTGCCGTTCTCGGCATCGATCCGGCTCCTCCTCTGGCCCCGACCGTGCGGATATCCGTGAACGGTGCAGCAGGGGCAGTGCCGTCAGGGGCAACACAATCACGGGCACGAGGCTCGCTGCCACCAGCGCGGCTGCGTTGGCCGGCCGGATCGCGTCCAGCTTCAACCCGATTGTTGTCGCCGCCACGATCACGGGGAGGGAAGTGGCCTGCAAGAGTCCGCTTGCCATGATTTCTTTACGCAAGAGGCCGGCGCTGCGGTAGGCCAATGCAGACTGGCCAATACCGACGAGCCGCGTCGACACCCTTGCTCAAAAGGCAGTGGTCAGGTGTCTTCGGGATCCAGCTCGAAGGTGAAATAGATGCTCAGGCAGTAGGGTTCGTCCTCGTCGTGGAAGAAGTCCCACGACACGTCTGACAGGCGGATCTTTTGTTCCCGCACCCACTCATGGGCTTTCCTGAAGGCTTCTGCGGCAGTTGTGGCGAGGAACAGCTTCCTGGCCATGGGATGCACCCCGGTCTCAGCGTCCGAGTCGTCGAAACCCTCCGGAACGTCCAGGCAGAAGTTGGGATCCAGCACCATGGAGTGCGCCCTTTCCATTCGGTTTACCAGTACGAGTCGACAGAGGCTGCTCCTCTGAGCACGACGCCCGGTAAGACCGCCGCACACCCCAAAGGGGTTGCTTCTGCCGACCATGCGGTGCCGCAGCCGGTGTCACGGGCCCGCGGGCCGTACCGCGAGCCTTCAGGGCGGGCCCGCACAGGTATCCGAGCACATCAACTGGCAGCTGAGTGCTTCAACCCGTCAGACGTCGAAGCGGTGGCGGGAGGCTTCGATGTGACCGAGGTACCGGTGGGTCCAGTCGCACATTCCGTCGATCGTCACCCGCAGGGCCTGGCCCGGCTCGGTGAGGGTGTACTCGACCCGCGGTGGCACGGTGGGGTGCACGTTCCGCTCGATCAAACCGTTGCGCTCGAGCATGCGCAGGTTCTGGGTGAGCATCTTGTGGCTGATGCCCTCGATCTCGTTCCGCAACTCGCTGAAGCGCAGGGTGCCTTCACCGAGGGACTCGATGATCAGGAGCGCCCACTTGTTGGCGACGTCCGCGAAGATCTCCCGCGCCAGAGAGTCCGCCCGCCTCAGGTCCGCATCCTCGGGCGAGCCGCTGAACTGCTTGGTCACCATCAGGTTCCCCAGTCACTGAAAAGTGCGTTCTTCCATGTCAGCGGCCACTCTCCTACGGTTCCTGAGTAACCACAAGTGACCCCGAGCCTCTCGGCTCGGTGGAACTGAGCCCACGGGCTCTCATGACAAGGAGGCAGGCAGCATGGCCATCACCCTGGTGAACCCCAGCGGATTGCCGGAAATCGATGCGTACCGGCAGGTGTCGATCGCGACCGGCTCGAAGCTGGTCTTCATCGCCGGGCAGGTCGCCTGGGATGCCGATGGGGTCACGGTCGGCGAAGGCGACCTCGCCGCTCAGGTCGAGCAGTGCTACCTCAACATCGGCACCGCCCTGGCCGAGGTCGGTGGATCCTTCGACGACGTGGCGAAACTGACCGTCCACGTCGTCGACTGGACCCCCGACAAGATGCCCCTGCTCCTGGAGGGAGTCACCCGGGCGGCCGCGAAGCTCGGGGTCGCACCGGTACCGCCGGCCACGCTGTTGGGCGTCGCGGCACTGGACGTACCCGACCATCTGGTCGAGGTCGAAGCCACCGCCGTCATCGACTGAACGGGTGCCGTTCGCCCCGGGGCTGCCCTAGCTGTTCTGCCCCGGGAGGTTGTGGACGGGTGAGGCAGGTCTCGGCTGAGGGATCTTGAAATGGGTGAGGGCTTTCTGGCCCGGTGTGGGCTCTCTCAGTCTGGGGTGAAGCCCGGAAGGATTGCCCATGAACAGGGTGCTGCGTCCCGGCCGGGTCGTCTCGCGCAGCCGCCTCGGGATGGATGACCTGCTCACGTCTCGCGCGATCGGCAGCAGCGCCTCACCGGCGGGCGTGAGCGTGACACGGTGTGTGTCGCGGTCGAACAGTCGGTGGTTGAGCTCCCGCTCGAGGTCCCTGGTCCGCTGGCTCAGCGGCGAAGTGGCCATGTGCAGTCGGCGTGCTGCTGCGCGGCCATCAGCGAGTGGCTGTGACAAGCTGCCTACGAAACCGGCCAGGGCGGCGTGTGAGCGTCAGGAATTCATGGTGGCTCGGTCGGACTCGCTGCGCAGAACGCAGAATTCGTTGCCTTCGGGATCAGCAAGGATTGCCCAGCCTGAACCATCGGGATTCCGGTGATCGGTGACAAAGGTGGCACCGAGGCCCAGCAGCCGGTCCACCTCCTGATCGCGCGAGGTCTCAGGGCGCAAACACAGATGAATCCGGTTCTTGATCGTCTTAGCCTCGGGCACCTGGTTGAAGTGCAGCACTGGGCCCTCCGCCAGCAGCACCTGAGTCTCCCGGGCACCCGGTCTGTCCTCCGGATGCAGCGGACGACCTGTCACACTGCTCCAGAACCGGGCCAGCTGGTAGGCATCCGCACAGTCAATCGCCACGTTCTGCAATATCGAGACCATGCGCGCGAGCCTTCCTGATCTCCACGCCAAACGCCACCGAGTTGCGCTCATTCTTCGCGCACACAGCTCACTCTCGATCGCCGAGACCGACGACGAGACCTGGAGGTGGCACTTCGACGTCGTCTTCGAGCACGCGCGGCGCGCGGCAAGGGAGGCGATCGACCGGCTCGCTACCGGTTCGAGCGTCAGCTACGTGACGTCGGCCGCCGGCATGGCGGGGCCTGGAACAACGCCGCTTACGTGGCTGGGAAGGCGGCACAGATCTCGCTGGTGCGTAGTGCCGCCGCGGAGTTCGACTCCCCGGGCGTCCGGGTCAGCGGCGTCGCCCCGGGGATGATCGCCAATCCGCGCATGAAGCGGTTCCTCGCCGAAGGGAACGGGCCGGAGCGGGCTCAGGGCGTCATCCCTGTGGACGGGCTCGTGGCGCCGGAGGACGTCGCCGACGCCCTGCTGTTCCTGAGCAGCGTATCGGCCTCGTTCATCACCGGTCGGATCTTCGTCCTCGACGGCGTGCAGAACACCTGGCCCTACCCAGACCCGGGATCCTGACCGGACACTCACGCGAATCAGCCCGCCGGCCGGCCCGCCGGTTGGACTGGACCGTGCGCTTGACGTCCAGCGAGCCGCCGGCCCGGATCGCGGCCTCGCGGAGGAGGTCAGGGCGGTGACTCCCATGCGTCCGCGACGACAACCCCCTCAGCTTTCACGCGACGCCCTCAGGCGGTCGCGTAGCGCCGCCGAGATCCGCGCGGCTGCCGCGAGCTCGTCCGGCGTGAGCGGATGGATGAACAGCTCACGGACGGCACGTAGATGCGGCACCGAAGCGTTGCGGAACGCTTCCGCACCTTCGGCGGTGAGCACCACCTCGGCGCCCCGGCCGTCGGTGCTGCATTCCTCGCGCCGAATCAGCCCTCGTCGCTCCATGCGCTTGATCTGGTGCGAGAGACGGCTGCGCTGCCAGCCGATGCGGGCTGCCAGTTCGGAGGGGCGCAGCCGCCCTTCCGCTTCTCGCAGCGCGAGGAGCGCGGCGTAGTCGCCCGCTGACAAGGAGGACTCGCTGTGCAGGCGTGACGAGAGTTCGGAGCGGAGCGCTTCCGTGGTCTCGATGAAGTCCTGCCAGATCTGCAGTTCCTCGGTGGTGGGGAACGCTCTGTGCCGCTCTCCCAT
>NZ_JBEOXF010000074.1:0-37689 GCF_040296405.1 Streptomyces sp. NPDC002133 | reverse complement strand
AGCACACCCACCACCAGCCGACACCGGCCACGCGGAGCAGCACTGGGCACGGGCTTCCACCTGCACGCCCACGCCACCCCTCCACGGTGGGCAGACCCCACGCCTTGCACGGGATCGCTTAACTGATCAGAGACGCTCCAACCGCCAGTGGCCCTCTGCGAGTCTGGTCCACGGGCTCGAGGCGCCCAAGGCCCACGGCAGCCGTCGTCGGCTGGTCCTGGCTGGTCCGGCAGCCAGCCGGCTGCCGGTCAAGGCCCGGAAGTCACGAGCGAGGCAGCTGCGACGGCGTGGCAGGCCCCGGAGCCCTCGGCCCGGGCGAGGATCCGGCCTGCGCCGATACCGACGGCGGCCTCCGTGGTTTCGCTGATGCCGGGCACACCGGCCGCTGCGGCGAGGGCGCCAGAGGGATCGCACACCACGCGCAGTCGCGGCCACGCCCACTGCGGGAAGGCCTCGCGCAGGCATGAGGTCAACTCCGCGACGACCAATCGGGCCAGGGGCGCCGCTTCGTGCGGCTCGGGCGCGACGAGGACGGCGGTGACATCGGTGCCGGGCGGGGCGGTTCGGACGGCCTCCTCCACAGCGGAGAGTCGGTGCGGGCCCAGCACGGCGACCACGCCGTCGGAGGTGAGGGGCGCGGGGCGGCCTGTCACGAGGTCGGTCGCCTCGTGGGGCGCCCACGGATCGTCAGTGCGCCGTGCCGGCGGGACGGCTGTCGGCGGCGCCCACCAGTCGCTCAACTCGAGCCCCGCCAGCTGCTCGCAGGCGCTGATGACGTCGAAGGGCTCGATGAAGCCGGGCGCAGCCGCGGCCATCCGGCTTGCGCCGTGAAGGGTGGTGAGGACGGTCTCCGCCATACGCACCGAGCGGCGTGGCGGTGCCCCGGGAGTCCTTTCGAGCGGATGTACTCGTTCCAGGGCCAGTGCGAGCAGAAGTGCGTCGAGCCTGAGGAGTTGGAGGTACGGGCCTCGCAGCCGCGCGTCGGCCATGACCTCCGGGATCAGGTCCACTCCGAGCCTGGCGGTGCCGCCCCGCTCGTCGGCGACATCACCGGCACCGGCACTGGAATCGGCACCGGTGCTGGTGCCGAGTCCGGGCTGTGGGAGGCGCGCGACCCAGGCCCTGGCCAGCGACCCGAGTGCCTCGGGCGCGCTGTGGCCCGGCTGTGCCGCTGGACGCGCCGTCGCGGGTCCGTGCTCGGCGAGGTCCGCGAGGACGGCGAAATAGAGGGCACGTTTGCCGGGGAAGTTGGAGTAGACCGCGCCTCGGGTGAGTTCGGCCCGCTCGGCGATGTCATCGATGCGGGCGGCCCGGAAGCCGCTCTGGGCGAATTCGTCCCGGGCGGCGGCCAGCACCCTGGCGCGGGTGCGCTCCTGCGTCTCCGCCCTGGTGAGTCGCGCCATCGTTCCCCTCGGTGTGCTCCTCGGACCGCTCGTCTGCATCCCGTCCGTCTGCATCCCCGAACTGAAATTATCGTAGCATCTGGATGACGAGACCATCTGGAGGGCTCACGTTCATGGCGCGCATCGGTGACGACGGCTCCTTGCTGCAGTGTTCGTTCTGCGGAAAGAGCCAGAAGCAGGTGAGGAGGCTCATCGCCGGGCCGCCCGGAGTGCAGATCTGCGACGAATGTGTCGAGCTGTGCAACGAGCTGATCGAGGAGGAGCTGGCCGAGGTCACCGAGACTCCGCTCGACGAGCTGCCCAAGCCGGCGGAGATCCACCAGTTCCTCGACGAGTACGTCATCGGCCAGACCGGCGCCAAGCGGTCGCTGGCGGTGGCCGTCTACAACCACTACAAGCGGGTCCGCGGCATGGCGCACGAGGACGGACCCGTCGAGGTGGCCAAGTCCAACATCCTGCTGCTCGGCCCCACCGGCTGCGGGAAGACGTATCTCGCCCAGACCCTCGCCCGGCTGCTGAACGTGCCGTTCGCCATCGCCGACGCCACCGCGCTCACCGAGGCCGGATATGTGGGCGAGGACGTGGAGACCATTCTGCTGAAGCTGCTCCAGGCCGCCGACCACGACGTGAAGCGTGCCGAGACGGGCATCATCTACATCGACGAGATCGACAAGATCGCACGCAAGAGCGAGAACCTGTCGATCACCCGTGACGTGTCCGGCGAGGGCGTGCAGCAGGCGCTGCTGAAGATTCTGGAAGGCGCGACCGTTTCGGTGCCCCCGCAGGGCGGTCGCAAGCACCCCAACCAGGAGTTCATCCAGATCGACACGGCGAACGTGCTGTTCATCGTGGCCGGAGCGTTCGCGGGCCTGGAAACCATCGTTGACGACCGCGTCGGCAGGCGCGGCATGGGCTTCTCTGCCGGGATCCACGCCGAGGACCACGGAGCCGGGAGTGACATGCTCGCCAAGGTGTTGCCCGCCGACCTGATCACGTTCGGGCTGATCCCGGAGTTCGTCGGCAGACTTCCCGTCATCGCCCGGGTGTCGAGCCTGGACAAGCACGCCCTGCTGAGAACTCTCACCGAGCCACGCAACGCCCTGGTCAAGCAGTACAAGCGGCTGTTGGCGATGGACGACGTCCAGCTCGAGTTCAGCGAAGCCGCCCTCGAGGCCATCGTCGAGAAGTCCATGCTGCGCGGCACCGGCGCCCGCGGACTGAGGGCGATCATGGAGAACGTCCTGCGGCCCGTGATGTTCGAGATCCCCAGCCGCGAGGACGTGGCCAAGGTCGTCATCAGCGACCGCACGGTCCACGAGGATGCAGGCCCTCTCGTCGTCACCCGGCATCCCCCGTCGGAGCCCATGGACGGCCGGCCCGCCTGAGACGCCTCCGCCCCGGCCTCCCGGGGCCGCGACCTCCAGGACCTGCTCACTCCCGTTCGGCCTCGTGCCCGGCAGTGGCGGACCGTTGTACGGGGAGGAGGTGCGGGCGCTTGGCGGTGTGGCCGTCGCCGGTCGAGCGGCCGCGCAGGCGTCTGCCCAGCCAGGGTCCGAGGAAGGCGGCGGCCCAGCGCAGTTCGGCGGTGGTGGCGTTCCAGCCGGTGGGCGAGGGGGCCGGGGGAGGGGGTAGAGGGTGTGTCCAGGTGTCGTCGCTGCCCGGCAGAGCAAGGGCGTGGGCGACTGCGGCCGCGATGCGCCGGTGGCCGAGGGGGCCTGCATGGAGCCGGTCCGGGCTCCACAGGCGGGGGTCGGTGACCACGGGGTGGTGGCTGGTCTCGGCCACGGTGACGCCGTGGTGACGGGCCGCCTGACGGATACGGTCGTTGAGGGCGGTGACGCGGGAACTGAGCGGCCGGGCGAGCGGGGTGATGCGCGCGACGTCGGGGAAGGTCAGGGTGGCGACGCGGGCGCCCTGAGCGGTGAGCGCGGCGAACATCGCCTCGAGATGACCGGCGACCTCGTCGGCGTCGAATCTCGGCCGCAGCAGGTCGTTGACCCCGGCGACCACGGTGGCCAGGTCGGGGCGCAGGATGAGGGCGGGAGCGAGCTGCTCGGCGTGGACCTGGCCGGCCAGACGTCCTCGTACCGCCAGATTGGCGTACATCACCCGGGAGTTGTGCTCTGCGAGGTGTTCGGCGAGCCGGTCGGCCCATCCTCGCAGCCCGGCGGTGTCGTCGCCGTCGCCGAGGCCCTCGGTCTGGCTGTCGCCCAGGGCGACGTAGCGGAGGCAGTGCGGGTCAGTGCCGGGCACGGGCGCCCTGCCTTTCCTCCAGGATGGCGATTGTGCGCCGGCACCAGTCGCGGTTGCCTTGTTCGAAGGCGAGGCCGCGCAGGCAGGTCAGGTACGGGCCGATGCGCTCGCCGTGGCGCAGGAACTCCTCTTCGGTGTGTTCACCCCGCATGGTGTCCAGCAGCGAACCGAACAGGCCGATTTTGGCCTGGGCGAAGGCGACTCGCTCGGTGAGCTGCGCGATCAGAGTCTCGGTGTCGACGTGGTCGGCGGCCTGGACCTTGACGAGCAGGTCGTCACGGATGAAGGAGGGCTTGGCGGCGGTGGCCGTGAAGCGCTCCAGTTCGGCCAGACCGGCCTCGGTGACCCGGAACATGCGCTTGTTGGGCCGGGTGACTTGGACCACCTCCCGGCCGGTGATCAGCCCGTCCTTCTCCAGCCGGGTCAGCTCCGCGTACAACTGCTGCGGCTGGGCGTGCCAGAAGTTCGCCACTCCCAGGTCGAACGCCTTGACCAGCTGGTAACCGCTCAGCTCCTCGTCGAGCAGCGCCGCCAGAACTGCGTGCCGCAACGCCATCGGGTCACCTCTTCCGCCCTGTCTCCGTCCACCGGCCCCAGACCATCGGCCCCAGTCCACCGGCCCCAGTCCACCGGCCCTGTCCATGGACACGGTCCTCATGATACTCAAGAATCTGACTAGTCACATTGATGACTATGAAGGGAATCCCATGACCGCAGCAGAACGCTTCCGCGCCGCCGTCCACGGTCGCGACCTCGCAGCCCTGGACGACCTGTTCACCGACGACGTCCGCCTCTACAGCCCCGTGAAGTTCCAGCCCTTCGAGGGCAAGCCCATGGTGCTGGGCCTTTTCGGGGTCCTCCTGCGCACCTTCGAAGACTTCCGCTACGTCGGTGACTTCACGGGCACTGCCGAGACGAGCGCCGACGGCACCACCGCCCCGTCGGCCGTCCTGCTCTTCCGCGCGACCGTCAACGGCAGGCAGATCCACGGCATCGACCTGCTGCACTGCGACGACGACGGCCGCATCAAGGAGTTCACGGTCATGGTCCGGCCGCAGTCCGCCGTCCATGCCCTGGGGGAGGCGGTCCTCGCCGGCCTGGTCGCCGACGGTCTGGTTCCTGCGCCTGCCGATCAGTAGCGACGCGGCACGGCGGCCTTGTGGAACCGTCCGCGGGGCCGCAGCGCGAGCCCGGCGCCCGAGGGCATCGAGCAGAGGAGGCCGATGGTGCGTCCGGGCTGCGGACTCCAATGCGCCGAACCACGGGGGCATTTGTCGCAGGAGAGCGCCCACCGAATCCCAAGCCCGGCCTCGCTCCGAAACGTGCCGACCCGGCTGCTCTGCGGCGCGGGCACCGATGGCGGCGGTCACCGCGTCGCCGATGAGGAGAACGGCTTCCACGGCCCTCTGCGTCCGTGGTGCCGGGTCACTGCAGCGGCCCGGGGCTCAGCCGGGGTGCAGTGACCGGTGCGGGGTGTCAGCGGGCATCGGTTCGAATGCCGTGCGGCGCTGTGTCCCGGGTGGCCGGTCCGGGCGGACAGTCCGTTCTGGGGTGTTTGTCCAGATTGCTGGATAGTATTTCGGGTGTGGATGTGGGGCCGCCGGTGACGTTCATGCCGGGTCCCGGCGCCGGTGCCGGTCGGGGCTCCGGTTCTTTGGTGCTCGGCATGGGCGGAGGGGCGGTGGTGCGTGATGACCTCACCTGACATGGGCCTGTATGCGGGCCGTGCGTCGGGTCTCATCGGGGCGCAGATCGCGGGTTATCGGGTGGAGCGCGAGATCGGCCGCGGGGGCATGGCGGTGGTCTACCGTGCGAAGGACTTGCGTCTGGACCGCACGGTGGCCCTGAAGTTGCTGGCTCCGGAACTCGCACGCAATGACACGTTCCGTCGCCGTTTCACGCATGAGTCACGTGTGGCGGCAGCGATCGATCATCCGCACATCGTGCCGATTTTCGAGGCGGGCGAGACGGACGGCGTCCTCTACATCGCGATGCGTTACGTCTCGGGGCTGGACCTGCGGGCGCTGCTGGACCGGGACGGTCCGCTCCCGGTCCAGCAGGTGGCGCGCATCGGTGCTCAGGTGGCGTCGGCGCTGGATGCGGCGCACGAACACGATCTGGTGCACCGGGATGTCAAGCCCGGGAACGTCCTGGTCGCCAAGGGGACGGACAGCGAGCATCCGGAACATGTGTATCTGACGGACTTCGGCCTCACGAAGAAGTCGCTGTCGCTGACCGGGTTCACCACGGTGGGCGAGTTCGTGGGCACGCTGGATTACGTGGCGCCGGAACAGATTTCGGGACGCCCGGTGGACGGCCGGTGCGATCTCTACAGCCTGGCCTGTGTCGTCTACGAGATGCTGACCGGCAGGCCGCCGTTCCAGCGCGATGAGGACATGGCGCTGTTGTGGGCACACCAGTACGACGAACCGCCCGCGCTGAGCGAGAAGCGGCCGGGAATCGCACCGGGACTCGACGAGGTACTGGCGAAGGCCCTGGCGAAGGTTCCCGATGACCGCTACGACTCATGCCTGGAATTCGTGGCGGCTCTGCGCGCTGCCGGCGGCGGCTCCGGTACGGCGGCAGGGGGCCGGCCGCCGACACAGGTGGAGGCTCATCCCCGCTCCGGGGCCGATGCCCTTGCGGCTGAATCCGGGCCGGTGCCGGAGCCGCCCGTCTGGGCGCGGCCGGTGTTCGGCGGCCTGCTCGACTGAGGCGCTGCGCCCCGACTGCCACGAGGTCTGCCGCGTGTACGCCGACAGCTCGCCGCCCGGCGGCGCGTCGAAGCTTCTGTGATTGTGTGGGCCGCCTGTGCCGGCCGGATGCGTGCGGGCTCTGGCCGGCGGCCAGGCACGCCTTGGTCACCGGGGCAGCGGCCTGGGTGCCGGAGGTCGCCTGTGTGCGGGCGCGGAGGCTGTGTGTTGCCCCGTTTTGCGTGAGGGTGTCCTGGCCGGGGCCGGGGTTGCTGTGTGTCCGGCGTCGGGGCCGCAGCCCGGGGCGCGTTCTGCCGGGGGTTCCCCGGTGTCGGGTGCGCGGCCCGGGCTGCGGAGCATTTTCCCGGGCCCGCGCCGCACCGCACCTTTATCCGCCCTTCCGGGCGGGGCGTGGGGAGCGGGTGGCCGGGGGGAAGTGCCGGTATCCGGGCAGTCGGCGTCCACGGGTGACGGCCCCCTGCCGCCGGCGTGGGATGCGGGGCCGGCGCGGGTGGGAAGTTTCTGGGGCACCCTCCGTTCACCGCGTCCAGTGCCCGGATGTGTCCCGCGTCGCGGCCCGTCAGGCCGGTGACGGCATCACCGACGCCTGCGGAATGGGCGCGGGGCGCCGTGGCCGGTCGGCGCCGGGGCAGCGTGGCGTGGCTTCCCCGGCCGGACATCGGGACACGCCCGGGGTGTGCCGCAGGCGCCTGTCCGCGCCGGCCTGTCGTGCTGCCCGCCGGTCAATACACCGCGGGCCACGCCCCGCCTCTATCGGGACCGTCGCCGTTTGTCAAGTCCCGAATTTCAGCGGCATGACGCGGTTCGCTTATCCGGTGCTTAATTGAGGCATCGGGTCACGCAGTACAGGTGACCCACCCGCATCACCCGGAACAGTCCGGGCGGCGCGTTTACGGGACACATGTCCCGCTGCCGAACGGCCTGTGAATCGTCCGGACCGTTCGGCAGTTATTTCACCCCATTCTCACCGGAGGAGAATCATCATGGCCCGCACTTCCCGCACGCAGCGTTTCGCGGTACTCACCGCTTCGACCGCTCTGGCCGCAGGAGGCGCGCTGCTGCCCTCCAGCGCATTCGCCGCCCCGGCTGCCGCGCCTCAGGCCGCCACCGTCACCACGGTGGCACCCGATCACGGCGGCCACGGCAAGCACGGCAAGCACGTAGGAAAGAAGGGCAAGATCGTCATCGTCGTCAATAACAACAACAATAACAACAACAATAACAACGGCGGCGGGAACAACAACAATAACAACAACAACAACGGCGGCGGCGGGAACAACAACAACAACAATAACAACAACAACGGCGGTGGCGGGAACAACAACAATAACAACAACAACAACGGCGGGAAGAGCAACAACAACAACAATAACAACAACAACGGCGGTGGCGGGAACAACAACAACAATAACAACAACAACGGCGGTGGCGGGAACAACAACAATAACAACAACAACAACGGCGGTGGCGGGAACAACAACAACAATAACAACAACAACGGCGGTGGCGGGAACAACAACAATAACAACAACAACAACTGAGTTCGGTTCACGGTTCGGCTGGGCGGCAAAGCCGTCCGGCCGGACTTGCGTGTCTTCGGGAAAGGTACGTGCGCAGGCCGTTTCGCAACGGCTGGCGGTGTGGAGTGACGTTGTCCGTCCGGTTGGCGGCCGGGAATCCGGCTCGGAAAGGGTCCGGTTTTTTCTTGTGCTCGGAGAGTCTGTGACGGGGGCGGAAGTTGTTGTGCACGCAGCAGTATCCGGACGGGTCGCCTGTCGTGGGTGCTGTATTTCGCTCTTCTGTTGTTGTGTTCGTGTGGTCCGGTCAGGGGAGGGGCTGGTGTCGGGGTTGGCGGTGGTGGGGGTCTGGCGGCGGGGCTGTTTCGGTGGGGCGCGGGCGGTTCGCCCGCGGCGGCGTTTCCACCGCGGGCGCGGGGCGCGGCCCGAGGGGGCGCGTTGGTCGGTGTGGCGTGGGCGGGATTGCCGGCCGTGTCGGTTCGGGTTGTCCGGGGGCGGGAGGGGGCGCTGGGCGGGGCGGGTGCTTGCGGTGCTGTGCCGGCTTCCGGGGGCGCTGCCGTAGGCGAGGGGTCGGTGCTGTATCGGGTGGTTCACCTTGAGCCGGTTGCGGGCCGGAGCGCTGGCCGGTTGCAGGGCGGTTGCAGGGAGTTTGCGGGGTGGAGCCCGGTCCGGGGCTTCTCATAGCCCGGATGGGAGTACGTCCTCCCTGTCCATTGGCGTCCGTCCGAACCAGCCCGATGACGTCAGGGATCGCCGAGATTCCGCCGGCGGAAACCGCAGGAGCGTCACGAAGGCCCGGCGCTCGACGCGGCATCTGTCAGGACGACAGGTCAGCCGGAGAGCCCGCAGGGGAGGCGATGACGGCGGGCTCGGCCGCGGTGCCCGTGCGCACCGGAACGTCGCGTCGTCCGGCCAGCCGGCACCCGAGGCAGCCCGTGTGCCCCTCGCGCGCGGCGCGGTCCCGGACTCGTAGGCGCCACTGGTCGGCAGGCCGCGGGCCGGGCGGTTTGCCCCAGCCCGCGAGGTGCAGGCCCCACGTGACCAGCACCGCCGATGCCATGATGGCGAGCCCCAGCCAGATGCCCGGGCGCCAGCCGCATATGCCGACGCCGGTGGCCGCCGCGCCCGCCGTGGCGACGGCGCAACCGAGCCACCCGGCAATGGTGTGGCCTTCGTCGTGATGTCCGCTCACGTGCCTGCCTCCTCGCGCCCGCCGCGCTGAGCGACGGCATGCCGCGGCCACGCCACCGGCGTCGACCTATGATGTCTTAGCAAGTGAGGAATTTATCTTACGCACTAAGGGAATTTCAATGGAGGGCAAGCCCCGCCCCGCCGCCTCCGCCTCGGACGCGATCAGCGCGATGGACGACCTCATCGCGACGAGCATGGTCGGCCAGCAGGAGTTCGCCCGGAACCTGGGTCTGAGCGTCACGGACCTCATCTGCTTCGCGTACGTCCTGGAGGCCGAGGGCACCCCGGTCACCGCCGGCGACCTGGCCGGGCGTGCGCACGTGACGACGGGGGCGGTGACAGGCATCCTCAACCGCCTGGAGCGCGGTGGGTTCGTGACACGGCAGCCGGACCCCGCCGACCGGCGCCGGGTACGCGTGGCCGCCGTCCCGGCCGCTGCCGAGCGTGTGCGGGCCATCTACGAGCCGTACTACGCGCGCCTCGCGGAACTCTTCGCGGACTACTCGCCTGACGAGATCGCCGTACTGGCCGACTGGTTCACGCGCGCCGGTGGGCTGGCGCGCACCTACCTGGAGGAGTCGTGCGAGAGCTGATCTTCAGGCTGCTTGGTCGATCGCGAGCGGTGATGCCTACCGGACGGTCGGCGACCATGCCGTCGCGGACCTGCAGCGCGATCACTTCGATCAGGTCTGGGGAGACGCCCACGGCGTAGAGCTCCGCGAGGTGGGCCGGTGGTCAGGGCCCTCTCACGTACAGGCCGTTCACCCTGACACGTTGCGGCCTTCGGCGCGGGTCCGCAGTACCGGTTGTTCGGCCGGGTCGAGGTCAACTCCGCCCCGTACGGCCGATGTCCGAATCTTCGCGGGGTCGCTCTTTCGTGCTGCCCATGGGTGAGCATTTCCGGCGTGGACGGGGCTGTCGCGGTTGTCAAGCCCCGAGTTTCAGCGGCATGACGCGGTGCACCGGGCGAGGGCTTAATTGAGGCATCGGGTCACGCAGTACAGGTGATCCACCCGCAATTGTCACAGGCGGTTCCGGCGGCGGATTTCGCCACTGGTGTCCCATGGCCCAAAGAGTTCTGTGATTCGGGCGGGCCGTTCTTATCCGTTTCTTTGCCTTTTCTGCTCGAAGGAGTTTTCCCTCATGGCTCGCACTTCCCGTACGCAGCGTCTGACGATGTTCACTGCTTCGACCGCTCTTGCGGTGGGAGGTGCCCTGGTGCCCTCCGGCGCTTTCGCCGCCCCGGCGGCGCCGCACGCGGGCACCGTGGCGTCCCACCACAACGGCCATGGCCACCGTGGCCATGACGGGCACCGCGGCCACGACGGTGAGCGCGGCCATCACAGGAACAATGAGTGGGACGGCCACCGCTCGCGCGGTGACAGGGGGCCGGTCATCATCGTCATCAACAACACGAACACGAATACCAACACGAATACCAACACGAATGCGAATACGACGGACTGACGGTCGCGGACAGTGCCGGGTGCGTGGGCCGTCGGATGTGGCTGTCCGATCAGTGATCACCGATGCGATGTGGGTGGACCGGATCGAACCGTTGACGTGGGCCGATCCGGCCCACGGACGACGGTGGGCCGACCGCCCGTGGCCCCGTGAGGGTTCGCCCGGCCGGACGTGCCCGACGAACTCGGGTCCTTCCGGCGGCCCACAGGAGGGGCCGATTCGATCCGAAGGCGGTGGTCGCACGCCCATGGCAGTGCCACCCTCTACGGCCGCGACATGGCGATGAAGCTGCTGCGCACACACATCAACAGGCGAGCCTGCCGGTGGCAGATGAGAGCAGGCAGGCGCGAGCGACGGCGGCGAAGCCGAGTGATTGCTCAGCACGCTCGTGGTTCGGCGTGACGTACGCCCATACTCGGCCCGCCGTAGGGTCGGTCGATCGATACCAGCCGATGCCCCCATGCAAGGGCCTCCGCGGTGGTCGCATTGCTCAGGGGTGCATCCGTGCGCCCTTGAGGACCTTGTCCACCGCGTTGCGCGGCCCGTAGACGGCCATCCCCACCAGATCGAGCTGGTCCTTGCCCACGGCCCGAACGGCCGCCCGGTTGTCCCGGTCGTTGCCCGTGCTGAACAGATCCGAGGTGAACACGGCCCTCGGCAGCGAGCGGGACAGCGCACGGCCGTGGGCGACGCTCAGCGTCTCCTTCGTCGCCTCGAAGACCAGCACGGGCTGGCGGAACATCGGCAGATACGCGGTGTCGTCGGCGTCCGCGTACGGCTCGCCGATCACCTCGGGTGACACAGTGCCGAGCCCGCTGACCAGGAAGGCGGTCACATTCAGCCGCTGCCAGGGCTCCAGGTCGTCGCGCAGCAGTACGGCGATCTTCGTGGCGAAGCGCACAGGCACGTTCTCATCCCCGGCACCGGTCTCGACCCCGCGCCCGGCCTCGGTCTCGGTCTCGTCCTTGGTTCTCATGCTTCGAGACTGGCGGGTGCACCCGTTCTCCGTCTTGTACGTTCTTTGCGTGAAGCCTCGGCAGGAGATCTCTGCTTGGCGCCCGCCGGTCGCGGGCGTCGTGGAGGTCTTCCACGCCCACTTCACCGAGCACGCGTACCCCATGCACGTCCACGACGCCTGGACCCTGCTGATCGTCGACGACGGCGCGGTCCGCTACCACCTGGACCGCCATGAGCGCGGTACCCCGAGCGACACCGTCAGCCTGCTCCCGCCGCAGGTCCCGCACAACGGCTCACCTGCCACCCCTCACGGGTTCCGCAAGCGCGTGCTCTACCTCGACATGACGCAGCTGGACGAGAACTTCATCGGGCCGGCGGTGGACGGCCCGGACCTCGCCGATCCCGTCCTGCGCAGACGCGTCGGCCAGCTGCACACGGCCCTCGCCAACCGCGGTGACGAGTTCGAGGCGGAGAGCCGTCTCGCCCTCATCAGCGAGCGCTTGCGCGAGCACCTGCGCCCCAGGCCGGCCGTCGGCAGCACCGGGCACGACCGCAGTGTCGCCCGGACCCTGCGTGACCTCCTCGACGAGCGGCTGCTCGAAGGCATCCGGCTCGAAGAGGCCGCGCGCCTCGTCCACGCCCACCCCACGCATCTCGTACGTTCCTTCAGCGCCGCCTACGGCATCGCACCCCACCAGTACGTGATGTCCCGCCGCGTCGACCTGGCCCGCCGTCTCCTGCTCGACGGACAGCCGCCGGGCGAGGTGGCGATCGCCGCCGGCTTCTGCGACCAGTCCCACCTGACCCGGCACTTCAAGCGGGTCGTGGGCGTCACCCCGGGCCGGCCCGTACCGGGGGCACAGCCACCACCAGGCCACCACCACGCGCAGGGAATCTGGGTGAGCAGACATCCGCGGCCCGCGTGACACCTGTCGCGCCTCGGTACGCGCAGACTGCCCGGTGGGCCACATGAGACGTCTTCTCATGTGGTGAGGGTTTGTTCGGCCCAGATGGTCTTGCCGGTGAGGGTGTGGCGGGTGCCCCAGCGGCCGGCGAGCTGGGCGACCAGGAGGAGGCCGCGCCCGCCCTCGTCGTGAATGCGGGCGCGGCGCATGTGGGGGGTGGTGCTGCTGGTGTCGGTGACTTCGCAGATGAGGGTGGAGTTGTGGTGGATCATGCGGAGTTGGATGGGGGGTTTGCCGTAGCGGATGGCGTTGGTGACGAGTTCGCTGACGACGAGTTCGGTGATGAAGGCGGCGTGGGAGAGCCCCCAGGCGGCGAGTTGGTCGGTGGCTTGCTTACGGGCCTGGGCGACGATAGCGGGATCGGACGCGAGGTCCCAGGCGGCGACGCGGTCGGCGTGCAGGGCCAGGGTGCGGGCGAGGAGGAGGGCGATGTCGTCGTCGGGGCGGTGGGTCAGGACGGCGGTGAGGACTCGGTCGCAGATGGTGTCGAGAGTGTGGGCGGGGCGGACGAGAGCGGCGAACATCTTGTCGAGGGCTTCGTCGATGTCGTGGTCGCGGGGCTCGAGGAGGCCGTCGGTGTAGAGGGCGAGGAGACTGCCTTCGGGCAGTTCGGTCTCGACGGTTTCGAACGGCAGGCCGCCCAGGCCGAGCGGGGGCCCGGCGGGGACGTCGAGGAGGTACGCGCTCCCGTCGGGCGTGACGACGGCGGGTGGGGGGTGGCCGGCCCGGGCGAAGGTGCAGCAACGGGTGATGGGGTCGTAGACGGCGTAGAGACAGGTGGTGCCGATGCCGGCGGCGGTTTCGGCCGCGCCGTCGGTGGTGGCCTCGTCGGAGGACAGGTGGATGACGAGGTCGTCGAGATGGGTGAGCAGTTCGTCGGGCGGCAGGTCGACGTCGGCCAGTGTGCGCACCGCGGTGCGGAGGCGGCCCATGGTGGCCGAGGCGCGGATGCCGTGGCCGACGACGTCGCCGACGACGAGGGCGACGCGTGCGCCGGACAGCGGGATCACGTCGAACCAGTCGCCGCCGACGCCGGCTTGGGTGGTGGCGGGCAGGTAGCGGGAGGCGATTTCCAGGGCGGCCTGGTCGGGCAGGGCCTGGGGGAGCAGGCTGCGCTGGAGCGCCATCGTGGTGGTGCGTTCGCGGGTGAAGCGGCGGGCGTTGTGGATGCTGAGGGCGGCCCGGTTGGTGAGTTGCTCGGCGAGGTCGAGGTCGTCGGGAGTGAAGGGCTGAGGGTGCCGGTGGCGGCTGTAGAGGGCGGCGCCGAGAGTCGTACCGTGGGCGCGTAGTGGCACCACCATGAGCGAGTGCGTGCCCCACTCGCGGATCCGGGCGGCCCTGGGATCCTCGCCCGCCCACCGGGCAAGGGCGGGGCCCGTCATCTCGTACAGCGCCCCGCGGCCCTGGGCCAGGCACTCGGCCACCGGTGAGAGCGCCGGGTACGTGCTGCTCTCGCCGACCGCGACCAGGGACTCGGGGCTTCCCTCGAGGACCGAGCGCACGGCTGCGCGGCGCATGGTGACCGGCCCGGCCGGGGGAGTGACGGATGCCTGGTCGCCGTGTTGGGGGAGCAGGTCGACGGCGACGAAGTCGGCGAGCTGGGGGACGGCGACGTCGGCCAGTTCCTGTGCGGTGCGGGCGATGTCGAGCGTGGTGCCGATACGGGCGCCGGCTTCGTTCAGCAGCTGCATCCGCTGCCGGTCGGAGGGCTCCTCGTGGCTCTGGTGCGCGGCCAGGCACACGGCGCGTACACGGCCTGCCCGATCGCGCAGCGCGGTCAGCGAGACGGGCCGGCCTCGCTCCGGTCCGGCGACGGCTGGGCCGGTGACTGCGGTGCCGATGGTTCCGGTGGTGCTGGTGGCGCCGATGAAGCTCTGCACTGACTGTGGTCGGCCGTTCTCGAGGACCTGGCGCATGCTCGCCTCGGTCTCCTCGTTCGCGGGATGCGGTGCGATGTCGGGCAGACGCAGCCCGCGCATGTCGGCCTCGGTGAGCGAGAGCGCCTGTTCCATGCCGGTGTTCGCCGCGATGAGCCGCAGGTCGGTGTCGAAGACGGCCAGCATGCAGGGCGACTGGGCGAACGCCCACTCCTTCAGCCGCTCAAGCTCCCCCGACTCGCCCAGCTGCCCCGGCCCGCCCCGATCGCTGGACTGCCCCGGCCCGCCCGGCTCGCTCGGCTGCCCCGACTCGGTCACGGCGCACACCACGACCCACTCGGCCGTGCTGCTGCCGATGGGGACGCGGTGGTGTGCGAGCAGGTGGTGTTCGAGGCGGCGGCCGTCCTGGTGCCGCAGCGTCACGGTGCCGTTCCACCGGTCCTTCCCGGTGGCCTGGCGGCGGGCGGCTTGCTGGGCGGTCTGGTCGATGTCGTCGCCGAGCAGGAGGGTGGCGGGGCGACCGATGACCTGTGAGGGTTCGTAGCCGAGGAGGAGCTGGGCGCCTTCGCTCCATCCTGTGACGATGCCGTGTTCGTCGACGGTGGCGGTGGGCGTGGGGGCGGAGGGCGGTTCGAGCGGGGTGCCCGCCTGGGCGGGCTGTTCACCGGGAGGGGTGGGAAAGTGCTCCATCGGCGCTCATCTCGTCTCGCCTCGCTCGTTGCTTGACGTCCCCGTCGTCCCCGCGGGGACCTGCGCGGCCGGGGCCCTTGTGACAAGCATGATCCTGCGGGGCATGGAGCACCAACCGCGTCCGTAGGAGGGGTGGGCCCGGTGCTGCTGGGAGCGGGAGAACGGGGGCGGACGTGGTGCTGCGTGCACGGTCTGTCGCCGGTGTCGTCGAGTGGAGCCGCGGCAGCCCTCAGCCGGGCTGCCCGACAGGCGTCCTGTGGACGGCCGGGCCGCAGTGCACGTACGGCCGAGGTATGCGGCATCTGATCCGTGAGGCGGTGCCGACCTGGGCAGATAAAGAAAATTTCAGGAAATGTGCCGTGGCGTGGAACCGGTCCTTCGGGTGCCCGCGTGTGTAGTGCAAATGCCCCTATTTCGGGCATTTGTGTACTGCTTCCGAGGGTGTGAGCAGTGACGACCGGACCGTGTGCCGAAGGGAGTCCCATGGACCTCGTACCCGCGCAGTACGCCGAAGCCTCCGCCTCCACCGCTGTCTCCGCTGCCGTGTCCGCCCCTGCTGCCTCCGCTGCCGGGTCCGGGGCCGGGCCGTGTGGGCTGGCTCCGCGTGAGCAGGAGACGCTGCGGCACATTGCCGCTGGGTGTACCTATGCTCAGACGGCCCGGCACATGGGGCTGTCGACGCACACTGTCGATGCGTATCTGCGTCGGATCCGGGCCAAGCTCGGTATCAGCAGCACCGCGGAGCTCACGCGTCTGGCGATCTCTCTGGGCCTGTGACGCCGCCACCTTCCTTCCTTCGAGCGGGGGAGTGCGGGGGCAGTGGCCGGTGGCCGTTTCGGTGCGGGAGCCGTGCCGTCGGCGTGCCGGGCCGTGTGCATATCGCCGTTGCTGCTCGGCGGCCCGGGGCCCGAACGCGGGCGGATCGTCGCCGCGGCCACGAGTGAGTTCGCCGCCGAGAGCGAGTGCGCCGCCACGTCCTCGCCCATGTCCTCGCCCGCGCTCGCTCTGGTTGACCGGATCGCCACTTCCTGGGCGGTCCAGAGCGAACTGCGGCTCCTCGCGGCCACACCCGCGACGCGGATGTCCACGCCCTACGGGCCGTCGACCTGGAGGTCCTGGAGGTGGAGCGGCGGCTCTTCCCCGCCCTCGCGCATGCGTCAGGGCGGGTGCCCGAGGTGTGATCGGTGGACGAGGAGAGAGTCTTCGACCGGCACCGCCGGCGCCGCTCCTCCAGAACCGGGCGCGGTCGTCCGTTTCCCGCACCGGATGAACTCCAGCCGGTGCGCCCCTCGTGAAGTCCGGCCGGCGCACCCCTTCGGAAGCCGAGGCGCATCATGATCAAGACCTGGCTCATCACGGGCAGCTCCCGCGGTTTCGGACTCGAGCTTGCCCGCCACGTCCTGGCGGGCGGCCGGCACGTGGTTGCCACCGCCCGCCGTCCCGAGCAGCTCGACGACCTCGTGCGGCGGTAACCAGGCGGCCGGCGGGCCGCCCGCTTGCCGCGGGCGGTTCCGGCCGTGGCATGTCTTCGGCGGTTTCGGTGGCGTCGGCGTCTGGTGGAGGCCGTACCGGGTCCGTGCCGGTCCGTACAGGTCCCTGCCGCCGAATCCCGGGCGTGGTCCGAAGGGCGGGGAAGGTGGGCGGGCGCCCTCTCGGGCGGCGCCGCCGGTGGGCCGGTTCTCTCGAGCCGGGCGACGGCGGGGGACACGGCTGGTGCGCAGTGCGGGCGGGGTATGTGCGTGTGGTCCCGGTGACGTGGCCCACGCCGGGCGCCGGAGGCGTCGGCGTGCCTGCGCGGTGCGGGCAGGCACGGGAGGTCCGGGGGCGGTGACGTGATGCCGACCTGCTGTCGCGGGTGCGCGCGGCGCCACGCGGTGGGCGGGCGAGATCAGGCGGCCGAGGATGCGGCGGCGGTCAGTGATCGAGGGTGAGGGAGGACGTCATCGCCGTAGAGCTGGTGGACCCAGTTGTCCTGGTAGATGGTCTCCAGATACCGCTCGCCCAGGTCGGGGGCGATGGCGACCGCGGTCAGCTGCCGATCCTCATGCTGGTTGCCCTGCCGGGCCAGCCATTCGGTCGCGCCGGCAGTGACCGTGCCGGTGGAGCCTCCGAAGAGGAATCCGCGTCGGGCCAGCCGGTGGCAGGCCCGGATGGTGTCGGCCTCCGCGACGTGTACGACCTCGTCCACGTAGGACGTGTCCAGCAGCGGGGGGCGCACGCTGGTGCCCAGGCCGGGGATCATCCGTCGGCCCGGAGCGCCGCCGAAGGTCACCGAGCCGACGCTGTCGACGGCCACGATGCGCACCGGCCGCCTCCACCGGCGGAAGTAGCGTGCGCAGCCCATCAGGGTGCCGGTGGTGCCGGCGCCGACGAACAGCACGTCCAGATCGGGGAACTGCCGGGCGATGGCGGGAGCGGTCGTGCGGTAGTGGGCCAGGGCGGCCTGCGGGTTGGTGTACTGGTTGAGCCACACGTAGCGGTCGTCGGCGGCGACGAGCGCGCGTACGTGGTCGATGCGCGCGCCGAGGAAGCCGTGCTCGCCGGGCTCGGTGATGACGTGAACCTCGCTGCCCAGGGCTTCCATGAGCAGCCGGGTCGACAGGTTGCAGCGGGAGTCGGTCACACACACGAACCGGTAGCCCCTGCTTGCCGCGATCATGCTCAGGGCCACGCCCAGGTTCCCCGAGGAGGACTCGACCAGGACCGAGTCCTTCGTCAGCAGGCCGTCGCGTTCGGCGGCCTCGACCATTTCCGTGGCGGCCTTCAGCTTGATCGAGCCGGCGAAGTTGAAGCCCTCGCACTTGAGGAACAGCCGCTGCCCGAAAACGGCCTCGACGTCCACGTAGAGCTCGTCCTCGTTGAAGTCCTGGGGTACGGATATGACCGGCACGATCGCCTCCTCGGCTTGGGTGGAGCGCCTTGTCACCGCGCATCCGTATCAGCGCGGCTCCGTAAAGAAACGGATGGTCACCGGCGGCATGCGATGCGCCGGAACACCTCCAGTACGCCCCCGCTCGGCAGCGCTGTCATGCCACCTCAATTCGGGACTTGACGTATTCGGCGATCACGGATAAGTGGATCCGGCGTCCCCTGGCGGCCGCGGTCTTTGCGCAGTTGGCGGTGCCGCCGAGTTCGGTGTTGCTGGCGGCGCATGCCAGGGTTCTGGCGGCGTTGTCGGGTGAGAGCGAGGTGGTGACGGGGTATGTGGCGGGGCCGAGTTCGAGCCTTTGCCGTGGCGGCTGACCACGGCCGCGGCTTCGTGGCGGGGGCTGGTGCGGGGTGCCGGTCGTGTCGTGTCCGAGTTGCTGGTTCACCCACCTGGTGGCCTTCTGCACCGGGCCGCGGCTGCTGGAACCGCAGGTGCTGCGTGACGGGCTGGCCGGGTCGCTGCCGGGTTACACGGTTCCGGCGGTCTTCCACTGGCGCGAGAGCCTGCCGCTGACCGCGAACTCTCCGCCTCCTACTGAAACAGCACCGAATAGGGAGACACCGTGTCGACCACGTCCCACCCCGTGCCTACGTCTGTGCCCCACGCGATCGGCGACCACTTCCGGGGGTTCCGCACACGGCTCCGCCGGTGGACCCGCCCGGCAGGGGTGGGGCCGTGGTGCGCGCGGCACCTATGCGGGGCGGTCCGGGGCCTGGGTGTTCGGGCGGCGTACGGCGAGGGCGGCGATGTCGTCGTCGAGGCGTCCGCCGCTGTAGTGGAGCAGGTCCTGGTGGAGCCGGTCGAGCAGCTCGCCCGGCAGCGCCGGGCCTTGCCGCTGCATCCAGTCCGGCAGCGGGAAGAACTTGCCGGTGCGGTCCCGGGTCTCGGTTACGCCGTCGGTGTAGAGGAGCAGCTGGTCGCCGGGAGTGAAGGCGACGGAGTCGACGTAGTAGTGGGCTCCGATGAGGGTGGCGAGGTTGAGGGGTGGTGACGGGGTGGTGGGCTCCAGCACGCGGACCTGTCCGTGATGCACGAGCAGGGGCGGAGGGTGTCCGCAGTTGAGGAGTTTCACGTGGCTGGTGCCGTGGCGGATCTCGGCGATGATGGCGGTGGCGAAGCGCTCCGGGAGGTCCTGGGAGGGGTAGGAGGCGCTGTGGCGGATGATGGTGGTCTCCAGGCGGCGGATGACCCCTCTGAGGTCGGGCTCGTCGTAGGCGGCCTCCCGGAAGCAGCTGATCACCGCTGCTGCGGCGCCCACCGCTGAGAGGCCCTTGCCGCGTACGTCGCCGATGAGCAGCCGGACCCCGTACGGTGTGGCGGCCGCCTCGTAGAAGTCGCCGCCGATCCGAGCCTGCTCCTGGGCGGCCAGGTAGAGGGACTCGATCTCGACGTTCTCGATGCGGGGGGGCAGGGGACGCAGAAGCACTTGCTGAGCCGCGTCGGCGACGAGCCGGATGCGGAAGAGCATCTCCTCCCGCTGGCGGCGTACATGGCTTCCGTAGGCGGCTGCCGCGGTGACGGCGACGATCGCGGCCGCCGTGTAGGGCGTGCCCAGGTCGGTGTGGACGAAGCTGAGACCGATCATGACCAGCAGGCAGAACGTCCCCAGCAGGATCGTGGGGAGCACGGGCCACATCGCGGCGGCGAGGGCGGGCGCGACCGGCAGGAGGCGGCTGATGGCGATCTCCCTCGGTGTGGAGAACGCAAGGGCCGAGATGAGGACAGTGAGGATCACCGGTGACAGCAGGGCAGCTTCCCACCGGCGGCCGTAGGGAGGACGACGGCGCCGCAGCCGTCCAGGCGTGATCACAAAGTGCATCATATCGGTGCTAAGCAGTCATCGGGCTTCGATGAATCGCGCAGCTCATGCAGGATGATCGGCCGCGTGGGCCGCGGATGCGCGGGCTGCCTCGGCGTCCTCGGCGCTCATGGATCTGCGGCGGGCCACCTTCAGCAGCCGCTCCCGGTGGCTCCATGCGCGCCTCGGGGCGAGCCGGGCTCCGAGGTCTTGAGATCACCCTCGTGCCGGCATGGGGCTTCCCTGACGGTACGGCTGCGGTGTCACTGTGGAGACTGGGTGTCGGCGAGTCGGTGGGGCACCGGTTCGACCGTTCCCGCTGCAGGGCTGCGGCCAAGCCCTCGCCTCGTAGCCGCGGCAGGCCGTGGCCAGGTCGCCCCCGGCCGCGCCCCTACTGGTCCGCAGCGGACATCCGCCCCCAGGCCGCCGCGACCTCGATCCCGCCCACGTTGCACGAGCACCGCATCTGCATCGCACTGCACCTGCATCGCACTGCACCTGCATCGGACCGCACCTGCTTCGGCCACACCCGGCTCCCTCGGCGACGGCGGCCGCTCCCGTCCGGTACCGGCGGACAGGTTCAGCCACCCGCTCGGGTGTGCGATCCCGTCCGGCTGAGACCCCGGGGGTCGAGCAGCCAGAGGCGCTGGGCCCCGGACGAGCGGCAGCGCACGGGAAGCACCGACCGTGAATGCCGTGAATACAGTCACACTTTGATCACTTTTTGCCTGTTTTCCTGAATTATTTGGTGTGAATCCACGTAGACCGGGCTGTTCCGGCGGCCCTTGGTGCTGCCGCGGCCGGCCGGTACCAAGGGAGAGACATTGGGACGCGTACCGAGCATCACGGGCACCTGGCGGATCGCCCTGCCTGCCGCAGGCGGGGTCGTCCTGCTCTCTCTGGGCGGCCTGTATGCAGCGGGTCTGGCCACCGGCGACATTCCCGAGGGCACCGCCGTGCACGGGGTCGACATCGGCGGCCTGAGCAGGGCCGAGGCCCAGCGGGTCCTGGACCAGAAGCTCGGCCCGGCCTTCGCGGCCCCCATCATGATGAAGATCGCCGACCGCATGGAGACGGCCGAGCCCAGGACGCTCGGCCTGTCCCTGGACACCGCCGCGACGGCCGGCGTCGCCGCACGCACCGGGTCCGATCCGCTCACCGCGATCGGCAGGCTTTTCGCCTCCGGGGACGGGAACGTCGAACCGGTCATACGCATGGACGAGGACCGCACCCGCGCCGCGCTCGGCCGTATCGCCGAGGCCGCCGGACGGCAGGTCCGCGACGGGGCGATCTCCTTCGAGGGCGGCACACCCCAGGCCCACGCCCCGCTCACCGGTATCGCCCTGAACACCGGTGAGGCCCTGCACACCCTGCGTGAGGCCTATCCCAAGGCCACCGGCGCGCGCCCCGTCGTCCTGCCGGTGAAGGAGACGCAACCGCGGATAGGCCAGGGCGAGGTCGAGCGGGCCATGAAGGAGTTCGCCCAGCCCGCGCTGTCCGGTCCCCTCACCCTCACCCTCGCCGGCGCGCGCATATCCATCGGCCCTGCAACGCTCGCCCACCATCTGACGATGACGCCCGACGCCAACGGCCGCCTCGTGCCGACCCTGGACGCGAAGGGCCTGCTCGCCGACCCCGCCGTGGCCGGCCCGTTGAAGCAGGCCGCCCCACGCCCGAGGGACGCCGAACTCGGGGCCGACGCGAGCGGCCGGGTGGTGGTGACCCGTGAGGCCCGCACGGGCTACGACGTCACCGAGAAGCAGCTGCGCGAGGCCGTCCTGCCCCTGCTGACCCGCACCGGCGACGCGGCCCGCACCGGTGCGATCGCCGCCACCCCCATCGAGCCGAAGCTCACCGGGGAACGGGCCCAGGAGCTCGGCATCAAGGAGAAGGTCTCCTCCTTCACCGTCGACTTCCCCGCCGCCCCCTACCGCAGCACCAATATCGGCCGCGCCGTCGAGCTCATCAACGGGTCGCTCGTCCAGCCCGGCCAGGAGTGGAGCTTCAACAAGACGGTGGGCCAGCGGACCAAGGAAAATGGGTTCGTCGACGGCATCATAATCAACAACGGTCAGTACGAGAAGTCTCCCGGCGGCGGCGTCTCGGCGGTGGCCACCACCATGTTCAACGCCATGTTCTTCGCCGGCGTCAAGCCCGTCGAGTACGGCGCCCACTCCTTCTACATCGAGCGCTATCCCGAAGGCCGCGAAGCCACCGTCGCCTGGGGCACCCTCGACCTGCGCTGGATCAACAACCTGGACCACTCCCTCTACATCCGGGCCCAGTCCACCGACACCTCGTTGACCGTCACCTTCCTCGGCACCAAGAAGTACGACGAGATACGCGCAACCAAGGGCCCGCGCACCAACACCAAGCCGCCGGGCACCCGCACAGGCAGCGGCCCCACCTGCGAGGTCCAGACCCCGTACGAAGGCTTCGACGTCGCCGTCGGCCGCGTCTTCGTCGACGGCGGCAAGGTGGTCAAGCGGGAGAACTTCAAGACCCACTACACGCCCCGCGACGAGGTCATCTGCACCCCCGAGCAGGCACCCCCCGCAGCCACGGCGCCGACGACGCCGGCGGACGGGCCGGACACCCCGGCCGCGCCCAAGGCCGCACCGGGCAGCGGCACCGTCTGACGCCCGCGCCCGCGCCCAACGCCGTCGCCCGCAGCCTGACGCGCCCGCCCGGCACCGCAGCCGGCAGGGAGAGACCGCAATCTGGCGGCGTGCCGCTCACCGGGCTGCCTGGCCACCGGGTCATGAGCCTGCTCGGCGAAGGCCGCCCGCGCCCCCGGTTTCACGGCCGGGGGCTCGTGCGTTTCCCGTACTCCGTGGACTTCCGGGCCCGCTCCCTGGCCGACTGCCCTTGCCGGTTGGCCGAAAGAAGGCCCTCCCGTAGGCGTGCTGTTCCAAGTACCTGTACCGCCTCCCCGGTGCTCCCTAGCATGTGCGTCCTACCCGACCAGAATTCCCATTGACGTGATTGAGGACTGGATGCAGAGCGAGTCGTGGAGCCCGGACGCCATCGACACCAAGGTCCCCAGTGTGGCGCGCATGTACGACTTCTTCCTGGGGGGCAACGACAACTACCAGTCCGACCGCGATGCCTGCGAGCACCTGCTGCAGCAGGTGCCCAGCACCAAGGTGCTGGCCGTCAACAACCGCCGATTCCTGCAGCGTGTCGTGCGCACGCTGGCCGCCGACTACGGAATCCGCCAGTTCATCGACCACGGATCAGGTCTGCCGACGCAGAACAATGTCCACCAGGTCGCCCAGGCGGTCGATCCAGCCTCGCGCGTGGTGTACGTCGACAACGACCCCATCGTGCTGGCGCACGGCCGGGCGCTGCTGGAGGAGAACGATCGCACCGCCGTCATCCAGGCCGACATGCGGGACACCGATGGCATCTTCGGCCATGAGGAGACGCGCCGGCTGATCGACTTCGGCCGCCCGGTCGCCGCGCTGTTCGTCTCCGTGCTGCACTGCATTCCGGACGAGGACGATCCGGCGGGCCTCGTCCGGCGCGTCGCCGAGCGCCTCGTACCCGGCAGCTTCCTGGTGGTCTGTCAGCTGGTGAGCGATCAGCCCGAGATCCGAAAGTTCGTCACGGACTTCATGGCAGAGGCCACCGGCGGCCACTGGGGCCGGGTTCGCGAGGAGCACGAAGTCACTCAGTACTTGAGGGGTCTGGACATTCTGGAGCCGGGGCTGGTGGAGGTGTCCACCTGGCGCCCGGACACCGACCTCGCTCCCGTGCAGCAGACCGACGAGTGGATCGAATGGGGAGGCGTCGGCCTTCTCGTGTGAACGGTCGGCCGGCGGGCTGCCGTTCGTGCGGTACGTGCTGCGGCCCCGGGCATCTCCCGCCCGGGGCCGCAGTCGTGTTCCCCGGTGTTCAGCCGCGTCCTGTCGTGCTCCGTCGTGTTCTGGGCGCTCGGAGCTCTGCCGTGCTCAGAGGCTGGACAGGCGCTTCTGTATGAGAGTCAGGGACTGCCTCGGGGTGAGGGCGCAGGCGCCGAGCCGGTCCAGCATGTCGCGGTACTGCTCGACGACCTGGGGCTTCTGGCTGAAGGTGCTGTCGGTCAGATGTTCGATGTAGATGGCGTCCTTCAGGTCGTTCAGTGCGAAGCGCAGATAGGTGACTCCCGTGCCGACGCCGACCGAGGCCGTCAGGTCCAGGGGAGCGATCTGCAGCGTGATCCGCGGCTGCTGCATCATCGCGGCGAGATGCTCCAACTGCCCGCGCATCACCTGCGCACCGCCGACCGTGCGCAGCAGCACGGACTCGTCGATCACCGCCCACAGGCGCGGACCGTCCTGCTGGTCGAGTTGACGTTGCCGCTCCTGCCGGAGGTCGACGCGGCGCTGCACGTCGTGGCTGTAGAGGCGGGCGGGCCCGGACTGGATCACCGCGCGGGCGTACGCGGAGGTCTGCAACAGACCCGGCACATAGAACGGTTCGTACGTACGGATGGTCGCCGCCGCACCCTCCAGGGCGACCAGCGGGGCGAAGAAGTCCGACAGGACGTCGCTGAAGCTGCGCCACCAGTCGCCCTGGCGGGACTGCTCCACCAGCCGCAGGAACTCCGCGACGCGCTCCTCCCCGTCCACCCCGTAGAGATCCAGCAGGGCGACGGCGTCGGCCGGCTTGCAGCCGTGCCTGCCCAGTTCGATCCGGCTGGTCTTGGACCGGGAGAAGCCGAGCCGGACGTCGACGGCGGAGGGGTCGAGCCCGGCGGCCACGCGCAGTTCGCGCAACTTGCCGCCCAGGATCACCTTCAAGGCGGTCGGATTGCTCTCGACCGCTCCCAGGGGCCCTGCGAACAACGACGGGCTCGGTTCGACTGCGGCCATCGCGCGCTCCTGCGGACTATTGAGAAGATGACGACACTATCCCGTACATCCCTGCGTGAGCCATGGAGAACTGGTCGGCGGGGTGATGGCTTTCAGCCAATCACGGCGTCGAAATCGCCACCGCGGGCCCCCGCGACAAAAGCCACGACCTCGTCGCGCGTATAGACGAGCGCCGGCCCTTGCGGATCGCGGGAGTTGCGCACGGCCACCTGACCGTCGGGGAGTGCCGCCAACTCCACGCAGTTGCCTGTGGCGTTGC
Source organism: Streptomyces sp. NPDC002133 (assembly GCF_040296405.1). NCBI lineage: Bacteria > Bacillati > Actinomycetota > Actinomycetes > Kitasatosporales > Streptomycetaceae > Streptomyces > Streptomyces sp. NPDC002133. Next base: position 12,816 of record NZ_JBEOXF010000074.1, on the reverse strand, counting down.
TGTGGCTGCTTTTGATCCACGTCACCGAGTTCAGTACATCCGCCTGCATGCCGTTGGAGAACTCCATGCCCACCAATCCCTCTGTGTTCGCACGTTCGTTCGTTCCGGATCTGGTCAGTGCAATCTCAGATGCAATTGCATTTCCAGTGCCGGCTCGACAATACTCGTTTCCCACCGGCTGCCGCAGCGTCGAACACCGAGGCCTGCAGGGGGACATGAGCAGTGACGATTCACATGTCAACCATTCCAAGCACGAAGGCCGGGCACGGTAGTCGGCACGCGTCCGCGCAACTCGGCCCGAAACCGCCGCCCGAGAACTCTCGTGAGACATGGCAGGACCACGCCCTGGGGTACGGGCTTCCCGCCCTCGGCGGGTTTGCCGCCTGCGGGCTCGACGGCACGCCGCGGAACGCCTGTCAGGCACGGCGCTTCGTCGCCCTCACCCTCAACGGCTGGGAGCTGGAGCCGCTCATCCCCGACATGGCGCTGATCGTCAGTGAACTCGTCGCCAACGCCGTGCGGCATGCGCTCGGCGCCCAGCCTCAGGAGGCCGCCACGGAGTACCCGCTCTGGCTGGGCCTCGTCCGGCATCCCGGCCACCTCGTGTGTTCCGTCGCCGACCCGAGCCCTGAACCGCCCCGTCCCCGTGATGCCGACGCCGATGCGCTCGACGGCCGGGGGCTCGAGCTGATCGGCGCGCTGAGCGAGAGCTGGTCCTGGTCGCCGACGGAGCCACGGGGGAAGACCGTGTGGGCGCGCCTGGCCGTCCCCGGCGAGCACTGAGCCCGTGGCGCGCCCCGGAGGGTGACGCCCCCTCCCGAGAGGCCGGAACCTGCATCGACCTGGTGCCGCGCCCGGCACCAGCGCCCCGATGCCAGGTCCACCGGGCGCCGGCCATCGTCCAACCGCCGTACGCTGCGGCCGCTGTCGCGGCATTCGGCCGGCGGCCCCTACCCGCACGGTTGGTCGGCAGTGAGCGGACCGACGCGACCGGCCCGAGGCACTCCCCCGCGGGCAGGGACCACCCGGGCCGGACCGTCATGAGTCAGCGCGGCGCCAGGGTGAACAGCGCGACCATGACCAGGACCAGCAACGCCCAGCCGAGCCCCCGATTTTCCGGCGCTGAGGATTGCGGCCCTGGAGTCATGTGCCGGCCTCGTGCGGAGCGTCTCCCACAGCCGATCGGCATACGACCTGATGTCCGTGGCACGGGCGCGCTCGAGTCTCACCCGGACCCCCGGGTCTCCCGGTCGTACGAAGGAGCGGATCCACCAGGCCAACAGCGTGAGCAGCGCTGCCGTCCGTATCCCGGACCCGGCCCTGGAGCGTTCATCGGCCGCCGCGCGCCGATGGCAGCACCTTCCCGGTCGCCCGGGGCAACGCGGACATCGGGTATTTCCTCGCGGAGCGCCTCGCGGGACCGGAGTCACTGTCGTCCTGGGCAGCGGGATGCTGCGAAAGCCGAAGCCGCCGTGGTGCCGATCCGGTCCTGCGCTCTCGGCGCACGGGGGCGTCGCCTTCGGCTGGACCGCGCCGCCCGACGTCGCTCGAGACCGCTGTGGACTCGCTTGAGCTGCAGCTGGATCGCCTCGAGGCGGTGCTCTGCAACGCGGGAGTCGCGCTCGACGAGCCGCCGGGAGAGCCACATGGCCGGGGGCAGGATCGCGGCGTACTCGGCAGTCGTCGAAGCTGCCGCGGCCAGGTACTGCTGATCGAGGCGTCTCATGGGGGCATCGCGAAGGGAGCGGGTCCCGCTGCCGGCAGGGCTCTGGGATCATGGCATTGTGTCGCTCACGCCACCGGCCCCGGAACCGGAACCCATCAGGGCTGATCCGCCCCGCCCTGAAGCGAACCCTCTGCTCACCCAGTCGTGGCTCGACCTGGCCTTCCTCCACTGGGCCGCCGACCCTGCCGTCGTCGCCCCCCTGCTGCCGGCCGGGACCGTCCCGGACACCCTGGAGGGGGTGACGTACGTCGGCCTCGTCGCTTTCCGGATGCATCGCGTGGGATGGTTCCGTCTGCCCGGCGTCCCCTATCTGGGCACCTTTCCCGAAACCAACGTCCGCCTCTACTCGGTCGATGCCCACGGACGGCGCGGCGTGGTCTTCCGCTCGCTCGACGCCTCCCGCCTCATACCGGTGGCGGTCGGGCGAGCCGTCTTCCGGCTCCCGTACCTCTGGTCACGGATGGCCATCCGCTCCGAAGGCACCACCATCACGTACACCAGCACCCGGCGCTGGCCAGGACCGCGGGGCGCGCACAGCCGGATCGCCGTACGGGTCGGTGAACGCGTCGAGGAGCCCACCGAGCTCGAACACTTCCTGACCGCCCGCTGGGGCATGCACAGCGCCTTCTTCGGACGGCCCCTGTACCTCCCGAACACGCACCCGCGGTGGCCACTGCACCGTGCCGAACTCATCGACTGCAACGAGGACCTGGTGGCCGCGGCAGGACTGCCCGAACCGGTCGGCGAGCCCGTGAGCGTGCTGTACTCGCCGGGGGTCCCCGTACAGTTCGGGCGCCCCGTCAACCGGCCCGGGGGCATTCCCACCCCCTGACCCACTGCCGCCGGATTCCGCCTCGCCACAGGGCGATGAGGCTGTCTGGCCGACGATCCCCGCTCGGCGCCGTGGGTCAACCGGCTCAGTGGATCTCCGCATCCAGTGTGTGATCTTGCTCGGCGTGTCCGGCTTACGGCGACTGCCCAGGGCGCCTCACCATCGCCGTGCTGTCGCTCCCCGTGACCGGAGCCGATCCCGGCCGGCGACGACATGGTCGTACTCGTCACCGCCTCCTCTCAGAAGCACCATGTGCGCACTCCAGGCCGGATTGATCCGTCCGGGCGGTGAAGAGCGCCACCCTCAGGGGCTGCCGTGCGCGGCAGTGGGGTTCGGCCTGCCGACGGGCCAGGAAACAGACCGGCGGCATCGGCACCGATACCGACGATGACGAGGTCCGCGCCCCGCTCGGTGGCTCCCTTGCCGGGGCGGTCGCACGACAAGGCACCCCAGGTCGGGGTGCTGACTTCTTGTGTCGTGGGAGCTGAACGGGATCGAGCGGGCGACGTGGGCTCGCAGTGCGGCGATGCTGCCGGCGACGGAGAAGGATTCTGCCGGTTCGTAGGGAGTTCTTCGACTTTTATCGGCCGATAAAATGTGTTGCTCTCGGCTAGGATCAGGTTGTTCCGTCGAGTGTGGTGCTGGAAGAGGGAAGGGGGACGGATGCTTGCGGTGGACGTCCGGCAGGGGCTGCGGCAGGGCCGCACCGTCGCGCAGGCAGCCTCCCGGACCTGGCGGTACTCGACGCAGACCATCGCCCAGCACGGCGACTTCCTTCTGGCCTTCGTCGACGGTGGCGTCTGTGTCGGGGCCTTCGAGATCCTCGGTAGCACTCCCGACACCGCCGGCGGCGGCAGGTACGCCTTCGACCTGACCCCCGCCGCCCGCTTCCGGTGGGCTCTGGGGAGCAGGCTTCCGCTGCCCCCGGGGCGCAATCCCGCGCGCATCCTCACCGGCCAGCATCTGCGGGCCTTTCTCGATGCCGACCCGCACTATGCTCGCCACATGGGCCAGGACTGAGCCGAAGGGAGCCCGCACCGACATGGCCGGCACACCTGACCCCGTGGAGACCTTGCTGAAGTCGGGGCCGCGCCGCACCACGCTGCCGGAGCCCGCGCGGCGGGCACGGCTGCGTACCGACTACGGCCTGAGCCAGACCGAGATCGCCGAAGCGCTCGGCGTGGCCCGCAACACCGTCGCCGGATGGGAGACGGGCCGCAGCGAACCGCAAGGCGCCATCCGTGCCGCCTACGCCAAGCTCCTGGACGGGATGGCCGCCCAACTGGCCGCCCAAGCCGAGGACTCGCCCCCATCGCACGACGTACCCGCCCGCCAGGAACCGTCGGAGGACAGGGCCGCCTCTCAGCCCCCGCGCGCTCGACCGGCGCCTGGTGCAGAGCAGCCCGCGACGCCGCACCGTCCGCGCGCCAAGACGGCAACGCCACGGGAGACCGTGCCTGCCGTTGTCGACCCGCGCTTTGCTCATGGCCCGCTGGCGGTGCTGGACGGCAACGGATCGGCCCACTGCATCGGCGGCCTCGTGCTGGACTGCCCCGCAGCCGACGTGCCGTCCCTGGTGGAATGGACCCTCGCAGAGGCGAAGCTCGGCGCGCCCCGCCTGCACCGCAACGGCAAGGACGCCGACGCCCTGATCCTCCTGACCGCCCGGGCGACGGAACAGCTGGGGCTTCCGACCGCTCTGGAGGACCGCCGGGGTCTGCGTCTGCCCGAGAATCATCCGGTGGTGCGTCGGATCACCGCTGCGAAATGGCAGTTGACCCGCCGCGGCTTCGGGCCGTGGGCACGCATCTACCGACCCGCCCAGGACGGCCGACGCCAGTGCGTGCAGCTGGCCGTCCTGCCCTGGGACGCACTCGACACCCGCACCTGGGGGAGTGCCGGGCAGTTGCCGGCCCCGGAACTGGCCCAGGTCCTCGGCGACTACGCCATGCGCGTCATCACCCCGCGCGGCTCCGCGGCCGTCTGCGGTCTGGAACTGATGACCGCGCTGCGCCCGCCCACCCGCCCCGTCAAGGACCCGGCCACCGGCACCTGGGTCTCGGGCCCGAACCCGGGCGCGCTCACCGATGCGGTGGACCCGGCCCCGCCCGAGGCACCCGACGAACACCCCGTGGCGGCAGCCCTGTACCCGCGCGGCCACCGGCGCACTCCGGCCGAAGTCCTCGACGAGGAGGCCTACGAGTGGATCCGGGACCCGGAACTGCTCACCGATGAGGAATGCGTCAAGCCGTTCGCGGTGGGCATCGACGTCAACATGGCCTTCGCCGCGGCAGCCAACCGGCTGAACGTCGGCCTGGGCGCGCCGGTCCATGTCAAGGCTCCGCTCTTCGACAAGGCGCTGCCCGGCAGCTGGCTGGTCGACCTCTCCCACATCACCTTCGACGCGCGCCTGCCCAACCCGTTCACCCCACACGGCACCCGGCCCGAAGGGCCTGCCTGGTATGCGACCCCGACCGTCGCGTACGCAGCCGAGCTCGGCCACGACGTCACACCGCTCGAGGCCTATGTCCGGCCTGACAACGGCCCGTACCTGGACGCCTGGTACACCCGGCTGCGCGACGCCTACCTGGCCACCATGGAACGGCTCGGCGTCACGTCCGGCATGAGCGAGGCGGACTTCCTCACGGCGATGGAACACCACAAACACGCCGACCCCGCGCAGGTGGCCGTGCTGTCCGCGATCAAGGCCACCGTCAAGGGCGGCATCGGCAAGCTCCGCGAACGCCCGCAGGGCGCCGGCTACCGGCCCGGTCAGCGCTGGCCCGCCCTGGAACGCGCCACGTGGCGACCCGACATCCGAGCCGCCGTCATCTCCGCCGCCCGTATCAACATGCACCGCAAGATGCTCAAACTCGCCTACGGCGCCGGGCTGTTCCCCATCGCGGTACTGTCCGACTGCGCCGTGTACCTCTCCGACGGGCCCGGTCCACTGGACCTCCTGCCCCGCACCCCGGACGGGAAGCCGCTGGCCGGCGGCTTCCGCCTGGGTGTGTCACCCGGGATGGTCAAGCACGAAGGCACCCAGTCGCTGATGTGGGCCGTGCAGATGCTGGACGCGGGCCACAACCCCGCCCGGCACATCAAGGGCACCGACGCCGCCGCGGGCGGAGAGTAGGAGGCGGCGATGGGCATCTTCGGCGACAGCCTCGACAAAGCCACGACCGGCACCTTCACCCGTCCCCTCCCCAAGTCCCCCCAGGCCCAGATGCGCTTCCTCGTGAAGAGCACCAAGGGCACCCGGGCTGCCGCGGAACGCCTCGGCATCTCCCAGCGCACCGTCGAGCGCTACCTGAAGGGACAGATCAAACAGCCTCGCAAGGACCTCGCCGCTCGCCTCGCCGAGGAGGTGCGCAGACGCTGGCAGCCCCGCGTGCGCGAGCGGGCCAGGAGCAAGGCCGCCACCACCGATGGCATCTTCATCGAAACCCGCGCACGGTTCGGCTTCACCGCAGCCCCCGGCACCACCGACGACGCCCGGATCCGCCTGATCACCCAGCAACTCCCGCCCGCCTACGCCGCCCGGCTCTTCGACGCCCAGGCCGCGGGCGCGAGCGATCAACAGCTGCAGGACATCGCTGCCGAGGGCCTGCAGGAGATCTACTTCAAGGACCACGGCCGCCGCGCCCCTGGGCTACAGGTCCAGTTCACCGACATCGACTACGTCGAAATCGACTTCTAGAGCGCGGCTCCGCGGCCGGGTAGCCGATTCGTGTGTGTGACTGAGTGTTTCAGCCGACGGAGGAGCACCGAGTTGCCGCGTGGGCATGTCAGTGGGCGGGAGCCGCGCTCAAGTCCATCGGCCCGTCGTGGAGTGGCCGGCAGGTTCTCGCCGCTACGCGGTTCGGATTCCCACATCTTCCGCAGCCGGACCGGACCGCGAAGTTCCCCTCCGGACAGTCACACGAAGTGCCATCCTCATTGGCCTCGAGTATTGCGGCGGCGGTGGCGTTGACGCACATGATCGTCATCGGGTGATGATGGCCCATGACCCGCGCCCTCTCGACGCCGCCTGTCATCCCCGCCGGCACCCTCGCCGCCGCCTCGCAGCCCGTGCTCCCCGCCGCCGGCGGTCTGCTGCTGCGGCCCTGGGACACCGCCGACGCCCCCGTGTTCCTTGCCGCGTACCAGGACAGCGGGATCCGGCGCTGGCACACGCGCCGGCCTGCATCCGAGAACCAGGTCCGCGAGTGGTTCGACGGCTACCGCCGGGACTGGGCGCAAGAGAAGGCTGGGCACTGGGCGGTGACCCGCGACGACGGCGACGTACTGGGCCGCATCGCGCTCCGTGGCATGGACTTCGATGACGGCATCGCCGAGTGCGCGTACTGGGTGCTTCCGGCCGCCCGTGGCGCAGGGGTTGCCTCCCGCGCGCTCACAGCGCTGAGCTCCTGGGCCCTGGACGAGACCGGATTCCACCGCCTGGAGCTGGACCACTCGACCCGTAACGAGGCGTCCTGCCGGGTTGCCGCCAAGTCCGGCTTCGTCCTGGAGGGGACCAGGCGCAGCGCTGCCGTCCATGGCGACGGCCGGCACGACATGCACCTGCACGCCCGCATTCGGGGCGACGAGCAACGCGCCTAGGGCCTGCTCCCCGATGCGCAGGTCACCGGCTCATGCGCTGCCCGCCGCCGTGCGCAGACAGGCGATGCCGGAGTGGCTGATCGGCGGGCCCGCTCAGGCCCGAGTGGTGGCTCCCGAGCCGGAGCGGTACATGGCACAGAACGTGCGCACGAGGTCCGGGTCCGGGCCGGGTCCGGCGGCGCTGACTGCGTTCCGTACGGGACCGCTTCCCGGCCGAGGCCTGTAGCCGGGCAGCGGTCGAGGCCGGCGCGGAACGCGACCGGCGAGCACGCCAGGACATGGGACGGGGGCGGAGCCGCCCGCGGGCTCCGCCCCCGACGGTTCGGTCGGTTCCCTGGCGAACTGTGCTGATCAGCGCTTCTTGTAGGTGGCGGTTACCTCGACCTCGACCAGCCATCCCCGCACGGCCAGCGAGGCGACCCCCATCGTCGCCCGCGCAGGACGGGCCTTGTTGGCGAGCAGCGGCGATTTCGGAGCGGACGTTCCCATGGGCACGGGCACGACTTTCCGCGACGTCAGGTCGATGTTGGCGAAGTACTGCCGGTACGCGCGGTTCCAGCCCGCGTAGTCCGCGGTGTCCGCGTCCGGCGGCTTCATCAGGTAGCACGTCATCGTGATGACGTCGGCCGGAGTCAGGCCCGCGGCCTCGAGGTTGGTCCTGAGGTTGCGCAGCACGACGAGCGCCTGCGCCTCGGTGACCGTGACGCCCTCGGCCTCTTCGGTGAGGGCGGGGTCGGTGTGGCGTTCGGGACTGCCGTCCGGTGCACCGGGGTTGAGCGCGGACGGTCCGAGGCCGCTGCTCTGGTAGACGGCCACCTGCCCGCCCATCGCCACGCCACTGGCGATGGCAGGGTTGGACTGAGCCTCGGGCAGCATGACGCGTACGTCCTTCGGGCCGGGCCACCAACCCCGGGCCCCGGCCAGGGCGGTGCCGCCGGTGAGCAGTGAGGCCATCAGGATCGTGCCGGTGAGCACCGTCGTACGCCGGTTCATGCGGCCATCACTCTTTTGTGGATGTCGCTGACGACCTTGCGGGCCGAGGTGAACGCGCCGTGCTGCCAGGCGATGACATGGCTGAGCCAGTCGCCGGCGAAGTAGACGTGCCCTGCGGGCTTGTTCAGTAGCGCGTACTCCGGGCCGTTCTGCGAGGGCCAGCCGACCCACCCGCCCTCGATGTCGGGCGTACGGTGCCAGGCCACGCTGAAGGAGCGGTCGAGCTCGGTGCGGTACTTGTCGCCGTGGATCTTCACGCCCTGGCTCACCGCCCGCTCCACCCGCGCCGCGTGCGGCAGGTTGCTGTACGCGACCGCGTTGGCGCCGAAGTTGTAGTAGCCGATCAGCGTCCCGCGGCTGCCCTGGTAGCCGTACGAGGGGTACCAGATGGTGGCCAGGTCCGTGTCCGTCGGTGTGATGCCGCCGTAGATGTGCTGGTCCGTCTCCCACCAGCGGCTGCGGTACTCGAGCCCGATCTTGCCGACGGGCGTCGCGACGGGGTGCTTCAGCGCCGCGGTGATGTCCGCGCCCAGGTTGTGCTTGACCCGTGCCATGACCATCGGCGGGACCGCCGCCACGACGAAGTCGGCGCGCCGGGTGCGGGTGCGGCCCTGGGCGTCCTCGTAGACGACCTCGGCGCCGTCCTGGAGATCGTTGACCTCCAGAGCCTTGGCGCCGTACGTGATCCGGTCCCGGCCGATGGCCTTCGCCAGCGCACAGGGGATCGCGTCCATCCCGCCCACCGGCTGGAACATCAGCATGGCCTGGTCGTAGCCGAACTCGAAGGAGAAGCGTTGCCCGACGCCGCTCGCGATGACGTCCGACAGCGACGGCACGGGGCCGAGGACGGTGCCCTCCTCGAAGGCCGCCCCCGGCTCGACCGTGTAGCCCCGCCGGTCGGTCCCCGTGTAGGCGAAGCCGTCCGCCTTGCCCTTGATGGCGCCGAAGTTCCGCAGGAACGCGATCAGCCGCTCCTTGTCATCGGCTGTGAGCTCCCTGTCCAGAGCTCCCCGGTCCGTGGCCTTGGCGAGCAGCTCGGAGACGTAGCCGTAGACGTCGGCCTTCGCGGTGCGCCAGCGCATCGGCGCGCCCGCGAGCGCGGCGCTCTTCTCGTGGTGGATGTACGCGTTGGCGTTCAGGTTGGTGAACACCTCGAGGGGAACGCCGAGTTCGCGACAGTACTCGAGCGTGACGTGGGACTGCGGCAGCCGGGCCGGGCCCGCGTTCATGTACTGGCCCTTGGAGAACGAGGCCGTCTGGGTGCGCCCGTCCAGGTCGGTGAGCGTCGTGCCGCCGCGGACCGTCCAGTTGCGGCCGCCGGGGCGGTCCTTGGCCTCCAGGATCCGGCACTTGTAGCCGGCCTTGCCGAGCTCGTACGCCGCGGCAAGTCCCGCGATGCCGCCGCCGAGGATGAGGACGGTCTTGCTGTTGCGTCCGGTGAGCGTGAAGTCGCTCCTGCGGGGCGCACGGTATTCCTCGGCTCGTACGTCCGGGACCGGTGCCAGGCCCAGCGCGCCCATCGCCGAGTACAGGACTCCGGCGCCGCCCGAGATCCCGACGGATCTCAGGAAGTTACGGCGTGATGCCTCTGCAGCCATCATTTTCCTCCTCGCGCAGCCGCGGCACGAAGAATCGGCCGGGGCGGATCGTTTGATCAACCCGGTCACGTGGAGGATGGGTTACTGGTGAGACCGGAGGTGTTTTGAGAGCCTCCGTCAGGAGTGTTACAGGGCCATAGCAATGACGTATCCATGACATGGGCATGGTCGCGTGCTGCGGCGACCCGGGCCGAGACGGGGAACGGAGGCTTCTGCCCCAGGGCAGAGGCGGTTGCGTCACGAGCCCGGTGAGCGGCGGGACGTCGACTTCGATGTCGGCGGACGATGGACATCACGCCCACGGAGCTGCCTGTTCGCTCCCAGCGTGACGGTCGCGTGGTGGACCCGGGCTCCGGTGTCGATCTGCCAAGGGCGGGGAAACCGGACCCATGGCTGTCCCGCACCTGCCCGGACGAGTCGCTGAGCAGCCGGGACGGTTCCCTCGCTGTCGGGGGCCGGCCTCTCGCCGTTGCCGGCCCCGGTCGACGTCAGCAAGCGCTGGACCGCCGTCGAAGCGCCACAGGGATGCCGGGCAGGAGAGGTCCGGACCCTCGGCAGACAGGGAGTCACACAGTGCTGACGGCGCTCGGTACACGCGTATCAGGGCAGGCCGTCCGGAAGTCGTACGGCCGGAGAGTCGCAGGGCAGCAGGTCAGGGCTTTTCGTGCCGGACCGCTGCAACTGGTGGTTCGCGCCTTCTGCGGACTCCGGCTCTCCAGGCTTCCTCGGCACCCGGGCGGCGGCCTGGATTCGCTCCCGCGCCCGCAGCCAGGCATCCGTTCGTCCCTCATCGCCCCCAACGCCCCGACGAAAAGCCGTCACCAGCTGCGAACGGGGAACAAGTGACGCCGCAGCACGTCTACGAGGGTGCTGCGGCAGGACCTCACCGCGGGCCGCCGCCTTCTCCTCCAACTGCCGGAGCGTGAGACCGTTCCTTGAGCGTGCGAAGCAATGCCTTGAACGCCGCTGCGTCGAGCCGTGTCGGGCGACAAGCCCTCGGTGTGTCCCCAGATCCAGTCATAGAGATCAGCGTGCCGAGATGCGCAGGCGAACAACAGCCGGAACCTGGGCAAGTTGGTGCCGCAGCCCGCGGGAGCCGGACGTCCTTGCGGATCGTCGGGGTGGGGCACATGAGGGGCGCCGCATCGCTCGGGCTCGATCGTGTCGCCGTAGCGTGCCGAGGTTTCCCGGCAGCCGCCGTTCGGCGCGATGGCCGGGAACACCGAGCCCTGCCCGAACGCTGATTCAGTCATGAGCTCGCACTCACCTCAGACAGGGCCCGAAAGCCGGAACAGGGGCCACCGCATCACCGTCGAGCCAGGAACCGAGCATGTCCGCGTCGTACGGGACGGCCGGCTGCTCGCCGAGAGCCGGCAGCCTCTGGTCCTGCGCGAGACCGGTTGTCCGGTCCGGTACTACCTGCCCCCCTCCGACGTACGAACGGATCTGCTCATCCCGTCCTCCGCCACCTCCCACTGCCCGTTCAAGGGGGACGCCTCCTACTGGTCGGTGCCCGGCGCGGACGACGTGGTCTGGTCCTACCTCGATCCGAAACCCGAAGTGGCGGCCATTGCGGGCCACTACTGCTTCTACGACACGGAGGTGGTGAAGTGACGGACGGCCCACGGCCTTGGGGCGCGTCCGCCGCAGAAGTCTTCGACGCGGTGGGCGCGCGCTATGAGGAGGTGTTCGCCGACGTGCCCGGGCAGCGTGCGGCCCTGGACTGGCTCACCGGCTCTCTCGCGCCCGGCGCGCGCGTTCTGGATGTGGGCAGCGGCACCGGCCGCCCCACCGCCGAGATCCTGGCCCGGGCCGGTTTGGCCGTTACCGGCATCGACGTGTCCGCCGAGATGATCCGGCTGGCCCGGGCCCGGGTGCCCGCCGCCCGCTTCGAGCGGGCCGATGTCCGTACCTACCGGGCACCGGATGGCGGGTACGACGCGGTGTGCGCCTTCTTTCCCCTGCTGATGATGGACCAGCCCGAGGTGGCGGACTCACTGACGCGGATGGCGTCCTGGGTCGTACCGGGCGGATCGTTCGCGATGGCCACCGTTCCGGGCGACATCAGGGGCCTCGACATCATGTGGATGGGCCACGAGGTCACCGTCAGCAGCCTGGCCACCGAGGACCAGCTGCGGGTGCTCGAGCAGGCAAGCCTGGAGGTGGTACACGACCACACAGCCCTGTATCGCCCGCAAGGGCAGGGCGCGGAACCCGAGGAACACCTCTACGTCCATGCCCGCCGCCCCTCCTGACCCCGGGCGGGGAACGCCCGGCCTCGGCGAGGCAAGAGGACCGGGCCGCTGTGCGGCCTCCCCGGTGACACGGATCACGGGACGGATCTTGCGGATCTTGCGGCTTTTCACGACTTTCTCCGACCGCGTATCGACGCGTGCCTTCCTGGTGGCGACGCTGTTCGACGGCGACCGGACGGAGGAGGAAGCCGCTCCTGCCGCCCTGGAACGGAGGGGGATGACGGCCAAGGCCCGCTGGTCGAACGCCCTGGGTCGCGGCCGTCTCCTCGGCTCGCCGCGGTGCCGACGTGCGCATACGGTGACGTCCGTAGATCACTCGATAGCCGTTGCTCTCTGGTGATGGGCGGTCCCGCCGTGTAGCGTCATGGGTAGATGTCGTGGTTCGCAGTACCTGCCCGCGCTCCGGCGTGGGCGCTTTGCTGTGCAGTGCCTGAGGACCAGGGCGATCACCTCCGGATCCGCGCGGTGCGGATCCGTTATCGACTGAGAGGCACCGGCATGGCCAGCGGAACCGTCAAGTGGTTCAACTCCGAAAAGGGCTTCGGCTTCATCGCTCAGGACGGCGGCGGACCCGACGTCTTCGCGCACTACTCCAACATCAACTCCAGCGGCTTCCGCGAGCTCCAGGAAGGCCAGGCCGTCACCTTCGACATCACGCAGGGCCAGAAGGGCCCGCAGGCTGAGAACATCACCGTCGCCTGATCAGGCGCCGGGCATCTCCACCGCGGTCGCGGTCGACTCGACGGGGTTGAAGTTGCCCGCCTTCCTGAGCTTGCCGAAGAAGTCGATACCGGGCTGGATGTCGTCGAA
>NZ_JBEOXF010000073.1:0-38139 GCF_040296405.1 Streptomyces sp. NPDC002133 | reverse complement strand
GCGCCGGTTCTCCCCCCGCCGAAGGCAGGAGGAGAACCGGCGCCGCCCTGCCCGGGCCTCAGTGATCCGGCTCCAGCAGCCACGTCAGGATCCGCGGCAGCGCATGCAGCGCGTCGAAGTGCGCGGCGGCCGGCTCCAGTACGGCCGTCACGCCCGGGATGCGCTCCGCGAGCCAACGGGAGTGGCCGACCGGTGAGAACACGTCCTTCTCGCCGTGCCACAGGAGTACGGGCGGCTTGATCTCGGCCGGATCGAAGCCCCAGGGGCTGCAGAAGGCGAGCGCGTCGTCGATCCAGCCGTACGCCGAAGTGCGCAGCGCTTCCTGGTAGTTGCGCAGCAGCATCGCCCGCACGCCGGCGTCCGCGACCACCATCCGGTCGGACTCGGTCAGCTCCCGGCGCAGATCGTCGAGGAGCCTGATGGGGTCCCGCCGGATCTCGTCGGAGCGTGTGATGAACCGGGCGGTGAGCCCGTCCGGGTCGGCGGTGGCCCTCGTGTACTCGAGGACGTTGGACGCGGCCATCCCCTCGAACCAGTCGAGACCGTCCGCGTCCCGTGGCGCCAGCGTGACGAGCGCGGCGGCCCTGGTCACCCGGTCCGGCATCAGCGCGGCACAGGCCAGGGCGTGCGGTGCGCCGCCGGAGCGGCCCACGACGGCGAACCGGTCGAGCCCCAGGGCATCGGCGATCGCCCGTACGTCCTTGACGACATCGGCCACACTGCGGCCCTCCAGCCGGTCGGAGCCGCCGTAGCCGGGGCGGTCGTGAGCGATCAGCTGCATCCCGCGCTGGTAGAGCACCATGCCGCGCGGGGCAGGGCCGAGCCTGCTGCCCGGAGTGCCGTGGAGCAGGAAGACAGGTCTGCCGCGCGGATCACCGATGCGCTCCACCATCAGATGCCGCCCGTCCGATGCGCGCACCCGACGTCGCAACCCCCGCCTCCTTAGCCGTACGGTCCGCATGTGCCGTATACAGCAATACTGTCCTGGCATTCCCCGCCCTTCAGATGATTACCCATCGGTGCGGGGAAAGCGGAGTGCTCCGTAGCGACGAAAACCGGACAGGACTAGTCCTCACACGCCGCCCACGACCCGATCGCAACGGGTGTTCGCAATCGAAACCGTCGGTGGTGACCGGCGGTTGTGAACGAACCGAGGGCGCATTCGTGCGGTCGTGTGCGCGTCCTGAAGTCGACCTTGTGTGCTACTGGCCGGTGTCGGAATAGTGGGCGCCCCATCCTCCGTGTACGGCCACCCCACTTGGCCGTGCGCGGCCCCCACAGGAGGCGATGTTGAAGCACCGACGCATATCCAAGAAGCGTGCGACGGCGGCAGGCGGCGCCGTCGTCGCTCTTGTGGCCGCGGGAATCACCTTCCAGACTGCGAACGCCAGTGAGGAAACCCCCCAGTTCACGGTCAAGACCCTGACGGCGACGGCGGCCGGAAACCTCGCATCGACGCTCGGCCAGGAGCTGGGCGTCGACGGGGCGGGCGCGTACTACGACGCCGAGGCCAAGGCCCTCGTCGTGAACGTCGTGGACGAGGAGGCCGCCACGTCCGTGCGCGAGGCGGGCGGCAAGGCCAGAATCGTCCGCAACACGCTGGCCGAACTCACGTCCGCCCGGCAGACCCTCACCGACCGCGCCACCATCCCCGGTACCTCCTGGGCCACCGACCCCGTGACCAACAAGGTGGTCGTCACGGCCGACCGTACGGTCGAGGGCGCGGCCTGGACCAGGCTCCAGGAGGTCGTGAAGGGGCTCGGCGAGAAGGCGGAACTGAAGAGGACGGCGGGGGAGTTCAAGCCGTTCATCGCCGGTGGTGACGCCATCCACAGCGGGGGCGGGCGCTGCTCGCTCGGCTTCAACGTCGTCAAGGACGGCGAGCCGCACTTCATCACGGCCGGCCACTGCGGCGAGGCCGGCAGCGAGTGGTCCGAGTCCGCGGGCGGGCCCGCGATCGGCACGATGGTCGACTCGCAGTTCCCCGAGAACGACTTCGCGCTGGTCAAGTACGACGGCGACACCGAGCACCCGAGCGCGGTGAACCTGTACGACGGCGGCTCGCAGGAGATCACGCAGGCGGCCGAGGCGACGGTGGGCATGCAGGTGATCCGCAGCGGCTCCACCACCCAGGTGCACGACGGTGAGGTCACCGGCCTCGACGCGACCGTGAACTACGGCAACGGCCAGATCGTCAACGGCCTCATCCAGACGAACGTCTGCGCCGAGCCCGGCGACAGCGGCGGCTCGCTCTTCTCCGGCGACTCCGCGATCGGTCTGACCTCGGGCGGCAGCGGCGACTGCTCGTCGGGCGGCGAGACGTTCTTCCAGCCGGTGACGGAGGCGCTGGAGGTCTTCGGCGCGCAGATCGGCTGACGCCTGTGGCCGAGGGGTACGGGGTGTCGCGGGTACCCGTACCCCTCAGCTCGCCCGCGGCCCGGCGCGCCCGTCAGGGGTGGCCGGGCCCTTGCCGGGCAGGGCGCGCAGGGCCTGCTGGGCCGACCAGAGGACCGAGACCAGCGGTACGGCCACGACAGCGCCGATCACCCCGGCGGCGACGGCCCCGCCGACGACCGACAGCGCGACGACCACCGGGTGCAGCCGGACAGCCCAGCTCATCACGATCGGGTGCAGCAGATGCCCCTCGATCTGGCCGATGATCACGATCAGCGCGACGACGACGGCCGCGATGACCGGCCCCTCGGTCGCCAGCGCCACCACGGCCGCCACGGCGAGGGCGATGGGCGAGCCGACCAGCGGAATGAAGGCGGCGAAGAACTCCAGCAGGGCGAGGGGCACCGCGAGCGGCACGCCGAGCAGGTAGAGGGCCACGCCGACGAGGATCGCGTTGGTCGCCGCGATGAGCACGATGCCGTGCGTGTATCCGGTGAACGTCTTCCACGCCGTGCTGCCCGCCACCGACACCCGCTCCCGCACGGACACCGGAAGCTGGGCACAGAACCAGCCCCACTGCCGGTCGCCCGAGTGCAGGAAGAAGACCGAGCAGAACAGCGCCAGCGCGAGCGTCGTCAGCACCTCCACCAGCCGTCCCGCGCCGCTCAGGGCCGTACTGATGACCGTCGAGCGGTGGCTGGACAGGAACCGGCCGATCCGGGACTGGATGTCCGTGAGCGCCTCCGGGTTCAACCGGAACGGCGGCTGTTCCAGCCAGCGTTCGATTCTCTCGATGCCGTCGCCGAACTCCCGCTGCAGCATGCCCCGCTCTGCGGCGACCGTCTCGCCGATGAGGGCCAGGATGCCGAGGACGACGACGATGCTGCCGATCAGCGCGACGGTGACGGCGAGCGGCCGAGGCAGCCTGCGGGCCAGCAGATCGGCCACCGGCCGGAGCATCGCGGTGACGACGAGCCCGAGGAAGACGGCGACGGCGAGCTCGTGAAAGCGCCCGAGGGCCGAGAAGACGGCGTACACCAGGGCTCCCACGACCAGCACGCGCCAGGAGTAGGCGGCGGCCGTGCGCAGGACGGGCGCGACCGGCGGCTCGCCGCCCGTGCGCCCCGGCAGCTGCCCGTCGCCACCTCCCGGCACGACCCGACTCGTACCACCCGGGGAGCGGCGGCCAACGTGACGCGATCGACATTCCCTCCGATGGCACCCGGGACCGCCCGCTGTGACGCCGGCCCCTGTGCCCGTCCGCCGTGGCGCGCGGGTGTCGTGCACGGAGCGTCCAGTACACCGTTTGCGCAGGTGGGGTGGGATCGGGAGACGGGCGGGACATGAGGGGTACAGCTATCGCACGGATGTTCGAAACTTGGTCTATGGTGGAGGCGAGGGGGAGGTGAGAACGGATTGATCCAGGAGGTGCGGGTGCCCGGGTTCACGCATCTGCACACCGTGTCCGGATTCTCCGTACGGTACGGAGCCTCGCACCCGGAGCGGCTGGCCGAGCGCGCCGCCGAGCGGGGCATGGCCGCACTGGCCCTGACCGACCGCGACACCCTCGCGGGCGCGGTCCGGTTCGCCAAGGCCTGCGCCAGGGAGGGGGTGCGTCCGCTGTTCGGTGTCGAGCTCGCCGTACGGGAGCAGGCGCCCACGACCGCCGCGCGGCGGCGCACACCGGTGCGCGGCGGAGCCTTCGTCGACGAGTCGACCCCCCGGGTCACCTTCCTCGCCCGCGACGGCGCGGCCGGCTGGGCGGAGCTCTGCCGGCTGATCACCGCCGCGCACACCGCAGCCGATCGGCCCGTCGTCGAGTGGGGCGCGCTGGATGCTCCCGGGGCCCGGGACGGGCTCACCGTGCTGCTCGGCCCCGCATCCGAGGTCGGCGGAGCTCTGGCCGCAGGCCGCCCCGACCGTGCGGCCCGGCTGCTCGCCCCCTGGCGGGAGCGGTACGGCGACGCCCTGCGCCTCGAAGTGGTGTACCACGGCCTTGCGGGCACGGGCCCCGGCTCGCTGCGGCTCGCCGCACGTACCGCCGGTTTCGCCGCCGAGCAGGGCGTACGGGCCGTGCTGAGCAACGCCGTACGGTACGCCGACCCCGGCCAGGGCCCGGCCGCCGACGTCCTGGACGCGGCCCGCCGGCTCGTCCCGGTCGACCCGGCCAAGGGCCTGGACAGCGGAGAGCGCTGGCTCAAGGACGCGGACGAGATGTACCGCGCGGCGGAGCGGATCGCCGAGGCGGCCGGATGGCGGCGCGACGCCGCGCACCGGCTGCTCACCGTGACCGAGGAGACCGCAGACGAGTGCCTCGTCGACCCCGAGGCCGATCTGGGCATGGGGTCCGTCTACTTCCCCGAGCCGCAGCTCGTCGGCGCCGGGCAGCGCAGCGCGCAGCGCGTCCTCGCCTCCCGCGCCGCCGCCGGGATGGTGCTGCACGGCTACGACCGCAGGCCCGATGCCCGCGCCTACTGGGAGCGGATGCACTCCGAGCTGGACATCATCGGCTTCCACGGCAACGCCTCTTACTTCCTGACGGTTGCTCAGGTCGTCGACGACATCAAAAAGATGGGCATCCGGGTCGCCGCACGCGGCTCCGGCGCCGGATCACTGGTGAACCATCTGCTCGGCATCGCCCACGCCGACCCGGTCGAGCAGCGCCTGCTGATGGAGCGCTTCCTGTCCAAGCGCCGGTTCGTGCTGCCCGACATCGACATCGACGTCGAGTCCGCGCGCCGCCTGGACGTCTACCGCGCGATCATCGACCGCTTCGGCGAGGAGCGGGTCGCCACCGTCGCCATGCCCGAGACCTACCGGGTGCGGCACGCCATCCGGGACGTGGGTGCCGCGCTGAGCATGGACCCGGCCGAGATCGACCGGCTGGCCAAGGCGTTCCCGCACATCCGCGCCCGCGACGCCCGCGCGGCGATGGCGGAGCTGCCCGAACTGCGCGAGGTGGCGAAGGAGAAGGGCGGCCACCGCAGGCTGTGGGAGCTGGTCGAGGCCCTGGACGCGCTGCCGCGCGGCGTCGCCATGCACCCGTGCGGGGTGCTCATCTCGGATGTCTCGCTGCTGCGGCGTACCCCCGTGATGCCGACCAGCGGCGAGGGCTTCCCGATGTCGCAGTTCGACAAGGACGACGTCGAGGACCTCGGGCTGCTCAAACTCGACGTGCTGGGTGTGCGGATGCAGTCCGCGATGGCCCACGCCGTCGCCGAGGTCGAACGGGCGACCGGCGAGCGGATCGACCTGGACGACCCGGAGCAGGTGGCGCCGGGCGACCCGGAGACGTACGGGCTGATCCGCAGCGCCGAGACACTGGGCTGCTTCCAGATCGAGTCGCCGGGCCAGCGCGATCTGGTCGGCAGACTGCAGCCCGCGACCTTCCACGACCTGGTCGTCGACATCTCGCTGTTCCGTCCGGGGCCGGTCGCCGCCGACATGGTCCGGCCGTTCATCGAGGCCCGGCACGGGCGGGCACCGGTCCGCTTCCCGCACCCGGATCTGGCGGGGCCGCTGGGGGAGACGTACGGGGTGGTCGTCTTCCACGAGCAGATCATCGAGATGGTGAACATCATGACCGGGTGCGGCCGGGGCGAGGCCGACCGGGTGCGGCGCGGGCTCTCCGACCCGGAGTCGCAGGGGCGGATCAAGGTGTGGTTCGCGCGGCAGGCGGAGCGGAAGGGATACACGGCCGAAGTGATCGCGCGGGCCTGGGAGATCATCGAGGCATTCGGCTCGTACGGCTTCTGCAAGGCGCACGCGGTCGCCTTCGCCGTGCCGACGTACCAGTCGGCGTGGCTCAAGGCGCACCATCCCGCGGCCTTCTACGCGGGGCTGCTCACGCACGACCCCGGGATGTATCCGAAGCGGCTGCTGCTGGCGGACGCACGGCGGCGGGGAGTGCCGGTGCTGCCGCTGGATGTGAACCGGTCGGCGGCCGCCTATCGAATCGAACTGATGTCTGATGGAAAGTGGGGCATTCGACTCGCGCTCTCCGATGTCCACGGCATCAGCGAGGCGGAGGCGGCGCGGATCGAGGAGGGGCAGCCGTATGCGTCCCTGCTGGACTTCTGGGAGCGGGCGCGGCCGGGGCGGCCGGTCGCCGAACGGCTCGCGCAGGTCGGTGCGCTGGACGAGTTCGGCGCGAACCGCCGCGACCTGATGCTGCACCTGGCCGAACTCCACCGTACGCAACGGGGCCTGGCCTCCCACGGCGGCCGTGGCGCCCAACTGCCCCTGGGGGGCGGCCGCAGCACCGCGTCCGTCGGCCTGCCCGACCTCAACGAGGCCGAGCGGCTCAGCGCCGAGCTGGGCGTCCTCGGCATGGACGCGTCCCGCCATCTGATGGCGGACCACCACGCCTTCCTCGACGAACTCGGCGCGATCCCCGCGCGGCGGCTGCGCGACGCCGAGCACGGCACGACCGTGCTGGTCGCGGGCGCCAAGGCGGCCACCCAGACCCCGCCGATCCGCTCCGGCCGCCGGGTCATCTTCACCACCCTGGACGACGGTACGGGGCTGGTCGACCTGGCCTTCTTCGACGACAGCCACGAGGCGTGCGCGCACACCGTCTTCCACTCCTGGCTGCTCCTGGTGCGGGGAGTGGTCCAGCGCCGCGGCCCGCGCAGCCTCAGCGTGGTCGGTTCGGCGGCCTGGAACCTCGCGGACCTGATCGAGGTCCGGCGTACGGGCGGTCTCGACGCGGTGGCCGAGCGGCTGGCCGCGACGGATTCCGCCGAACCTGCCGCCTCGCCTGCGGACCGCACCATCCGCATGTCCACCGGCTACGAGATGAACGCCTGGGCGGACCTCCGCCCGGCAGGTGAAGGGACCGCGCCCGTAAGGAAGTTGTGGCACCAGAGTCCGGGGAGCGCGGGATGACGAGGGAACGGACGGACTCGCGGACGGCAGCCTCGCCCGGGGCGGCCGACGAGTCGGGCGCACCGGAAGCGTCCGTCCTGTACCTGCGCTTCCGCAAGCATGGCGCGGGGCCGCCGGACGGGGCCGCGTACGCGGGGCTGCTCGCGCTGCTCGGCGCGTTCACGCCCGTGGTCGAGGCGGTACCACCGGACGGGGCGCTCGTCGATGTGCGGGGCGCGCTGCGCTACTTCGGACGGGATGCCGCCGGCCTCGCCTCGCTGATACGGGTGCGGGCGCTCGCCCTGTACGGCGCCGACTGCGTCATCGGAGCCGGACCGAACCCGCTGCTGGCCAGGATGGCGGCCCGCGAGGCAGGACCGGGCACAACCCTGGTCGTGGGCGGTGCGGCGGAGTTCCTCGCCGGCCGTCCGGTCGCCGCGCTGCACGGGGTCGGGCCCGCGACCGCCCGTGCCCTCTGCGGGTACGGGCTCGACACCGTCGACCGGGTCGCCGCCGCGCCCCTCGCCGTACTCCAGCGGATCCTCGGCGCGCGCGCCGGGCGCGATGTGTACGAGAAGGCCCACGGCATCGACCGCACCCAGGTCGTCCCGAACGCCGCCGCCCGCTCCGTCGGCGCCGAACGCACCTTCCCCCGCGACGAACTGGACCCCACCCGGCACCGCCGCGCCCTCCTCTCGCTCGGCGAGGAGCTCGGCGCCCGGATGCGTGCCGAGGCCCAGGTCTGCCGCACCCTGACCCTCACCGTGCGCTACGCCGACCGCACCACGACCACCAAGTCCCGCGCCCTGCCCGAACCGACCGCCCACTCGGCGTCCCTCACCGCCACCGCCTACCGCCTCCTCGACGGCCTCGGCCTGCAGCGCGCCCGTGTCCGCGCCCTCGCCCTGCGCGCCGAGGGGCTGATCCCGGCCGACCACGCCGCGCATCAGCTCACGTTCGACCCGGCCGACGAGAAGGCCCGCCGGGTCGAGGCGGTCGCCGACCTGGCCCGTGCCAGGTTCGGTCCACGGGCGGTCATGCCGGGCTCACTGGCCGCGTGACGGATCTTTCCTCATATCAGCGGTCCTCTGACCATCCCTCACATTTTACCGACGCGTAACTTCCCAGGGTTGGTTACTCGTGCGTACGTTGGCATGAGCACAGCTCTCTCTTGTGGTCCGGGCCGCAGGGAATCCCCACATCCCCAGTCATCGCCATTCCCTTGAGCCGCAAGGAGATCGCCCGATGCTGCCCCGGAAACTTCCCTGGAAGCGTGCCCTCAGACCGCTCGCCGCCCTGCTGCTGGCCGCCGCCATCGGTCTCACCCCCGCCGCCACCGCCACCGCGGCCACCACCGCCGCCGGCCCGACGAGTGGCTGGAACAACTACTCCTGCAAGCCGTCCGCCGCCCACCCCCGTCCCGTGATCCTCGTCCACGGAACCTTCGGGAACTCCGTCGACAACTGGCTCGCCCTCGCGCCGTACCTCGTACACCGGGGCTACTGCGTCTTCTCGCTCGACTACGGCCAACTGCCGGGCGTCCCGTTCTTCCACGGCCTCGGCCCCATAGACAAGTCGGCCGAGCAGCTCGACGCGTACGTCGACAGGGTCCTCGCCGCGACCGGCGCCGCCGAGGCCGACCTGGTCGGACACTCGCAGGGCGGCATGATGCCGCGCCACTACCTGAAGTTCCTGGGCGGCGCGGACAAGGTGAACGCCCTCGTCGGCCTCGCGCCCGACAACCACGGCACCACGCTCAACGGGCTCGCCGGCCTGCTCCCGTACTTCCCGGGCGCCGCAGACCTGCTGAAGTCCTCGACCCCCGGCCTCGCCGACCAGATCGCGGGCTCCGCGTTCCTCACCAGGCTCAACGCGGGCGGCGACACGGTTCCGGGCGTGCGGTACACCGTCATCGCCACCAAGTACGACGAGGTCGTCACCCCGTACCGCTCGGCGTTCCTCGACGGGCCGGGCGTCCGGAACGTGACCCTTCAGGATCTGTGCGCCCTTGACTTCTCGGAGCACGTGGCGATCGGTCTGTGGGACCGGATCGCCTACCACGAGGTGGTCAATGCGCTCGACCCGGCGCACGCCACCCCGACGACCTGCGCGTCGGTCTTCGAGTAGGCACGGAACGAGGAGGGGTGCCGCCCGTCGGACGGCACCCCTCCTCGTCAGTACGACTTCTCGCGGACCGGCTGCGCGTGGCCCGGTTGTGCGAGGCCCGGCTGTGCGCGGCCAGGACGTGCGCGGATCAGCTCTTCGTGGATCAGCTGTTCGCCGATCAGCGGGACGCCTTGCGGCGGACGGTACCGAACATCACGGCCGCACCGAGTGCGAGCACCGCGGCACCGCCGACGGCGAGGTACGGGGTGCTGCTGTCGCCGCCGGTCTCGGCGAGGTTCTCACCGGCACCGTTGGCCTCGGGGGCGTTGGAAGCCGGGGCCTCCGACGGCTCGCCCTCCGCCTCCTGAGCGGGCGTGGCCGTGGACGGCTGCTCGGAGTGCTCCTCCGAGCCGTCACCGCCGTGGCCGCCGTGGTCCACCGTGGACTCGTCGGAGCCGGCCTCGATCTGCTCGTCGCTCGGCGCGGAGGCGGTCGGCGCGGGCGCGGTGCCACCGTCCGGCGCGGAGCCGCCGTTGTCCTGGCCGAAGACGACGTCCGAGCAGGTGTAGAACGCCTCGGGGGAGTCGGACCGCTGCCAGATCGAGTAGACCAGGTGCCGCCCGGACCTGGCCGGCACGTTGCCGTCGAATATGTACTCCCCGTTCACCAGCTTCGGGTCGGTGACCTTCGCGAACGGCTGCGCCGCCAGGTCCGACCACTTCAGCGGCTTCGACGGGTCGTAACCGTCCTTCGTGATGTACAGCTCGAACGAACCCTTGTGCGGGGCCGTTCCCTTGTAGTGGAACGTGTGACTGCCCGCTGCGAGCTTCGACGCCGGCCAGTCGGCCCGCGGCAGATCCAGCCCCTTGTACTTGTCCCGCCCCGCGCTGCACAGTTTCCCGTCCGGGATCAGTTCCTTGTGGCGGCCCGCGGCGTCACCGATGTTGACCTCGTTCCAGTCGTAGAACGCCTGCGTCCCACTCGCGGCGACCGCCGCCTTGCACGCCGCCGAGTCGGGGCTCTCCGGTCCTTCGGCGTAACAGGCGGACACCCGGCTCACCGGATCCGTCATCGATCCATGCGCAACGGCCGGCGACGCGGCCAACCCGGTCAGCGCGAGCGGCGCAACCCCGAACGCGGCGACGACGGCGGCCCTACGGCGAGCGGTCATGGTGACGATCTCCTTCAACAACAGCGGCATATGGGGGAACGGCGGGCGGGTCCCACGACGGCGGTGCGGCCCCCCGATCGACGGCACCGACGCTTGGGACCCCGCCCCGGCGATCAGCAAGCTAGCCGCTCGGAAGGGCGAAATCCGCTGTTGGGAGCGGGTGGAGGCGATCCTTATGGTCGCTTTAAGGGTGGGGTAAGAGCAGGCTCAGGAACGGCGCGGAGCGCGTGCGCCTGACCACGCGGTTCGGCGTGGGATCGTCCGTGGTCGTCCACGGGGAGCCACCGCATGTCGCCTCGTTTGGCTCCCCGTTTGGCTCCCCGTTTGGCTCCCCGCTGATCCCATGCCGTGGCCCAGATGCAGACGAACTGATGTAGTGACAGGGAACCGCGAGTCGCCCTGCCGGGTGCTGGCGGACACACTCGGCGGTAAGAGGGGCTCAGGAGCGGCGCGCAGAGCGCACGTCCGACCGGGCGGTACGGGTGCGACCTTGGGCGCGGTCCATGGGGGCCGCCTGGCGTCGCCTCCGGTAGCTCCCCAAGTGGCTCGCTCTCAGGGCCCTGAATAGAGCAACGGTTCCGGAGTGATTGCGTCGATCGAGGTCTACACCCCGTCTGACCTGCGCGAGAGCCAACCCGCAGTACTCCGGGCACACCTACTGTGTCGGAGCTGTGTCGCGCCAGCCGCGGCTCGGCGCGGCCACTGGGGACTGCGCCGGCCGACCACCGTGTCAGCGACCTTCTGATCCGTAGCTCTACAGAGATCGGTCGGAGGCGGTCATATAGGTCGCGTTTCGGCTCCACGGGGTGGGGGCGGTTGCTGTGGATGCTGTACCCGCCTGCTGAACAGCAGGCGGGACCGGCCGATGGCGTGGTCGGCCGGTCCCCCGGGCCGGCACCAGCGTGCTGCCGGCTGATTCTGCGACTGGTGTGGCCCTTCACTGCAGGCCCCGGCCCCGTCGGCATCGCTGCGCAGGCGAATCCACGGTTCTCGGCGCCGCTCCTGGAAGCTACGCGTCAGTCGTCGTGACGGTGGTGTGGTGCGGTCGGTTGTGCACCAGAAGCGCTGAGGCGAGGGCCGCGCACAGGAATACGGCGGCAATGACGGTCATGCCGGCGTGGACGCCGGAGGTGAAGGCGTCGCCGACCGCAGCGGTCACGTTCGGCGGGGCCGCTCGGTGGCCGCCGCTGCCGGTGGAGACGGCGTGCTCGACGGCGGGCCAGGCTGCTCGGGGCACGTGGTGAGCGGCGAGCTGGGTCGGCAGTTGGGACTGAAGCCGGCTGGCGAGGAGTGCGCCGAGGAGGGAGGAGCCGGTGACGGATCCGATCTGGCGGAAGGCGTTGACGGCTCCGGAGGCCATGCCGGCGCGTTCATGGGAGACGCTGACCAGGGCGGCGGCGGTGCTCGGCGCGGCTACCATCCCGCATGCGGCTCCGAAGAGCACGTACAGCCACCACACCCGGGCATAGGGGGTGGTCGGCTCCAGCGTGGTGAATCCGGCCGTGGCGGCGGCTCCGATGAGGAAGCCCAGGGTCAGCGGGAGCTTGAAGCCGGTGCGGCGGATCACGCGTCCGGTCGCATAGGCGACGATGACGTAGACGCCGAAGAAGGCCAGCAGCCGCCACCCCACGTCCAGGGCGGACAGATGCTGGACGCGCTCGTAGAAGAGCACCGACAGGATGGCCACGCCGGTGAAGCCGAACAGGGAAACGGCCGCGACGAACATGACAGCGCTGAACGACGCCGACCGGAACAGGGTGACGTCCAGCATGGGTGTGCGGCCGACGCGCTCGACAAGAACGAAACCGGTCAGGGCCGCGGCCGCGATGAACCAGGTGATGAGCATCCGGGGGCTGGTGTAGCCGTCGTGTCCGCCTTCGATGAGGGCGTAGACGAGGGCGGCGATGCCCAGGACGGCAAGGAGCTGGCCGGGGATGTCGAGCTTGCCGCCCGGGCCGCGCGATTCGGCGACGAAGAGGGCCACGGCCATGGTGACCACGGCAAGGACAGCGGTCGACAGGAAGACCGTGTTCCAGTGGAAGTGGTCCAGCAATGTGCCCGCGACCAGGGGGCCCAGGGCCAGCCCGATGCCGGAGGAGGCTGCCCAGGCGGTGACGACTTCGGTGCGCCGGTGGGGGTCGGGGAAAGTGGCTCCCAGGATGGCCAGGCTGTTGGGCAGGATGAGAGCGCCGCCGAGGCCGGAGACGAGCTGGCCGGCGATGACGCCTCCTGCTGAACTCGCGGCGTAGACGGTGAGCGACCCAATGATCATGATTGCGGTGCCGGCGAGGAAAGTGCGCTTGCGGCCGTAGAGGTTGCCGACGGTGCCCGCGGACATCACCAGGCTGGCCACGAGCAGGGTGTACGCGGAGGGGATCCAGACGAGGCCGGTTGGGGAGACGTGCAGGTCGTCCTGGATGGCCGACAGCGCCGACACCGATGCGGTGATCAGCAGAAAGGTCGTCATGCAGCCCAGGCACATCGCGACGAGCGTGACGGCAGCGGCGAAGCGGGAGGGCTGGTGTGAGGAGAGCCGGTTGCCGGGTTGCTCGTCGGCCGGCTTGAGTCGGCCCGGGGCGGGGGAAGGGGTGGAAGCCATGGTGTCCTCGTCTCAGCCGAGCTGCGGGTAGAGGGCGGCGACGCCACCGGAGAGGTCGGCCTGTACCTGGCGGCTGAGGTCGTCGACGACGATCTCGGCAGCGCCGGAGGCGATGCCGTCAACGGCCGCGCGGGCGACGTCCGCCGGGTCGCTCTTGGGCCCGGTGACATGGCGGGCCATGTCGGTGTCCATGTAGCCGACATGGAGTCCGGACACGGAGATGCCCCGGGGTCCAAGCTGCTGACGAATCGCGTTGGTCAGGCTCCACTGCGCGGCCTTGGCGGCGGAGTAGGCGCCGACGGTGGGAAAACTGATCCACGACAGCGCGGAAAGGACGTTGAGGATGACGCCTCCGCCCTGCGACTCGATCACCGGGGCGAAAGCCCGGATCGTGCCCAGGGTGCCCAGGTAGTGGGTCTCCATCTCCAGGCGGACGGCGTCCCAACTGCCGGTCAGCAGATCGGCGCCCGTGGAACTGCCCGCATTATTGATCAGCACGGTGATGTCACGGGCCTCCTCGGCAGCCGCGGCGACGGAGGCGGGGTCGGTGACGTCGATCCGGATCGCTTTCACGCCGGGTAGATCGATTTGGTCCGGTCGGCGGGCCGCCCCGTACACCGTGGCGCCGCGCGCGACCAGTTCCTGAGCGAGTGCCCTGCCGAGCCCGCGGTTGGCCCCGGTGACCAGGACGGTTGCTGTGCTGATGTCCATGATTCCTCCCTCGGGATGCGCACACCCCAGCTGACTTATGACTACAGAAGTTAGCCATGACGCTATAGTCTGGCTATGCATAAGGCAAGTCAGGTGGAGGATTGAGAGATGAAGGATCTGCTGACGGAACGGGACGCCTGGTCCATGACCAACTGCACCATCGCCAGGACTCTGGAGATCGTTGGCACCAGGACAGCGCTGCTGATCATGCGCGAGGCGTTCTTCGGCACGCGCCGGTTCGACGACTTCGCCAAGCGCGTGGGCATCGGCGAACCCGCCGCCTCGGCGCGCCTGAAGGAACTGACCGCCGCCGGACTCTTGGAGCGCGTCCCCTACCAGGAGCCCGGCCAGCGGACCCGGTACGCCTATCAACTGACCCAGAAGGGCCGGGACTTCCTGCCCGTCCTCGTGGCGCTGCGGCAGTGGGGCGACACCTGGGCCACGGACGAACAGGGGCCCCCCGTGGTCCTACGCCACAAGGAATGCGGTAGTGCGGTGCACGCGGTACTCCGCTGTGACGACGGCCACGACGTGCAACTCGGGGACTCGTTCGTCGACGCCGGCCCGGGTCTCATTCGCGTCGGCCCGGACAGCCCCTGAACCCAGCGGCAGCTGAAACACCGGGCAGGACGATTCCACCGAGCACGATGGGCGGCCGACCATGCCGGCGAGGCATTGATCCAGCAGGAGGGGCCGCCCTCGCCATCGCCGCCCGGCACGCGACACCGACACACACGCCCCGCGCACGGTACCGGGCATCAACTGGCCGGGCGCACCCGGCCAAAGCCGGTGGTGTTCTGCGGGCCGAGCGCGGCGCCGCATCGGTCACACATCTGGTGCCGGTCAGGTTGGCCGCCACAGGCGTCGTGCGTGACCGTCACGGGCGGCCCGTCCGGGTCGGGGTAGTACCGGTCCCCCCACTGCAGCAGGTGGTTCAGCACGGGCCACAGATCGAGGCCCTTGTCGGTGGGGATGTATTCGTAGCGGTCCGGCCGCTCCTGGTAGAGGCGGCGTTCCAGGACGCCGTGTTCCTCGAGCCGGCGCAGGCGGGCGGTCAGTACGCTGCGGGCGATGTCGAGCTCGTCCTGGAGTTCGTCGAACCGGCGTCGCCCCGCCATCACGCTGCGCAGGATCAGCAGCGACCAGCGCTCGCCCACGACTTCCAGCGAGCGGGCGATCGAGCAGATCTGCGAGTCATAGTCCCGAACCAGCATGCCCCCAGGCTACCGCGTGAGTCTTATGAAGATACCCACGTGTTAGTCTCGTGAAAGAACTTGCAAGTCTCTTCAAGAGACTTTCTGGACTTGGTAGCCCCGGCTGTCATCCCCGAGCGCGGTACGCATCAGCGCGCGCCAGACACCGGTCAAGCAATGGAGACACCTTGTCGACCTACATTTCCGATTCAGCGACCCACCAGTATGTGGACGGGCCCTCGACGCGGTTCGCGTATCGCCGGTTCGGCGCCTCTGGGGGTGTGCCTCTGGTTCTCGCCAGCCGGTTCCGCGGGACCATGGACCACTGGGACCCAGCGTTCCTGGATGAGCTGGCCCGGGAGCGCGAGGTGATCGTCTTCGACAACGCGGGCGTCAATCTCTCCTCCGGCCGCACTCCCGACCGTATCGGCGGGGCGGCCGAGGGCGCCATCGAGTTCATCGAGGCCCTGGAACTGCCGCAGATCGACCTGCTCGGCTGGTCGATGGGTGGCTTCGTCGCCCAGGCGGTCACGCTCAAGCGCCCTGATCTGGTGCGCCGCCTCATCGTGGCTGGCAGCGGTCCCGGCGCGGTGCCCGACTCGCCGCTCATGGCTCCCAAGGCCCGCGCGGTGGCCAGCAAGCCGGTCAACGACGACGAGGACTTCCTCTTCCTGTTCTTCCCCGACACGCCCGCCGCCCGCGAGGCCGGCCTCGCCTCGCTGCGGCGCCTTGACTACCGGCTGGCCTCCTCCCAGGCCGCGGTGCGGGGAGAGAGCGTAGTGGCACAGGCCGCCGCCAACGCTGCCTGGGGCACCGGCGAGGACTCGGCCTGGGCCCGCCTGGAGGAGCTCGCCCTTCCGGTCCTCGTCGCCAACGGCGCACACGATGTGATGATCCACGCGTACCAGAGCTACGCAATGTCCCAGCGGCTGCCGAACGCCAAGGTGGTGCTGTACAGCGACGCCGGTCACGGCTTCCTCTTCCAGCACATCGAGGACTTCGGCAACGAGGTCCTCGCCTTCCTGCGCTGATCCGCCTGGACGGCTACGCGGCGTAGTAGGCGGCCCTCCTTGCTGGGTGCGGTTCAGAGCGCTCGCTTGCCCACCACTCTCCCCAGCTCCCCGTGCACGCCACTCACCGGCCGGCACTCGCGAACGGCGCCCCCTCCATCGCGGAGCCTGAGCGCCCCGCCGGAGGCTCGCCCTGACCGCGGGCACCGTGTGTCCAGGTCTCTACTTCAGGGCCGTAGCTCGCTGCGGCTCCAGGGGCCGGCCCCTGGAGCCGAAGGCGCAGAGGGGCCGAGCCCAAGGGGCCAGCCCCCCGTGCGGGGCCTTGATGACGTAGGAAAGGTTCTGTTGCGCTGGGCTGAGGGTGCGTGGCCGTCGTGGCCGCGGACGTGATGGGCCGTCCCCGTTGAGGGAATCGAGCAGCGGGGGCGCGTAACTCTGAGACGTGCTACCACGCGGCGAGCGGAATGCTTGGCGTAGTCGCGGCGGCGTCTGATGCCATGCAACTTCATGGCGCCAAGTCGTCCGGCTGGCTCCCTGTTTGGCTCCCCGCAGGCTCTCCGCTAGGCCCACCGCCGTGCTGAGCTGGGGTGTTGACGCGCGTCGGCCGTCGGGCCGCTTACGGCAGCGGTAAGAGGGGGCTCAGGAACAGGGCGCGGAGCGCGCATCTGACCACGCGGTTCGGTGCATCGTCGTCCGTGGTCGTCCAGGGGAGCCGACTCGTGTCGTCTCGTTTGGCCCACAGCTGTCCCCAGGGCGCAGAGTCGAAGCACCTATGCCGCGGTTCGACTACGCGGGGGGCCAGCCGCAGGCGGCAGGAAGTCTGCAGAGTTCAGCGGCGGCAAGCGACCCTACGTTGCGGGCATCCTCCTGATTGCGAGCTCGGAGGATCTGCCCGCGCCCCGGGCGTCAGCTGTGGCCTTGGCCTGTCGCGGTACGTTCCGCCTTCCACCCCGCTATTGCCGCACTGATCAGCACTCGGGCATACTCCTCACTCGCTATGCACGGCTCCCCCACGCCGAAAGTCCGGCCAGTTCCTGGTGGAACGCGCCCCATACCCCTTACACACCGGAACGGGAATCTCGACGTGGCAAGTGATTACATCGCCGTTGGCCTGCTCATGGGCGGTGCTTTGATCTGGTTCCTGCTCCTGCCCCTGCGGCTTCAGAGGGGGAAGCTCGCCGGCCCCGATCCCGGTCTGCGACGCGCACTCATTGCCGCCTCTGTCGGCGTCTGGAAACCAGCTGCGGAGCTGCTAGCCGGGACCGCACAGGACTGGGAACGACGTGCCCTCTACGTCGATCATCTGGCCTCCCTCACCGGGTGGATGAGGGGCCGCTGGCTGCGGGCCTGGGACGCAGCCCGCCCCGGCGATCCGGATGTGGCACTTGTCAAAGCACGCGCCCGGATCCACTGCGCGTGGAAGAAGCGCGGTGCCGCCTACGCCAAGCAGACTCCCGCCTGGCGCATGAGAGCCTTCCATCGGCAACTGATTGCCTCCCGCGAGGAGATAGCGGTGGCAGCTTCCCTCAATCCGTACGACCCGACCCCGTACAGCGCCGAGATCTGGACGGCGCTCGGCCTCGGCTATCCCCACGACCTGATGCGCGAGCTGTGGGCCGAAGTCACCGCCCGGGCACCGCATCACTTCGAGGCCCACTTCAACGCGTTGCAGTACTGGAGTGCCAAGTGGCGCGGCTCGAACGAACTGGCGCGCGCGTTCGCGCAGCAGGCTTCCGCCGGCGCGCCCAAGGGCAGCCTCATGGCCGCGTTGCCCCTGTTCGCCTGGTACGAGGCCTACATGTCCAGGTCCGCCGTGCTGCCCGGTCCCCGATCACCGGAAGTCCGCGCCATGATCGATGCCGCCCTGGAAGACGTGGACGCGGCCGGCGATCACCCTCGACTGCCGGATGTGCGCCACCTACTGGCGTACTGCCTGCACAAGCAGGGCCGGCACCGGGCAGCGCTGGAGCAGTTCCGCCGGGTGGACGGGTACGTCGACGCCCTTCCTTGGCACTACTCGGGCTACAGACGGATCTACTACCGGGCGATCCGCACAGCGGCAGCCCGCGGCGCACTGATCGAATCACTGCGCCGCTGATCACACCCAGAAGTCCGCGTCGATGGCGGGCGGTCCTGACTTTGATCCGGACCGCGCGTGGGCAGGGTTCGTGGTGGGCACTAGCGAGCCGTCGGTGCGCGGTGGCTCCCCGATTGGCTCCCCGCAAGCTCTCTGGTCGGACCAACACCCCTTTTGACCTGCGGATCTGACGCGCGCGGCAAGTGCGACGGTTTACGGGTGGGGTAAGGGCAGCCTCAGGAACGGCGCGGAGCGCGAGCGCCTGACCATGCGGTTCGAGGCTTCATCGTCCGTAACCGTGCACGGGGAGCCGTCCTTCATGTCACCTTGTTCGGCTCCCCATCAGTCCACCTGCCAAGTAATGGCGGCCCCATCGGTGACACCCCGGAGCGCACGGCTCCGAAGGCCCTTCGGACCTGTGGAGTCGCTGCTGGTCACAGGGCTGCCTCTGCGTACTCGACGGCTTCCTGCCCATGGATAGTCGGCGGGCGCTGATGCCTAGCCGCGTATGCCGGACGGGGCTGCGGGGTGAGTCGGGGCGGGGCTGCTGGTGGAGGCGCTCGCGAAGAGGGTGGGTGGTGGGGGAGCGTGAGCTCGGCGAGATCGTGTGGTGCAAGTTCACCCTGGTGGACGGAGGGAACGGGCCCGCAGTACGCGGGCGCGCGTGACGCCGACACGCCGGGCGCCGGTTCCCAGCCAAACGGTTTTTCGTTACATGAGGTGCCTTTACCGGCGATTCGGACTTCACGGTGCATTTCGGATGCAAGCATCGACGAGTCCGACCCAGGCGGGCGCATCAGGCGCCTGCCATGAAAGGAGCACGGAATGCGGGTTTCCCGTTTTGCCGCCGCGCTGGGCGTCGCGGCCGCCGTCCTGCTGGGCGGCGCCACTGGCGCCAGCGCCGCCACCTCTGCGCCTTCGGCGGCATCTCATGCCACGCACGACCGTGGCAACGACCGTGGTCAGGAACGCGGTAACGACCGCGGTCGCGACCGTGGTGACGACCGTGGTCAGGACCGCGGTCGCGACCGTGGTAACGACCGCGGTCGCGACCACCGTGACGACTACGGGCGTGGCGACCGCGACGGCCGCTGGGGCCACCACCGCGGGGACCGCCGGCGCCACGGCCACCACTGGGGCCACCGGCACCACGGTCACCACCGGCACCACGGTCACCACTGGGGTCACGGTCACCACTGGGGTCACGACCGCTACGACCACCGCTGACCGTCCTCGGGGTGCCCTCCCGCTTTTGGGGAGGGCACCCCTTCCGTGTGCTCCGCATACCTTCGGCAGCAGGACTGGCGAGATCTCCGGACACCCGCGGCCGGCCGAAATCTACGATCCGCTCGATTCCGCCTGCCGCGATCTGGATCCGCACATTGGTGTCGTGCAGGAGTTCAACGCGCGGCGGGTGCTGGACATCGGCGGCGGCACAAGTGGGCGACACCCGCTTTAAGGGCTCGATCGGACGGCACTTGCAGGGCGCTTGCCCGCACAGGGGTCAGCCCTTCGGGGTCGTCCAACGCCGCTCCTGTCTACTCGCGTTGATGGCGGTCGTAGATGTCAGATGACACGCCTGTCGTGAGCACCGCGCCAACTGTGGCCGTTGTAAGGGAGATCATCTTCTGGGAGGATCTCGCCATGTGGACAGCAGTGTTTGGCTTGATCTTGCTACTCGGTGTGGCCTCGGCGATCAACCAGGCGCGCAAAGGGCGGTGGTACACCGCCGGCGGGATCCTTCTCCCGATCCTGGGCACTGACCTGATGCTGTTTGGTGGAATGGAACGGCATAGCCTGTTGCTCTTCTGGCTGGGTGTCGTCCTCGCCGTCGTCGGGTTCGGCATGGATTTCATGGCCTACTGGAGGACCCGTGCTTCCGGAACCGAAAAGGTCTGGAAGACACCGGATACGGATCCGGCCTGAGCTGCGGCGGCGTTGACCTGCGCGTTCCGGCGAGGTTTGCCGAGGTTCCCGTTGTCCCCGCCGCTCCCAGCCGTGGTCAGCGGGCCCGATGCCGGTTGATGGCCTCTCGACACCACGGTGGCACGCGCAGTCGGGAGAGGACCGAGGCGGGGAACCAGTGGAACATGATGCCTTCGGTGACAGGGAGTGTGTGGGCGTCGCCGTCCCAGTGGGCGCGGTAGACGACGATCGGACCTCTGCCGAGGTGCTCGGCGCCTTCCTGTTGGACGGTGGTGAACTCCTCCAGGACGACGGTGAGTCCGGTCTCCTCCTTCAGCTCGCGGGCGATCGTCTCGTCGAGGGACTCACCGGGTTCGGGGCTGCCGCCGATGAAGGCCCAATAGCCGGGCCAGCAGATGCCCTGGATGTCGTCGCGCAGGTGGAGCAGGTACTCGCCGCGGCTGTTGGTGATCAGGGCGGCGGTGCCGATGCGGGGTCGCTGTGAGTCTGTTGTCACGCTTCACATGTACCCGGTCGCCACTCCGTCAGCGCCTGCGACTGCGAGATCACGCGTGCGTACGAGGCGGCCTTGCGTGACTCCACCACCCAAGAACCACGCCGCGTTCATTCTCGGCCGGTGACCGCGGGGCAGGTCTGAGCGGTTGTCCGTTCCAGGAACGCCGTGGTGGTCGCCACGAACCGGTCGGCATCGTCGAGCCAGGGGAAGTGCCCGGCCCCGGGCTGGACGACCGATTCGGCGTGGGGAAACAGCTCGGCGAAATCGGCCGTCGCGCGAGGAGGGGAATTCAGGTCGACCTCCCCGGCCAGTACGAGTGCCGGCGCTGCGAGCCGTGCGAGCGCCGAGCGGGTGGCGTCCGGGTGGAAAGCACCCTCGGCGCCGAAGACAGCCGCCGCCTCCTTGTTCTTCTGCCTGTCCTCCGCGGCCCGATGGGCTCGGGCCGTCTCGTCCCAGCGGCCGTAGAAGAACGGGGCGATGGCCTCGAAGGAGTCGGCGGTCGCCTTGCCGGCGACGATCGCCTCCAAGGCCGCGAACGCCGCCGGGAACCACGGCTCGTCCCGGCGGAGCTGCGCCGCCTCGAGCCGGACGTCTGCTGTGATCGTGATGCCGACGGCCATGACGCTCGGCGTGATCAGCGCGAGTTTGCCGACGCGTTCCGGGTGGCGGCCCGCATACAGGGCCGCCAGATTCGTACCGGCGGAATGCGCGAGCACGTCCATTGTTTCCAGGCCGAGGTGCTTCCGGAGGGCGTCGACGTCGTCGACAAGCCGGTCGCAGCGGTAGGAGGCCGCGTCCTCCGGTGTCGCCGACCGGCCGGTGCCCCGGAGATCCAGTGTGATCAACTTCCGGTGCGCGGACAGGCCGCCGAGGTCGCCGAGGTATGCGGAGGCCTGCATCGGCCCCCCGGGCAGGCAGACCACAGGAGGGCCGTCTCCGGACACGTGGTAGGCGAGCTCGGTCCCGTCATGGGCGGAGAAGGTGGGCATGGCCAAGACCCTGTCAGCGTTGTCCGGACGGAGCAACTGGGTTCCCGACATGCATGAGGGACCCGTACGAGCCGGCCCGGGGCGACGAGTCCGTGCAGGCGCCGGGCGGGTCGCCCCACTCCGGCCGGGCCGGAGTGCCGGCCTCAGCCGATCCGCCGGTACCGTCGCTCCGGACGCCCCGTCCCCCCGTACCGCAGCGTGACCTCTGCGCGGCCCGTCTCCGCGAAGTACTCCAGGTAACGGCGGGCGCTGACGCGCGAGAGGGAGCCCGCCTCGGCGCATTGTGTGGCCGAGAGGCCCTCCGGGTGGGCGCGGAGGATGCGGTCGACCAGGTCGGCCGTGTGCGGGGCGAGGCCCTTGGGGAGTCCGCGGGAGCCGGGCGGGCGAGTGCCGAAGAGCTGGTCGACGTCCTCCTGGCGGGCCTCGTCCAGGTCGTCGAGGCGGGCCCGCAGGGACGCCACGTGGCGCAACTGCTCTTGGAGCGCCGCCTGGTTGAAGGGCTTGATCAGGTAGTGGAGGGCTCCCGCGCGCAGCGCCGAGCGGACCGTGCCGGCGTCGCGGGCCGCGGTGATGAAGAGGACGTCGGCCGGCTGACGGTCCCCGTCGCGCTCCTCCGCCGCACGCAGCTCGCGCAAGACGCTGATTCCGTCCATATCGGGCAGATAGATGTCGAGCAACACCAGATCGGGGCGCAGCCGCTCGGCCGCGCGCAGCGCTTCGGCGCCGCTGTGGGCCACCCCGGCCACCGCAAAGCCTGCCGTGGCGGACACATAGCGGCCGTGCAGCTTCGCGACCATGAAGTCGTCGTCCACCACCAGCACGTTCACCGGAAGTCACCTCGCGAGGCCGGGCCGCCCTGCCCCCGGGCTGCACTTCTTCGACCGGGGGTCCGGGGATCGGCCCCCGGGAAAGCGCAGTACGCCGACACGCTAGGCGGCGACCGCAACGACCACAACGTCCGTTGATTCCGGAAGAGAGACAGCTTCTTAACACGCAGGCAACATGTGGGCCACTTCACAAGTTCCCCCGCTCTGCTCGAAAGGCGGCTCACGTGCGATTGCGCACACCCCTCGCCCTGCTCGGGGCAGCGCTGCTGGTGCTCGTAGGGCCACCGCTGCTCACCACGGGCAGCGGCGCCGAAACCGGCACACAGATCCCCGGCCTGCGCTTCATGGTCCCCAACACCCCCGGCGGCGGTTACGACATCACTGCCCGCACCGCGGCCAAGAACGCCGAGGACGCGGGGCTCACCCACAACATCGAGGTGTTCAACCTCCCCGGCGCCGGCGGTACCGTCGGGCTGACCCGGCTCGTCGGCGAGCACGGCAACGGACGCCTCGCCATGTCCATGGGCCTCGGTGTGGTCGGCGCCGTGCACACGAACAAGTCCCCGAAGACCCTCTCCGACACCACCCCGATCGCCCGGCTCACCGAGGAGCAGGACATCGTGGTGGTTGCGAAGGACTCCCCGTACCGGACGATCCAGGACCTGCTCGACGCCTGGAAGAAGGACCCGGGCAAGCTGCCCGTAGGCGGCGGTTCCTCACCGGGTGGGCCCGACCACCTCGCCCCGATGCTGATGGCGCAGGCGGCGGGCATCGCCCCCAAGTCCGTCAACTACATCCCGTTCGACGGCGGCGGCGAGCTGCTCGCCTCGATCCTCGGCAACAAGGTCGCCTTCGGCGTCTCGGGCGTCGGCGAGTACCTCGACCAGATCAGGTCGGGGGAGCTGCGGCTGCTCGCCGTGACCGGTCCGAAGCGTGTACCGGGCCTGGACGCGCCCACCCTGCGCGAGGCCGGGCTCGACACCGAATTCACCAACTGGCGCGGCATCGTCGCCCCGCCCGGACTCTCCGACGCCGAACGCGACAAGCTCGTCGGCCTCGTCCGGAAACTGCACGACTCCCGACAGTGGCAGGACTCGATGAAGAAGAACGGCTGGAACGACGCCTTCCTCACGGGCGACGCGTTCGGCGACTTCCTCGACCAGCAGAACACGCGCGTCGACACCGTGCTGAAGGAGCTGGGACTGTGACCACACAGACAGCCGAACCCCGGCCGACCGAGGAAACCCGTCGCTCCTGGCTGCGCGAGCGCTCCGAACTCGGCGTCAGCCTGCTGCTGTTCCTCATCGGCATACTCGTGCTGACGGACGCGCTGACGATGGACGTCGACATCGCCCAGCGCGGTCCGATCGGGCCGAGGACCGTGCCCGTCGTCGTCGGCACCGGCCTCCTCGCCGTCGCGGTGCTCCTTGCCGTCGACGTCCTCCGCGGCGGCCGTGGCGAGTCCGAGACCGGAGAGGACATCGACCTGTCCGAGCCGAGCGACTGGCGTACGGTCCTGCTCCTCGCCGGGGTCTTCCTCGCGAACGCCGTCCTCATCGGGCCCCTCGGCTTCCCCGTCTCCGGGGCCCTGCTCTTCTGGGGCTCGGCGTACGCCCTCGGCAGCCGCCACCACCACCGTGACCCGCTGATCGCCGCCGGGCTCTCCCTCGTCATCTACTTCGTCTTCAACAACCTGCTCGGGGTTCCGCTGCCGGGTGGCCCGCTGATGGGGGTGCTCTAGCCGATGGATTCGCTCAACTCCCTCATCGACGGGTTCGGAACGGCCCTGACGCCGGTCAACCTCTTCTGGGCGGCGCTCGGCGTGCTGCTCGGCACGGCGATCGGCGTCCTGCCCGGCATCGGGCCCGCCATGGCCGTGGCCCTGCTGCTCCCGGTGACGTACGGACTCGAGCCGACCGGCGCCTTCATCATGTTCGCCGGCATCTACTACGGCGCGATGTTCGGCGGCTCCACCACATCGATCCTGCTCAACACGCCCGGTGAGAGCGCGGCGGTCGTCGCCGCCCTGGAAGGCAACCCGATGGCCAAGGCGGGCCGCGGCGCACAGGCGCTCGCCGCCGCCGCCGTCGGCCACTTCGCGGGCGGCATGATCGGCACGATCCTGCTCGTCGCGCTCGCCCCGACGGTCGCCGCACTCGCCGTGGACATCGGCGCGCCCGACTACTTCGCCATCATGGTGCTGGCCTTCATCGCCGTGACCTCCGTGCTCGGCTCGTCACGGATCCGGGGGCTCGCCTCACTGCTCATCGGACTGACGCTGGGCCTGGTCGGCCTGGACCAGATGACCGGGCAGCAGCGGCTCACGTTCGGTTCGCTCCAGCTCGCCGACGGCATCGACGTCGTCATCGTCGCGGTCGGACTCTTCGCGATCGGCGAGGCGCTGTGGGTCGCTGCCCATCTGCGGCGCACCACCGGCGAGGCGATCCCCGTCGGCCGGCCCTGGCTCGGTTCGGCGGATGTACGCAGGACGTGGAAGTCCTGGCTGCGCGGACCGGTCATCGGCTTCCCGTTCGGCGCGATCCCGGCCGGCGGCGCGGAGATCCCGACCTTCCTCTCGTACGTGACGGAGAAG
Organism: Streptomyces sp. NPDC002133; assembly: GCF_040296405.1. Classification (NCBI taxonomy): domain Bacteria; kingdom Bacillati; phylum Actinomycetota; class Actinomycetes; order Kitasatosporales; family Streptomycetaceae; genus Streptomyces; species Streptomyces sp. NPDC002133. The sequence goes on along the minus strand of NZ_JBEOXF010000073.1, from coordinate 13,181 downwards.
CGGTTCTCCAAGCACAAGGAGGAGTTCGGCAAGGGCGCGATCGAGGGCGTGGCCGGTCCCGAGTCGGCGGCGTCCGCCTCGGCCGCGGGCACGCTCGTGTCGATGCTGACCCTGGGCCTGCCGACCACGGCGGTCGCGGCGGTGATGCTGGCCGCCTTCCAGCAGTACGGCATCCAGCCGGGCCCGCTCCTCTTCGAACGCGAACCCGACCTGGTCTGGGGCCTCATCGCCTCGCTCTTCGTCGGCATGGTGCTGCTGCTCGCGCTGAACCTGCCGCTCGCGCCCCTGTGGGCGAAGCTGCTGCGCATCCCGCGGCCGTACCTCTACGCGGGAATCCTCTTCTTCGCCGCCGTCGGCGCCTACGCGGTGGGCGGGGAGGCGCTGGACCTCGTCATCCTGCTGGCCATCGGCCTGATCGGCTTCGGTATGCGGCGGTACGGGCTTCCGGTGCTGCCGGCGGTGATCGGCGTCATCCTCGGCCCGGCCGCCGAGCAACAGCTGAGGCGTGCGCTGCAGATCAGCGACGGCAGCGTGACCGGCCTGGTCGACACGCCGTTCTCGGTGACCGTGTACGCGGTGATCGCGGTGCTGCTGGCGTGGCCGTGGCTGAAGAAGCTGATCACCCGGGGGCGTCGCCCGGCGCAGTGAGCACGGCTCGCGAGCCCGGCACGATCCGGAAGACGGGCCTCTGGCTGAGGAGATCGGTGAACCGGCCCTCGCGGGCCAGGAGTTCGAGCGCGTCCAGGGCGCGCTCTGCCTCCTCGGCCGCGCGGGGGTCGGTCTTCGCGAGGCCGCTCTCGCGGAACTCGTCCTCGTCCAGGCGGAGGATCTCCGAACCGTCCGCCGACACCCACAGATCGAGGTCCAGGTCCTCGACGACCAGCTCGACGCCGGAGCGCACGGCCGGCCGGGTGATGTCGCAGTACCAGCCCTTGAGCGTGCCGCCGGGCCCGCGGACGTCCTTCACCGCGTACCAACGGTCGCGCCAGTAGTACTCCGTGAAGACATCACCCTGCTCGAAGCGGACGAAGCCGAAGTCGCGCGCGCCCTCTCCCGCCCAGGGCGCGCGGACGACGATGCGGGCGCCGTCGTCGGAGACGAGCTCCGCCGGATATCGGATCTTGGTACGGCCCGCCTTGACCAGGACGACCTCGATCCGCTCAGCCGAGGGTGCGGACATGGCGGACCTCCGTCGCGCATATCTCGTAGCCGAACCACTTGTTGATCGCCAGCATCGGGCCGTTGCCCGTGTCGTTGCCGGTGACCGCCTCCGTGTACCCCGCGGCGCGGGCGCGGTGCAGGGAGTCGTTCTTGGCGAGCTTGGCCAGACCCCGGCCGCGGAAGGCGCGGGCGGTGCCCGTCATCACCGTGCCGTAGCGGGTGGAGCCGTCGGTCCGAGCGGCGCTGAACGCCGCCGGGCGACCGTCGGCCAGGGCCACCGAGGTCAGCTCGCGGCTGAACAGGGGATGGTTCCAGGTCTCGGCCAGCCAGTGCTCGTAGTCCGTGAACTCCGTGTCCACATCGCTCGGCTCGTCGGCCGTGGTCTCCGCGTCCAGCTCGAACAGCGGCCGCGGATCGTCGGCGAACTGGTCACCGGACACGATCCTCACCCCGGCCGGGGGCGCCGACAGCGGCGGCAGGGTGCCGCCCGCCAGGTCGAGACGGAGGAAGTGCGCGGAGCGGCTCGAGCGGTAGCCGTGGCGTTCGGCGAAGGCGCGGTTCGCCGGCTTGTCCAGCACCCACGAGTACACGGTGTCGGCGCCTGCGACCGCCAGATGCTCCTCGGCGGCGCGGAGGATCAGCGCCCCGGCGCCCCGGCGGCGCCGGTCCGGATGCACATAGACATTGGCGTAACCGACGCCCGGCTCCGGGCTGTCGTACACGATCCCGACCTGTGCCGTGCCGATGATCTCGTCGTCCTCCAGCGCGATCAGCTGCCGGTAGCGGGCGTCCGGATGCGCGTGCGCGGCGTCGAACACGACCGACTCGGCGCTCGCCAGCATGAAGGGCAGGGCGGCCCGCCGGACCCGGGCGAAGCCCTCGGCGTCCTCGGCGTTCCGGGGGCGTACATCACGCACAATCACCGTCATGAGAGGGCACGCTACGTGCGCCGGCGAGGCCGTCGCCTCCCATTTTCCACCGACCGGCGGAGCGCTGGGGGACAATCGGGCGGTGACCTTGAAGATCGTCATCGATACGCACTCCGCCACCGCGCCCTACGAGCAGCTCCGCGCCCAGATCTCCGGGCAGGCCCGCTCCGGCGTACTGCCCGTCGGCTACAAGCTGCCGACCGTACGGGGCCTCGCCGAGGAACTGGGCCTCGCCGCCAACACCGTCGCCAAGGCGTACCGCGCCCTCGAGGGCGACGGGGTGATCGAGACTCGCGGCCGCAACGGGACGTTCATCGCCGCGGCGGGCGAGGCCGCGGAGCGCCAGGCGGCGTCGGCCGCGCAGGCGTACGCGGAGCAGGTCCGCCGCCTCGGGCTGTCCCGCGAGGACGCGGCGGCGGCGGTGGAGGAAGCGCTGCGGGCGGCGTACGGCAAGTGAGGATGACGAAGGGTCGGCGCCTCTGCGGCGCCGGGCCCTTCGTTCAGCGGCCGGCAACTCCTGTGCCGGGCAGAGGATGGATACCTCCGGTCACAGATACAGCCCCGCGTCCGCTTCGCCGTGCTGGGCCGGCACCGACGCCGGTGTCGTCCCCCGCCGCAGGGCGTACAGCTCCGCCAGCGTCGCGCCGTCGCGGGCCACGCCCTCGTCCGTGCCCAGCCAGCTCACCGCCTCCGCGCGTGTGAGCGGGCCGACCTCGATCCGGGCGAGGCAGCGGCCCGGGCGGACGACCGCCGGGTGGAGGCGCTCCAGGTCCTCGTTGGTGGTGACGCCCACCAGGACGTTGCGTCCCTGGCCCAGCAGCCCGTCCGTCAGGTTGAGCAGACGGGACAGCGCCTGGCCCGCCGTGTGCCGGGCCTCGCCGCGGATCAGCTCGTCGCAGTCCTCCAGGAGCAGCAGCCGCCAGCGGCCCTTCGCCGTGCCCTCGTCCTCGCCGATCGCGATGTCCATCAGATAGCCGACGTCGTTGAAGAGCCGCTCCGGGTCCAGCACACAGTCCACCTGGCACCAGTCCCGCCACGAGCGGGCCAGGGTGCGCAGTGCCGACGTCTTGCCCGTGCCCGGCGGACCGTGCAGGAGAAGCAGCCGGCCCGCGATGTCCTCCGGGGTCACCTTCATCAGCCGGTCCATCGCGTCGGCCACCGGTGCCGTGTAGTTGGGCCGCACCTCGTCCCACGTGCCCGCGCTGATCTGGCGGGTGGTGCGGTGCGGGCCGCGGCGCGGGGACACGTACCAGAAGCCCATCGTCACGTTCTCGGGCTGGGGCTCCGGCTCGTCCTGGACACCGTCCGTCGCCTGCTGGTGGATCTTCTCGGCGAGCTCGGAGCTGACCGCGGTGACCGTGACGTCGGCCCCGCGGTTCCACCGGGAGATCAGCAGCGTCCAGCCGTCGCCCTCGGCGAGTGTCGCGCTGCGGTCGTCGTCGCGTGCCGCGCGCAGCACGGACGCGCCCGGCGGCAGCAGCGTGGCGCCGGACTTGACCCGGTCGATCGTGGAACTGTGCGAGTACGGTTGCTCGCCCGTCGCGAAGCGGCCGAGGAACAGCGCGTCGACGACGTCCGACGGTGAATCGCTGTCGTCGACGTTGAGCCGGATCGGCAGTGCGTCCTCAGGGTTGGCAGGCATGGCGCCCATGATCCGGCACGAGGGCGCTCCGCGCACGATGTTTTGACGCGTGGCACGTGGTCAGCGTGGCGTGGGTGCGACGACTCATTCGCGCAACACCCGTACCGCCCTGCGCGCCCGGCGGACGAGGGCGTATCCCTTCGTCAGTGCCCGGTCGCCGGCGAAGTTGCGCGCGATGGCGCGGCCTTCGGCGAGCCGCTCGAACTCCTCGATGCCGGTGCTCCGCCGCACGGTCACGCGCTCCAGGGCGTACGGGCCCTGGCGGCGGCGGGCCAGTGCGTTGCCCACGGCGAGCGACTGGGCGAAGCCCGCGGCGCGCACCATGTGCCGTACGCGCCGGCTGGAGTAGCCGTACGGGTAAGCGAACGAGAGCGGGGCCGTGCCCAGCTCCCCGGCGATGATCTCCCGGCAGCGCAGCGTCTCGAACCGCAGCCGGCGGTCGTCGAGCTGGTCCAGCTGCGGATGGGTGTGGGTGTGGCCGCCGATCTCGGTGCCCGCGGCGGCCAGGGCGCGTACCTGGTCCCAGTCGAGCATGGTGTCGAGGGCGCCGCCCGTCTCGTGCTCACCCCGCAGCCAGCCGGTCGACACGAAGAGGGTCGAGGCGAAGCCGTGCTTGGCGAGGACGGGAAGGGCGTGCCGGTGCACGCCCTCGTAGCCGTCGTCGAAGGTGATCAGGACGGGGCGGGGCGGCAGTGGCTCGCCGCGCCGCCACGCCCGCCCGAGCTCAGCCGTGGTGACGGGCGTGAAGCCGCGCTCGCCGAGCAGCTGCATCTGCTCGGCGAAGGCATCCGGCGACACGGACAGTCCGTACGTCGCGGGAGCGGGCCGATGCCCGACCGCGTGGTACATGAGGATCGGCACGGCCTGGTTCACGGCGACGGCTCACCTCGCGGGCCTCGCGGGCCTGCCGGGCTTCCCGCACCCGACCGGCTTCCCGGGCCTGGCGGGCCTCCTGCCCCCGCCGGGCTGCTCGCGCCTGCCGGGCTTCCCGCACCCGACCGGCTTCCCGGGCCTGGCGGGCCTCCTGCCCCCGCCGGGCTGCTCGCGCCCGCCGGGCCCCGCGACGCGTACGCGGCGATGGGGCCGTGGGAGAACGCCACTCCGGAGCGCGTACGCACGTTCGCCAGCGCGTACCCCGCCGCCGCCGTGGCCACGCCCGCCACGATCGCGGCTGCCCGGCCCGCCCCGCCGGGTCTGCCCAGCAGGGCGTCACGCAGTCCCCGGGCGACGCCCGCCGGGAGCACCCGCGTCGTGTACCGGCGCTCGGACTCCAGGCCCTTGTCGCTGCCGACGCTGCGGGCGACGAGGGCCTTGGACAGGCCTTCGGCGTACGTACGGGTGCGGAAGTAGCCGAAGCGCTCACGGGCCCGCGGGACCTTGTGGTGGATGACGGCGCGGTCGTCGATCAGCAGGACCGCGTGGGGGAGGGCCCGGCCGAGCCGGATGCACAGCTCGGTCTCCTCGCAGCCCAGCGGCCGTTTGTCGCCGTCCCGTCCGATGCCCGTGGCGAAGCCGCCCGCGGCGTCGAAGGCCGTGCGCCGGAAGGACGCGTTCCCGCCGAGGACGTTGCGGACCTGCACCCGGCCCGGAGGCAGGCCCCGGTAGGTGCACCCGACGACCCAGTCGAACTCCTCCGGGAACCAGGCGGGCCGTCGGCCCGACGCCCAGGCCGGCACGGTCCTTCCCCCGACGGCCACGACGTGCGGATCCTCGTAGCCCTCGTCGAAGTACCGGAGCCAGTCGCGCTCGGCCACGGCGTCGTCGTCGAGGAAGGCGACGATCTCGCCGCGCGCGGCGGCGATTCCGGTGTTGCGGCCCGCCGAGAGGCCGCGGGGGCCCGCGTTGGCGAGCACCCGCACCTCCTCGCCGTACGCCGGCCCGGACGCCCGGTACACCGTGAACTCCTCGGTGAGGCGCTCCCGCAGCGCCGGATTGTGGTCGACGACGAGCAGCGTCTCCAGCGCAGCCCGCGACTGGGCCCGCACCGAGTCGACCGCCGCGAGAATGTCCTCCCAGCGGTCCTCGGTGTAGACGCAGATCACCACGGAGTACGTCCGGTGGCTCAAGAGACTCCTCCCCGCGGAGCCTTGAGGGTGAGCGCGGGCGTACGGCGCGCCGGGCGGCGGACGCCCTTCTCCTTGAGGATCACCTTGAGGACGCGCAGACCGTCCCGTACGGCGCTGAGGTTGCTCACGCCGTGGATGCGCAGGTACTCGTGGCTGGGCACTTCCTGGACCCGCAGTCCGGCCTTGACCACCCGGATGTTCATCAGGGTCTCGATCTCGAAGCCGGTGCAGTCCAGGGTGATTCTGTCGAGGCAGTGGCGCCAGAAGGCGTTGTAGCCGTAGCAGAGGTCGGTGTAGCGCGCGCCGAACTTGGCGTTGACGACGGCGCACAGGACGCGGTTGCCGAGTCTGCGGATGGCCGTCATGTCGTCCGTACCGCCGCCGTTGGCGAAGCGGGAGCCCTTGGCGAAGTCGGCGCCGCCGACGAGTGCGGAGACGTAGCTGACGATCTCCTGGCCGTCGGCCGAGCCGTCCGCGTCGACCATGACGATGATGTCGCCGGTGCACGCGGCGAAACCGCTGATGAGTGCGTCCCCCTTGCCCTTTCCGGCCTGCTTGACGACTTTGACGTCGGGCCACAGTTCCCGGGCGACATTCACGGTGTCGTCCGTGGAATTGCCGTCGACGAGGACGACTTCGTGGATCCATTCGGGCAGCGTCTTGAAGACGTACGGAAGGTTCTCCGCCTCGTTCATGGCCGGGATCACGACGCTGACGGGCGGCGTGATCGCGAGATGAGAGGAGATCGGGCGGTACTGGGCCGGTATGCGGCCCAGTGTGGCCGTGGCCACGGCGGTCGCCGTGGCCGTGACGGTGGCAGTGGTCCCGGCGGTGTTCCCCGGGACCGCCGGGCGCAGGAACGAGCTCATGAGTCGGTTTCCCTCTCGTCCGGTGGACCGCCCGTCCCGGGCGGTCCGGATGAGTGTCCGGTTCGAAAGGGGGGTTCTCACCCCGGCCATGACGGCATGGATCACCGTGCACAGTGGGTGAGTCGGCATTGCAGGTCGCGCGGCCCGTGAATCGGCACATGCGCAATGGCACGACCGAACTCGGCACCCCCCTACCGCGCTCCGCTCCGGCCCTGGCGTGACGCTCGACCCCTCCCCTGGAGTCGCCTTGCATGATGGGCCGTTGCGGGTGGATGTACGACGGTATTGATGATTAGGACTGTATGACAAGACCTGGACCGAGGTCTCACGTTTCTACTTCTTTTTCCTTCCCGGGCCGAAATGCACAAGCCTGTTCCGCATCCCGGTGAGAAAGAGAGAGAAAGTGATCGCTGCGACGGATGTGACACCGAATGCGACGGACCGGATGTCCAGCGTCCGCATCAACAGGGCGATGAAGAGATCGACGACCACCGCGCCGGCCGCCGACAGGACGAACCGGGCCGGGCATGCCAACGGTCGCAGTGCCGTGGCAAGTCCGGCGGCCGGTGCGACGAGGAGATAGAAGAGCGCGAGCGGCGCGCGCAACGGTGAGTCGAGGCCGGTGAGTGCCAGTGCCGCGCCGACCCCCGACACCGCCAGGGCTCCCCCCGCGAGCACCGGCAGCACATCCGATCGGGCCTGACGGAGTGCGTCCGGTTTGCTGGTGATCGTCTGCATGGGCGACTTTGCCCCCCAAGGCGCCAGATGCGTGCATCCATGCTGGGCTGCGTCCGACGGTCCGTCAAGAAGTTGGCACCGGCCCCCCGATTGTTCTTGGCATGGACACTTCCGGTGAACTATGGGGCGTGCTACGACAGTTGAGGCAGAGATCCTGCTAAAGGGAGGTTCCATGAAACTGTCCCGAATCGCGGCATTCTCATCCTCACTCCTCCTCGGCGCCGTCCTCGCTCTCACCGGAGCGGGCCAGGCGCAGGCCGCCCAGAGCGCGGCGGCACTGGACTACGTGGCCCTCGGCGACTCGTACTCCTCGGGCCTCGGCGCCGGCTCCTACATCAGCTCCAGCGGCGACTGCAAGCGCACCAACCGGGCCTACCCCGCCCTCTGGGCGGCCGCCAACTCACCCTCCTCATTCGCCTTCACCGCCTGCTCGGGCGCTCGTACGAGTGATGTGACGGCGAACCAGCTCGGCCCCGTCACCTCGGCAACCGACCTCGTCTCCCTCACCATCGGCGGCAACGACGCCGGCTTCGCCGACGTCATGACCACCTGCGTCCTCCAGTCCGAGAGCACCTGCATCGCCCGCGTCGAAGAGGCGAAGCGCTATGTCGACACGACCCTGCCCGGGCGTCTCGACTCGGTGTACTCGGCGATCAGATCCAGGGCGTCGGCCGCGCACGTCGTCGTCCTCGGCTACCCCCGCTTCTACCGACTCAACGGCAGCTGCGTCGCCGGACTCACCGAGAACGAGCGCGCGGCCATCAACGGCGGCGCCAACCACCTCAACGCCGCCATCGCCAAGCGCGCAGCAGACCACGGATTCACCTTCGCCGATGTCGTCCCGGCCTTCACCGGGCACGAGATCTGCTCCGGTGCGGCCTGGCTGCACAGCGTCAACTGGCTGAACATCGGCGAGTCGTACCACCCCACCGCGTCGGGACAGTCCGGCGGCTACCTGCCTCCGTTCAGTTCTGCGGTGTGAGCGAATCCGTCGGATAGGAGGGCTCGCCCGTCGGGGCCTCCTCCTCGCACGTCACCGAGAACACCACCCAGTTCGAACGCGCCTCGACCGGACTCCGCACCTCGAGCCGGATCCGGTCGTGGTGCGCCGCGTTCTCCTCGTACGTCAGCTCGATGTGATTCACGTGCTGCGACTTCCCTTCCCCGGAAGGGAAGTCGATCGTCTTCCAGCCCTTGCCGGACGTCCTGCCGCTCTCGGTCACCCATCGGTACGAGACGGAGGCGGGCGTACGTCCCACGGTGACCGTCGCCCGGAAAGCGGGGGCCTCGGCCTCGGGCGGCGGGCAGGTGCCGCTGTAGCTGCCGATCACGGCCTGGGCGTACACCCGCACGGTCTGCGGTGGCCGTGCCGTCGCCGAGCTGTGGCCGCCGGAGCTCGTGCTGTCCGTGGTGCTCGGGGTCCCGGACGTGCCCTCGGGGGAGCTTTCCCCGGACGTGGCCGGGCCGGTGGTGGCGCCTCCGTCCGCCGTGCCGCCGTCCGTCGCACCGCTGCTCGTGCCTCCGCTGCCGTTGTCCTTGTCGCCGTTGCCCCCGCTGTTCACGAGCGCGTAGGTGAGGCCGCCGATCGACAGGAGCAGGACGGCGATTCCGGCGACCAGCGCGGTGGTGGCACGTCGCGGCCGGCCGGGCGGGGCGGAGGTCGCTCCCGTCGGCGGGGTGGGCGGCCCGAAGCCGCCCACAGGTGTCGCCGCTGCCGTCGGTGCGGGCGCGGCCGGTGTGCCCGAGGTGACCGTCGGGGCGTACGGGCCGGAGGGCTGCGGGGGAGCGGAGCCGGTGCGCGGAGTGCCGCCGGCGCCCACGATCCGCAGCTCGCGCTCGGCCTCCTCCGCGGACAACCGTTCCGCGGGATCCTTCCGCAGCAGCCCGGCGATGACCGGCCCCAGCGCGCCCGCCCTGCGGGGCGGAGGGAGCTCTTCGTCGACGACCGCCCGCAACGTGCTCAGCGGGGTGTCCTGGCGGAACGGGGAGATCCCCTCCACGGCGGCGTACAGCAGCACCCCGAGCGACCACAGATCCGACTCCGGGCCCGGGGTGCGCCCCAACGCCCGCTCCGGGGCCAGGAACTCGGGCGATCCGACCAGCTCGCCGGTCATCGTCAGATTCGACGTGCCCTCGACCATCGCGATACCGAAGTCCGTGAGCACCACCCGGCCGTCGTTGGCGAGCAGCACGTTCCCGGGCTTCACGTCGCGGTGCAGCACCCCGGCCTCGTGCGCGGCCCGCAGCGCGGCGAGGATCTCGGCCCCGATGCGTGCGGCGCGCTGCGGGGGCATCGGGCCCTCGGCCTCGAGCACCTCGGCGAGCGAGAGCCCGCGGATCAGCTCCATCACGATCCATGGCCGGCCGTCGTGGGACGCCACGTCGTAGACCGTCACCACGTTGCGCTGCGAGATGCGGGCGGCCGCCCAGCCCTCGCGCTCCAGCCGCGCGTACAGCCGGCGCACATCGGTCGTGCCGAGCGCGTCGGGTGCCCGCACCTCCTTGACCGCGACCTCCCGGCCGAGTACCTCGTCACGGGCGCGCCACACGACGCCCATGCCGCCCTCGCCCAACCGGTCGAGAAGGCGGTAGCGCCCCGCGATCAGCCCCTCGTCGTCCCGCTGGTCGTCGCGACCCTCGTTCCGGCCGTCGCCCGGCACTTCGCTCATCACGAGCCCCCCATCCGCAGCAAAGCGACCATCACGGTGGAAACCTTTCCAAGCTAGCTCAACTGATGGCCCCTGCGGCCCCTCTGAACAGCAATCCACACCCGAGTACGAGCACGGCGACGGCTGTGCTCAGCGGAGCGGTGCGGTGCACGAAGCCGATGAGCCGTCCCCCGCGCCGCCCGCCGCCCCGCCGCCGGGCCAGCCAGGCGCCCGCGCGCGCCCCGAGCCGTACGACGGCGAAGCCCGCGGCGGCGAGCGTGAGAGCGAGGCCGAGGCCGTACGCGACGACGAGCAGCAAGCCGAACCAGGCGTGCCCGAGGGCCGCGGCGCCGACGAGCACGACGACGGCGGAGGGGCTGGGCACCAGGCCTCCGGCGAAGCCGAGGAGGACGGTGCGGCGGAGCGGCTGGGTGCGGGTGCGGGAGGGAGGCGTGTCGTGCGAGTGCGGGCGGGGGTGTTCGTGAGGGTGCTCGTGGGCCGGCTCCGCGGTGTCGTCGGCACGCTCGTGGCTGTGGCTGTGGCTGTGGCTGTGAGCGTGGCCGTGGGAGTGCGCGTGCCCGGAGCCCGGCCAGGGGAAGTGGGTGTGCCCGTGCCCGTGCTCGTGCGCGCGGTGGTGCCAGGCCCGGCGTACGAGGAGGGCGCCCGCCACCGTGACCAGTGCGCCGCTCGCCACGCCCAGCCAGCCCACGACCGACGGGCTCACGGTCGAGCCCGCGGCCACGACGGCACCCAGCACGAACACACCGAGGGTGTGGGTCACCGTCACGGAGGCGCCGAGGGCCAGGACGTCCCGCAGGGAGCTCCGGCCGCCCGCCGCTGCCGCCGCGGCCATCAGCGTCTTGCCGTGCCCCGGGGCGAGAGCGTGCAGCGCTCCGAGGCCGACGGCGATCGCGAGGGCCAGCGCGCCGAAGGAGAGGGTGAGCTCGTGCCGCTCGACGAGCCCGGTCAGGGCCTGTGTCCAGCGGTCGACGCCGCGCGGCAGTACTGAAGGGGGTGCGGCGGTCGCCGTGTCCTCGGCCAGGGCGGGGCCGCCCGGTACGACCGTCAGCGTCGCGGTGGTGCGGTCGGGCGGCGAGTCGAGCAGGCCTGCCGGGTACGCGGAGAGCCTGCGCGACACGGAGTCCCGGGGCACGTCCGACGAGGCCAGGGTCGTACGGTCGCCGCGTGCCGTGATCTCCCGCCACCCCGGCCCGCCGGTGCCCGTCCGGAAGTCCACGGCCGCGCCGCGGTCGGGCAGCGGTGCCGTCATCCGGCACTCCATGCGCAGCGTCGGCAGCCCCGCCTGCCCGGGCCGGATCTCCGCCCGCGCGGTGCCGGCACTGACGGGTACCGCCCGACCGTCCACCCGCAGCCGTGCCTCTTGCGCGGCGGTCCCGCACCGCGCCTGCGCCCACGCGGCGAGCTCGGCCGCCGAGAGCGTCCGGGGCCGGACCCGGGCGGTCGGGATCTCCGCGAGATCCTCGACGTGGTCGATCCGCAACTCGTCCGCAGAGGCGACGAGTCCGTCGTAGTGGTTGACGGTGAAGTTCCCCAGCGGGTGCGCGGCGGCGGGGGTGGCGCCGGCTGCCAGCAGGGCGACGGTCGCGGCGAGCACGGCGGCGAGGCCGGTGACAGTCCTGCGGAGCTTGCCCCTCCACGCCCCTTCCGGAACCGAGGGCTTCGCCCCCGGCCCCGCCGGGACGCGCCCGGCACCGCCGGGTGGGCCCGCGTGTCCGTCCGCGAGCGCCGGACGGGCTTGTGCGCCCGATACCGCCGGGTGGGCCCGCGTGTCCGTGCTCGAGTGCCGGTGGGGCCCGGATCGAGCCGGAAGATCCGGGGCGGCGAACAGCCCGCCGGGGGCGCCGGACCCCCGACCTCTCCACCAGCGCGGGAATTGCCGCCTCATGACCCCTCCAGCCCGTCCAGCGCGCGCCGCGCCTCCCGTGAACCCGTCGGCGAGAATGCGGGGTTGAGTGCCAGTGCCCGGGACAGGGACTCCCGCGCGCCCGCCTCGTCGCCCGCCGCCCGCTCGATCATTCCGCGGTGGTAGAGGAACACGGCGTTCCGGTACCCGGTCGCGGTCGCCTTCCTGGCATGGGGGAGCGCCTCCGCCGACCGGCCGGACCGATGCAGCGCCCATGCCAGCGCGTCCTCCGTGTGGACCGTGCGGCGCCGCTGCCATTCGGCGCGGGCGGCGCGCAGGGCGTCCGCGCGATTGCCGTGGTCGGCGGCGGCCAGCGCGGTGTCCAGGTCGGGGTTGACCCCGCCCGCGCGGGCGAGGCCGGTCCAGGTGCCGAGGACCGCGTACTGCTGCTCGGCCCGTTCGCGCTGCCCGGTCGCTTCGTACAGCTCGCCGAGCGTGACGAGCCGCGCCGGCAGTGGCGCGCGCTCGACGATGCCCTCGAACTCCTCGATCGCGCCCAGGAGATCGCCCTTCCCGGCACGAGCACGAGCCCGGCAGTCCCGCGCCTCCAGGTTCCCGGGCTCGGCCTTCAGCGCGTGGTCGCAGTGCCGCAGCGCCGTTTCGTACTGGCCTTCGTGCCACGCGAGTTGACCCAGCGCGGTCGCCGTGTACGCGATGTCCGCGGAGCCGGCGGCCGAGTCCAGGGCGAGTTCCAGCACCCTCCGCGCCTCGGCCGTGTCGCCGCGCAGCTCATGGACGTACGCGAAGCGCGTGAAGACGGGGATGCCGGGCCGGCGGGCGTCCGCCTGCTTCGCCGCCTTCGACGCGTCGCCGTACCGGCCGAGTTCGACGAGCGCGTCGATCCGCACGGCGAGAGCGCGCTCGCTGTAGGCGTTCACGGCCAGCGCGCGCTCGGCGTCCCGCAGTGCCGCGGGGAAGTCGTGCCGGGCGGCGGCGAGGGCGGCCCGTCCGGCGAGGGCCTCGGCGTTGTCGTCCGGCCGGAGCCGCAAGGACCGTGCGAACGCCTTCTCGGCCTGCGGATAGCGGGACGGGTCGCCACTGACCCGGGCCTCCTCCACGTATGCGGCCCCGAGCGCCGCCCAGGCGGTCGCGTCCTTCGGCTGTGCCTTGAGGTGGGCCTGCAGGGCACCGACGCCCTGCCCGGCCACGGACGCGGCCGCCGCGACGGGGGCCGCCGCCGGGGCGGGGGGGGTGTGAGATCGGA
>NZ_JBEOXF010000072.1:0-38842 GCF_040296405.1 Streptomyces sp. NPDC002133 | reverse complement strand
ATCCGCATCGCCGGAGTGAGGAACGGCAAGGCGTCCTGGAGCCAATCGCGGCAGGCCAGGTCGCTGTGATATTCGCAGACCCACGAGGTGTCGAAGCCCTTCTCGACATGCACCACGAAGTCCTCCCAGGACTTCATCTGACGATAGAGGCTCGGAGCACCGTTGAACCGGTCAGACAGGAGCTGTTGAGCACGATCGGCAGACGCATAGTCCTCGGCGGTGAGTTGCAAAGCATCCACGCCGCACAGCGTCCCAGACGCGGACCGGCACGTCACCCACCAAGTGCCGAGCATCAGTCGCCGTCGGTGGCAACGGTCAGAGCATTACAGCAGGTCAGGGGAACATACCGGTGGCCGCGACTCAACCGTTGGTCAGCTCTGATGAAAGGCCGAGGCTAGACCGCGCTAGGCGTCGCCCACCGGATCCGCACCAGAAGGCTGATCACGGCCCTTCAGACGAGCGGCCCGCACGAGCTTGTCGAGGCCGCTTGCGACCTCCTGCTGACGCTCAATATCCGAGTGCTGGTAGATCAACGCCCCTCCATTCCCGGGCCGCCGCACGCATGCCGTCCACGTGCTGCGCCCGCCTCGCAGCCCGTCAGCGGGCTTGTATGACCGAACTGGCATCAGCCACGGCTGTGACCGGTGTCACAGGACAGAGCGCCATCCGGTCCATGTCCAGTAAGAGACGAATACGCCCATATGTTCCCAGGCGCCCATTGCCAAGCGATCCGAGGTCACGCGATGACTAAGACCACGTTCAGCACCGATCAAGTCACACTCGGTAGGCAGACAAAAGCCCGCACCCGCTCGCTCAGCCCGGCCCAGGTCGCCTCCTGGACACTGCCGAGCGACGACACCACTGTCCGCCGCGCCCGGGACCTGGCCGCCGGTCAGCTGGTCGAATGGGGACTGGAAGGGCTCGAGGACTCCACGAAGCTGATCGTCAGCGAACTGGTCACCAACGCCGTCCGCCACAGCACCGGCCCGATCGATCTGTGTCTGACCCGGCACGAGGTCCTGACCGTCGAAGTGTCGGATACCGGCACCTGCTCCCTGCGTCCGCGTAACGCGGGCGCTTCCGACGAGAACGGTCGCGGCCTCTTCCTGGTCTCCCAGCTGTCTCGCCGATGGGGCACCCGCCCGGTGCCGGGCGGCAAGGTCGTCTGGGCCGAGGCGGACCTTGCCCACGCATCCGGCCGCTGATCGATTGCCCGTCGGCGCGCCGACGTCAAGCACGTGAGGTGACCGATCCCGGCACCGCTGGACACTGGGGTGGCCGTCTCGTCGCGGCGGACCGTGTCAATCTTTGAGCCCGCGTGCCAGATTCGTGCCAGATCCAGCGGTCAGCCGCGGTCAATCGAGGGCGACCACGAGGCTCGCACGCTCGCAACGGCAGTCCCGGCGTCCTGACGGGACGAGGTGGGCAGATGCATCAGAGATCACCGCCAGGCTTACAAAGCGGTGGTCATGCTGCCTGCCGTAGCCCTCTCGCCCACTTCCGGCGGTGCGACAATAAGCCCATTCCCAGCACCCGCAACGACTCAGTCGAAGGTCTGTCCGGTCACGGGGGAGAACCCTCCCTCGGCGGTCTGCGCGGGCTCTACGCAGATCGCCACTCTTCTCGGCGGAAGGTGCCAGTACCTGCGTGGCCTCACCTACCTGCGCGAGGGCCAGTACCGCACTGGTCGGCGCCTGGTCACCCTCGGCATGTCCGCCCTCGAACAGGCTGAGGCCACACACGAACGCAGGGTCGTCATGGGCCGATACCATCTCGGTGCGGCGGTCGGTCCACTGCGGTGTGCTCACGCATAGGCCTTTCGGGCGGGTCCGGCAGCGCGTGCTGCCAGGGCAAACGCCTTCTCCATGAGGGCGTCGGCCGTGCCGCTGACGATCCGCTCGGCGCGGGCGCGCAGCTTGTCGGCCTCGGTCCTGCCCCGGGTCGGAGCAACGTGGTTCGCGTACTCGGTGAGCGCGTTGCATCCGGCCACCGCGTGCCCCGGATACCGGCCTGGGTGTCTGCGGTCTCGAACAGGTGGGAGATCTGCCCCCACCGCTGCCGCTGGTTGGTCTTGGTGGTTGACGCCGTATGCGAGCAGGGCGAGGAGGTCCGCCGCGGCGTCGAGGTCGGCATCCGGACCGAGTTGACCCGGGGCCTGAGCGGTGGCGACCGCCGTGTGCAGGACTTACCACAGCTGACGGTGGTACTGGTCGAGGAGGGAGCGGAACTCCGAGTCATTGTTCTCGCCGCCGGTGTGCGCGTTGGGGACCATGCAGGCCCTTTCGCGCGAACGCCCCCGAGCAGCGCGCCGCGATCAGCGCGGCGAAGAATTCGGCGATGACGGGCAGTTCCGCGCGTCCTTCGCACTACGGTCTCCCGGGCCCTGTCCGGATCGAAGTGCTAATGTCCGGCATGCCTTACTCCCAGCAATCCTGAAACGAGGGTTCTGCCGTGGCGAGCGGGACGATCACCCGCGCATCATGCATCAGCCGGTGAACTGGTGAAATTCGAGAGTGCATCAGCCAGTCGCATGCCTCGCGCGTGTGCGTGACCCCACCATCGATGCCAGCAGTGGGAAGTCGCGTGCAGGGCGGACAGGGGAACGATGTCGCAGGATCAGCAGGAGCCTGCACTGGCCGAGCCGGTGACCAACAGGCGCATCAGTGCCGGCGTCAGGATCATGGGGTGGCTGACGACCACGGATCACAAGGTCATCGGCAACCTCTACATGGTCACTGCGTTCGGGTTCTTCCTGCTGGCCGGGCTGATGGCCATGGTCATGCGAGCGGAGCTGGCACGGCCCGGTATGCAGGTCGTCAGTGCCGAGCAGTACAACCAGCTCTTCACGATCCACGGCACGGTCATGATGCTGTTGTTCGCCACTCCGATGTTTGCCGGCTTCGCGAACGCCATCATGCCGCTGCAGATCGGCTCGCCCGATGTCGCGTTTCCCCGCCTCAACGCGCTCACGTACTGGCTCTTTCTCTTCGGCGGGATCATCGTGGTGTCCGGGTTCGTCGTCCCGGGCGGTGCGGCCCACTTCGGCTGGTTCGCCTACGCCCCGCTGAACAGCTCCGTCTTCTCGCCCGGCGCCGGGGGAGATCTCTGGACCATGGGCCTGGTGCTCTCGGGGATCAGCACGACCCTCGGATCCGTCAACTTCATCACCACGATCGTCTGTCTGCGCGCGCCGGGTATGACGATGTTCCGGATGCCGATCTTCACCTGGAACATCCTCTTCACTTCGATCCTCGCGCTGCTCGCGTTCCCGGTGCTCGCCGCCGCGCTGCTCGCCCTCGAAGCCGACCGAAAGTTCGGGGCACATATCTACGACTCCGCCAACGGCGGCGCCCTGCTGTGGCAGCACTTGTTCTGGTTCTTCGGCCACCCCGAGGTCTATATTGTCGCGCTGCCCTTTTTCGGAGTGGTGAGTGAGATCATTCCCGCGTTCAGCCGAAAGCCGATGTTCGGGTATTTCGGCATGGTCATGGCCACCATCACCATCACCATGCTCTCGGCGGTCGTCTGGGCCCATCACATGTTCGCCACGGGAGCCGTCCTCCTGCCGTTCTTCTCCGCCATGTCGTTCATCATCGCCGTGCCCACCGGGGTCAAGTTCTTCAACTGGATCGGCACCATGCGCAATGGAAGCCTGTCCTTCGAGACGCCCATGCTCTGGGCGGTGGGTTTCCTCGTCACATTTCTCCTCGGCGGCCTCAGCGGCGTGCTCATCGCCTCGCCCCCGCTGGACTTCCACCTCACCGACTCGTACTTCATCGTCGCCCATCTCCATTACGTGCTCTTCGGCACTGTGGTATTCGCGATGTTCGGCGGATTCTATTTCTGGTGGCCCAAGTGGACGGGACGCATGCTCGACGAAGGATTGGGGCGCATCCACTTCTGGACTCTTTTCATCGGATTTCAGATGACCTTCCTGGTCCAGCACTGGCTGGGCGAGTCCGGCATGCCCCGGCGCTACGCCGACTATCTCGCGGCGGACGGCTTCACCCTCCTCAACACGATCTCGTCCATCGGCTCCTTTCTGCTGGGCCTGTCGACACTGCCGTTCCTGTACAACGTGTGGCGCACCTGCCGTTACGCACCGAAGGTCGAGGTGGATGACCCCTGGGGGTACGGCCGCTCCTTGGAGTGGGCGACCTCCTGTCCACCTCCGCGCCACAACTTCCGGGCTCTGCCCCGCGTGCGTTCCGACTCGCCGGCCTTCGACCTCAACCACCCGGAGGCGCTCGAGAAGCCGCGCCTGGGCCGAGGCTCCACATCCACTCCAGACGCCTCAGGGGAGATCAGCGAATGAAGACCGAGGCCATCGTCTTCGCCGGGGTCGCAGGGTTCTTTCTCGTGACCGACGTTCTCTACGCCGCGTGGTCCCGGGATCCGGCCGGAACAGCGGCGCTCACCGTCTCCCACCTCATGGCGTTGCTGATCACGTTCTTCTTCGCCACCAACTACCGGCGAAAGGGGCTCCGCCCCGAGGACCGCAGTGACGGCGACGTCCATGAGCGGTCCGGTCCGGTGGACTTCTTCGCTCCCAACAGCGTCTGGCCGCTGTTCACCGCTGCGGGAATGACCCTGGCCGCCCTGGGGATCGTGTTCGGTCTGTGGCTCTTCCTCATCGGGCTGGGCGTGCTGCTCGGCGGGATGTTCGGAATGGTCTTCCAGTACGCCCGCCCGCACGACTGAGCCGCCAAAAGCCCCGAGGATGTATCACTCCTGGCGCTCGACGACCGGCTCGGGCGGCGCCGTCCGTTCCGCGATCACGGACCTCTGCTCGTCCGTGGCGGGCAGCTCCACGACGTCCCCGTAGTACCAGCCGCTCAGCACGGTCCGCAACCGCCGCCGACGCGAGACCGGGCCCTCAGCGGGGAGCTCCAGGGGCTCGGGCACATCGCGCATCAGGATGCGGTAGCGGGCGCCCGGAGTCAGGGCACGGTGGCCTTCCGAGAGACTTCCGTATGCCGACTGGGTCACCTGCCCGGTCTCCTCGCCCTCGGTCAGCCGTTGGCCGTCCCGCATCTGAAGGGCGAGGCAGAGCCGCTTGGTGACCGCGAAGGCCAGGACCGGAGCGACGATCAACGCGATCCTGAGGATCCAGGTAGTGGCCTCGATCGAGATCCGGAACGCGAACGCGACGATGTCGTTGCCGCCAGCGACCAGAAGAACGGCGTAGAAGACGACGGCCGCCACGCCCAGCCCCGTTCGGGTCGGGCGGTTGCGCGGCCGGTCGCACAGATGGTGTTCCTTGCGGTCGCCCGTCACCCACTTCTCGAAGAAGGGATAGAGGAACAGCACCATGAAGACGACTCCGGGCAGCACGACCGCCGGAATGAACACATTCCACATGATGGTGTGGCCGGCCACATTGGTCTCCCACGGCGGCATCAGCCGCAGCGCGCCCTCCAGGAATCCGACGTACCAGTCCGGCTGAGCGCCGACGGACACCTGGTCAGCGCGGTAAGGGCCGTACTTCCATACGGGGTTGACCTGGGCGAGCCCTCCCATCAAGGCCAGCACGCCGAAGATCAAGAGGAAGAAGCCGGTGGTCTTCGCGGAGAACTGGGGGAACGCAGGCGAGCCGACGGCGTTCTTGTTGGTCTTCCCCTGGGCCGCCCAGTGAGTGTGCTTCAGATAGACGATCAGAATGAGATGAGCGGTGATCAGCGCCAGGATCAGGCCGGGCAAGAGCAGGATGTGCAGGACGTACAAGCGTGGGATGACAATATTTCCCGGAAACTGCCCGCCAAAGACGAAAAGCTCCAGATATGTGCCGACGATTGGAATCGATCCCACGATGGTGGCCGCCGTCCTCAGGCCGGTCCCGGACAGGAGATCGTCGGGCAGCGAGTAGCCCGCGAAACCTTCGATAAGCGCGAGCATGAACAGCGTCACGCCCACGATCCAGTTGGCCTCCCGCGGCTTACGGAAGGCTCCGGTGAAGAAGATCCGCAGCATATGGACCGCGATTGCGGCCACGAACACCAGCGCCGCCCAGTGATGGATCTGACGGATCAGCAAACCTCCCCGCACCTCAAAGCTGATGTTGAGGGTCGTGGTGTAGGCCTGGGTCATTCTCTCACCCTGAAGGGGCGCATACGCACCGGTATAGACGCTCTCCATCATGCTCGGGTCGAAGAACAAGGTGAGATACACGCCCGTGAGCAGCAGCACCACAAAGGAGTAGAGCGCGATCTCACCAAGGAGAAACGACCAGTGATCGGGAAAGGCCTTGCGCAACAACTGCGTGGCGAGCTCACTGACGGGCAGTCGCCCGTCCACCGCCGTGTACCCGCCTTTCGCCGCCTGCCCGGCCCGGGCCCTGAGCTCCGCCCTGCGCTTCCGAGGGGGCATGCATCACTCTCCCGTCGATCCCCTGCTCGGAATATGGGTAACCCATTGCCCGACGAGATTACGCAGCAGCGCGGGATCGGCCCCTGATCGGCCGACCGGCGGGCGCACGACGTCGACCGCAGCGCCGCGGAGCAGCGGCCAGCCGCGACCCGTTCCCCGCGCTGCTGCTCGCGCTCGACGAGGGCGCGGTAGGCGGCGTGGTCCAGGAGCTGGTCCCAGTCGCCGCGCCCGGCACTGCTGCACGATCTTCGGCTGCTCCTCGGACGGGTACATGTACCCCTGGCAGCGCACCACCAGCTGCGGCTGGGCGTCGTCGACGCTGGAATCGGTGACCGGCCGCGCCCCGACGAGCTGAGCGAGTGCCGTTCTGCGGCAAGAAGATCACCAACGCTGCGAGGTGCCGGTCCGAGCGGCATGATGGGCATGTGCTCGGCGCCACCGCTCACATCCGGCCGGCAACGCCGGACACCCGACGACGACCCGGTCGGGCCGGCACCGCATGGCGCCGGCCCGATGGCGCCCGGAGGGAGTGAGCCATGGCGCGCTTCGGAGTGGTCGGTGAGGAACTGGTGGTCCGCCTGGCGTGCTGGGAGAAGGCTGTCGTCCGACGCTGGAAAGTGAGTGCCCCGCTGGCCGCGGTCGAGAGCGTCACCGTACGGCCGGAGTGGTGGAGGCTCCTGCGGGGGATACCGGGCCGACGCCTGGTGGTGCCCGGCGCGGTCTGTCTGGGGACATGGCGGCATCGCGGCCAGGAGTTCCTCGCGATCCGCCCGCGGCACCCGGCGGTCGTCTGCGTCGACCTGCGCGCGCCGTCGCACTTCGTGCGTATTGCTGTCAGCTCGCCGCACCCCGAGCGGATGGCGTCAATGATCCGCAGCGCCATGAACCAGGCCCGGCATCGGCCCTGATCTGCCGGTTTGATCCCGGCATACAGGTGTGGGCCGGCGCGGTGGGCCGCTTCGTCACCCTGGACGACATGACTCCGTTCGCCGTCGATGCCTACCGGTGGTCGGCGACTGACGGCGCCTCGTCGAGAGCTGAGTGGACCGCGGTCGGTGTAAGGTCACGCCGCTCTTCATGGCCGCGACGGTGCTGTTCGCCGTGTGGTCAGCCTGGTGGATACGCACGCCGGCGGTGACCAGGTCCAGAGTCGCCCCCATTGTTGTGAGGTCTGCCAGGATCTCCCGCGAGGTCGGGTTGATGTCGAAGCTGACCTCCGCACTCGTCTGACGGCCCCTGACCACAGGCGTTGCCCGGCGAGGACGGCTTGGCGATCAGCGGCTCCAGCGCCGACAAGTCGATCTCCTCCTCTATGTCATACGTGGCGTCCGGGTCGGGCAGGATCTCGGTGAAGTCCTTCTCCCTGCCCTCAGCGGCCAGGAACGCCCGCGCCGCGCCGTCCGCGGGGAACACGGTGGCGGTGGCGCCCAGTTCGGCGCCCATGTCGGCGATGACATGGCGGTCCATGGCCGACAAGCTGGCAAGCCCCGGACCGTGGTATTCGATGATCCGGTGCACGCCGCCGCACACGCCGTGCCGCCGCAGCATCTCCAGGATCACGCCCTTGGCCGACACCCCCGCGGGCAGCTCGCCAGACAGCCGTACGCTCCAGATCTGCGGCATACGGATGTGCAAGGGGGCGGCGGGCCATCGCCATCGCGACGTCGATCCCGCCTACGCCGATGGCGAGCATGTCCAGCGCCCCGGCGGCGCAGGTGGGGGAGTCAGACCCGGCCAGGGTCTTCCCGGGGACGCCGAACCGCTGCATGTGCGTGGGAGACCCCGTTGCCGGGCTTGGAGTACCAGAGTCCGATCCGGCGGCAGGCAGAATGCGGGAACAGATGGTCCTCGGCGTTCTTCTCATCCGCCTGCAGCAGATTGTGGTCGACGTACTGGACGCTGACCTCGGTCTTCACCCGGTCCAGCCCCATCGCCTCCAGTTCCAGGATGACCAGCGTGCCGGTCGCGTCCTGGGTCAGCGTCTGGTCGATCGCAAGTCCGATCTCCCGGCCGGGGCGCATGTCCCTGGAGACCAGGTGCGAGGCGATGAGTTTCAGCGCGACGTTGTGTCCCACGGCCCCTCCCTCCCGTAATCAGGGTGCTCCGATCAGGAGGCCCGATGGGGCCAGGACCAGCACGGCGTGAACTCGCCGCAGGCATCTGGTTCACGGTGATTGCCCCACCGTGGGCAGGGCATGGGCGTGGCCGCTTACCATGGTCACGGGCAGCAGTGACGATCGCACCGCAACCGTCGTTCGCTTCGCCCCATGGAGGAGATCGAAATGGCTACCGGCACTGTGAAGTGGTTCAACGCGGAGAAGGGCTTCGGCTTCATCGAACAGGATGGCGGTGGCCCGGACGTGTTCGTCCACTACTCGGCCATCGCCAGCACTGGATACCGCGAACTCAACGAGGGCCAGAAAGTCCAGTTCGACGTGGTTCAGGGCCCCAAGGGTCCGCAGGCCGAAAACGTCACACCCGCCTGACCCGGTCCTGGACCGCATGCGCGAGGGCAGTCCGATCAGCTGCGATTGAAAATTGCGGCTCCGCGGGTGACGGGACCTGGCTGCGGTTCCGATGGGGCCGTTCGGCCCTATTGCAATGACCAGGAAGCGGCGGGCAGGAGCGGCACGATGATCGCGGCCGTGGGGCACGCAGATCTGACCGCGGCCAGGAGCCGATGCAGGGAGGGCTGTGTGGCGAGTCACAGGCACGGTCCGAAGTGACCACCCGGAATGCCAGCCCGAGTACCTGCGCCCTCTGGCGGGATGCGGCCAAGCCGCGCGGCGCCGGTGGACCTCAGGATCGAAGGATCGGAAACTTCCTCGGGTCAGACGGACTGGCGTGCCGCAGGACGACGCGCCGCCGTGGCGGGATCATCCTGACGCTTCCCGGTAGTGCGGACGGCCGATCTCGCGGGCCAGGTCCAGGCCGAGGACACGGTCCAGGTGGACGAAGGTCTCGAACTTCGCCCCGGCTGGCACGTCACTAGCCGTCTCCAGATCCCGCAGTAGGCCGAGTACGGCGGGGGTGCCGAGTCTGTTCTCCAGCTCGCAACGGACCGGCCGCAGGCGGTCGGCGGGCATTGGCTTCGACGGCAGCTCTGACCAGTCGGCTACGGCACGCCGCCATCGCGCCAGCCTGCGGCGGGCCACATCGAGGGCATCGGCACGGAGCACGACCGGTTCGTAGTGGGCGTAAGAGAGCAGGAGCAGGCGTACGGCGAGCGGATCCTGCCCCTCAAGTCCCACCAGGGACACGGTTGTGCGTGCCTCCGCGACCTGGACAGAGGCCCCGCTCCCGCCCTCGTACGCGCGGGCAGTGACATGTACGCCAAGTGGCTCGCTGTGCACGTCAACGATCTGGTCCGGGGGCCCGTGTACGTCGGCCGGGCGGATACCCATGGCATCAGCCGATGCCACTTTCGGACCGATCCACCTGACAAAGACGGGCATGCCACGGAGTTCGAGGACGCGCGCCAGCACATCCGCGACCAACAGCACGCGCAGGCCGGTCAGACCACCCGGCTCACCGGGCGGCGGCACATGGGCACAGATCCGCAGCGGCCCACGGCCAGCCAGTTCGTCAACCTCGCGCAGCACATCGCCGAGCCTAGGCGCCCCGGCGCGACTCCACATCTGCGCGACCCGGACTCGGTCGTTGCGTGCAGCCCGAAGGGCTCTCCTGCTCAGGGCTCGGGGGTGCCTCCACGTCCTTCGTCAAGGTTGCGAGGGCTCATCCGGTGGCCGGCTCGGGGGTGCGTGACTCGTAGAAGGTTCCGCGTTCCGGTGCCGGGGACGACGACGGTCTGCGCGTCCAGGGCATCGAAGATGTCGCTGACCAGGCGTTCGGCCATGCGCGGGGCCTTGGGACGCATGAGGCTGATCAGCCGTCGGGGTCCTGCCTTGCGCAGAAATGAGCCACGAAGGTGCGGCCACGAGCCCCGCGGACGCGATCTTGGAGGCGGCTCTCTTGGGCGCGATGCCCACGGCTGTCACGAGCGGCGCGGTAGGGGCGTGCGCTCATGCCGTATGCGGATGCCTGGAGCGGCGGCGTATGACGTAGTGGGGGAGGAGGAGTGGCAGCGCATCGACATCCGGTGGGGTCGCAAGACCGGCTGATGCGAGGCTGCCCCGGAGACGGCGGTCTCGTCCCCCGCTCCCCAGGGCGCGTGTGGGGCGAGCGGGCAGGGCGCGGCTGTCCCGACTGCCTGCCTGTTCAGTCGTCCTCTTCCTCTTGACGCTCGTCTGCTCGCTTCCGCTCCTTCTCCCCCCTCTCGCTGTCCTGCCGCTCGTTGCCGCCGCTGTCCTCCTCCGACCGGTCCGCGGCGCTGGTTGGGAGGAGCCCGGTGGAGGGGGAATCGGTCGGGGAGGCGCCCGGCGCCGGGGCCGTGGCGGGGCTCGTGGTTCCGGGCGCGTCATTTCGGGGGCTCTCCGCCGAACTGTGCTCAGGCGAGAACCACAGCATGCCGACGAGCATCGCGGCCAGGAAGATCACCGCTCCGGCGGCTGTGGTCACCATCCTCGACCGGTGCGTGACGAGGTCGCGGATCCCCGTTCTGGCCTGGCGCCGTGGCCTGGATGACCGGGCTGTGTGTCCGGCGGCGGACGGCAGCAGGTACGTGGTCGCGGGGCTGGCTTCCGGAACGTGGCGGATCGGTCCGGAGGGCTGAGCTGCTGCTGGCGCCGACTCTGGTACGGCGGTGGGAAGTGGCTCGGGCCGCCCTTGCCAGGAACCAGTGGCGAACCAGTCGGCGACCTCCTGTGTGGAGGGCCGGTATTCGGGCTGCTTGACCAGTAGGCCGAGGAGGTAGTTCTCGAAGGCGGGCGGAAGTTCGGCGCCGAGTTGGCGGGGCGGAACGGGGAAGGAGTCGAGGTGCTGGTGGAGGATCGCGACGGCGGTGTCGGCCTGGAACGGCGGGTGGCCGGTGAGGAGTTGGTAGAGCACGCAGCCGAGCGCGTACACATCGCACGCCGGACTGGCGGGATGTCCCAGGGCGCGTTCTGGGGCGAGGTAGAGGCTCGTGCCGACGATGTGTCCGGTCGTGGTGAGCGCGGCGGCTGGGTCGTCGACGAAGCGGGCGATGCCGAAGTCACCGATCTTGAGAGTGCCGTCGGTGTCCAGAAGGAGGTTGGCGGGCTTGATGTCGCGGTGGACGATGCCCTGCTGGTGTGCTGCGGCGAGCCCGGCTGCAGCCTGGGCGGCGATCCGCGCCACCTGTGCGGCGGGCAGTGGGCCGGTGCAGGTGAGGCGGCGGGCGAGGCTGTCGCCCTCGACCAGTTCCATCACCAGGAAGAGACGGTTGTCGTGTTCGCCGAAGTCGAAGATGCTGACCACGTGGGGGTGGTTGAGCATGCCTGCGGTCTGGGCCTCCAGCCGGAAGCGTGCGGCGGCGGTGGGGTCGGAGTCCTGGGGGAGGAGGAGTTTGACGGCCACCGGTCTGCCGAGGGTCTCGTCGAAGGCCCGCCAGACCTCCCCCATTGCGCCTCGCCCGATCGGGGTGTGCAGCCGGTAACGGCCCGCTATCAGCACCTGTGGTTCATCCTCATGCCGTGAGACGTCTCGATCGCCGCAGCCCGTAACTCATCGCGTGGTCACGGGTGATGGTGGTGGGGGCAGCGACCCCAGCGTACCGGCCACGACGTGAAAGGCCGGCCATGCGGGAGCGTTGCCAGCGGTGCCGCGCGGAGATAAGGCCGACAGCCCTCTTTGAGCCCGCAGGCATGACCTGTAGCAGCGCATCGAGGGCTCATATCCACGCACCGGCGATCGTACGCGCACGGCGGCCTCGTCCACGTCAGCACCGTCCCAGGCTGTGGCTGTGTCCTTGCCAACTGGTTGCTGGACGGTGAGCCCCGTGCCCGCGACGAGGAGAAGAGCCGGAGCGGACGGCTTTCTTCTCCTGCCAGCGCGGCCGTCCACCCTGAATGCGGACCCCTGGTGGTCAGGGTGCTCTACCGGGGTCACACCGTCTGCGGCCCCATGAGCCGGACGATGAGGTCGTCGAGGCTGACCAGTCCGGTGAGCCTGCCGCTGTGGTCGCGTACGACGGCGAGTGAGGCGCGGCGCTGGCGGAGCTGTTCGACCGCGTGGGAGACGGTGTTGTCGGATGTCAGCTCCGGGACGGGGCGGGCGAGGTCGCGGGCGGTCAGGACGCGGCCGTGGGTGCGGGCGACGAGCGCGTCGCGGGCGTGGACGGAGCCGAGGACCTGCTCGCCGTCACGGACGAGGAGGCGGGTGCGGTCGGCCGCGGCGGCTTGGGCGAGGATCGTGTCGGGGTCCGCGTCGGCGGGGACTGTCACGATGTCCTGTGCCGGGACCTGGAGGTCGGCGACCGGGGTCTGCGGTTCGGTGAGGGAGCGGGTGATCAGGTCGGAGTCGGTGGTGTTGATCAGGCCGAGGCGCTCGGATTCCTCCACCAGGTGGGTGAGCTGCTCGCGGTTGTGTACGGCGGTCAGCTCGTCGCGCGGCTGCACGCGGCAGAGACGAACCAGCGCGTTGCTGACCTTGTTGAGGAGCCAGATCAGCGGTCGTACGGCCTTGACGAGGGCGCGGAAGGGCGGGGTGAGGAGCATCGCCGAGCGTTCCGGGTGGGCGATGGCCCAGGACTTGGGCGCCATTTCACCGACGACCATGTGGAGAAAGACGACGATGATCATGGCGAGGGCGAAAGCGATGCCGTAGCTCAGTCCGGCGGGCAGAGCGAGCTTCTCCAGGAGCGGGTCGACCTGGTGGGAGATGGCGGGCTTGGAAATCGAACCCAGGCCCAGGGTGCAGATGGTGATGCCGAGCTGGGCGCCGGCGAGCATCAGGGACAGCTCACGCATTCCGGCGAGTGCGGCCTTGGCGCCGCGCTGCCCCTCGGCAGCGGCCTTCTCCATGCGGTGCCGTTTGGCGGCGACCAGGGCGAACTCGGCGGCGACGAAGAAGCCGCTGCCGATCAGCAGCAGGACGGTGACGAAGACTGCCATCGGGAAACTCATGCCTTCGGCTCCTGCTCCTGGGCCTGATCCTGATCGATGATGAGGCGCTCGATGCGTACCCGCTCGGGGACATGGCGGTCGAGGCTCAGGACCTCGATGTCCGCCCAGCCCTTGTCGGGCAGGTCCACGGTGAGGCGGTCACCGATCGCCGGGAACCGTCCGAGGCGGTCGATGATCAGGCCGGCCACGGTGTCGTAGTCGTCCTCCTCGGGGAGGCCGATACCGGTGGCGTCCTCGACCTCGTCGAGGCGACGGCCGGCGTCCACCAGCCAGCCGCCCCTGTCGGCGACCGCGAGTTTGACGACGGTGTCGGTCTCATCCGCGATGTCACCGACCAGCTCCTCGGCGATGTCCTCGTAGGTGACGATGCCGGCGACGCCGCCGTGCTCGTCCAGGACGACCGCGAACTCGTCGTCCCGCTCACGCATCTGCGCCACGGCCTGGGGCAGTGGGAGGGTGTCGGGCAGCAGCAGGGGGCGGCGGGCCGCCTCGCTCGCGGTGGTGCGCTCGAAGCGGTCGGCGGGCAGCCGCATGAGTTCCCGTACGCCGAGGACACCGGTGATGTCGTCCGGGTGGTCGCCGAAGACGGGGTAGTTGGAGTGACCGTGCTTGGCGATCAGCTCGACGGCCTCGGCGAGGGTGGCGTCCTTGCGTACGAACATGGCGTCAGCGCGCGGCACCATCACTTCGTCCAGGGTGCGCTCGGAAAACTCCAGGGCGTGGTCGAGGAGCTCGGCGGTGTCGGCGGGCAGCTGGCCCTGCTCGTGGGATTCGCCGATCAAGTGGCTGAGCTCTTCGAGGGTGGCGCCGTGGTGGAGTTCCTCGACCGGCTCGATGCCGACCTTGCGGAGCAGCTTGTTCGCGGCGCCGTCGAAGATGTGCACGACCGGGCCGACGATTTTTAGGTAGATGAGGGTGGAGGACGCGAGGGACTTGGCGAGGCGTTCGGGGACGGCCAGCGCCAGATTCTTGGGCGCCAGCTCGCCCAGCACCATCTGCAGCACCGTGGCCAGCACGAAGGCGAGGACGACGGAGATGGCCGAGACGGTGCCGTCGGACAGGCCGAGGCCGTCCAGCGCGGGCTTGAGCAGTGCGGAGACGGACGGCTCGGCGAGGAAACCGACGACCAGACCGGTGACCGTGATGCCCAGCTGGGCGCCGGACAGCATGAAGGAGAGCCGTCCGAGGACCTGCACGGCGCGGGCGGCACGCTTGTCGCCCGCGCCGGCCTCACGAGCGAGGGCGAGACGGTCGGCGGCGACGTAGGCGAACTCCTGGGCGACGAAGTAGCCGGTCCCGGCGGTCAGGACGAGGACGGCCAGCAGGCCCAGTGCGGCGTTCATCGGTCACCGCCCCGCATGCCACGGTCACGTGCAGTCCGGCGAGGCGGTCGGGGTCGCCGCCAAAGCCGCCGCCACCTCCGGCGACGGCAACAGCTTCACCTGCACCACGACCTTCACCCCATCAACCTAACCGCCACCACTGACAACAGCCGAAAGCACAGGCCACGACCAATGCGCAGAGACCTCCGCCGCTTCGCGGCTCCGCGCCGAGCACCCATTCCTCCCCGGCCTGAAGGACTCCGTTGGTAAATGGACAGGGCGGACATCCTGGCTCTCACTCTGGCTGTGAGTGGATCACTTGACCTGCGGGTCCGTGAGTCATAGCGACCCCCATGGCCAGCGGTTCGTCCCTTTCCCAACGGAGTCCTGAAGGCCGGGGCCTCCTGGGAGAAATCAGGTGAACGTACGGCGGGTAGCCATGACTGAACTCCTCTAGGGTGGCCGTGAGTTGGATCCGCCCCGCCCAGGGCGGGATCTCGCCCTGGGCGGGGCGCTGTGCGGGCGCGTCGGCGGCCGCGGCTCTATGGCGGCTCTATAGGTGTCGCAGCCGGAGTCTCCGGCGTGGGATCGGGTACAGGCGGCGCTGCGGGGTTACGGCATCGTGGCGCGTATGCCCGATGTCTCAGGACTGCCCGCTCCGCCCCTCTGCGGCCTGGGTGATGAGCGCGGCCACTGTGTCCGGGCGTGAGACGTGGACGGCATGGCTGCCCGGGGTCTCGGTGACGCTCGCTCCGGCCCGCTCGGCCATGGCTCGCTGGGCGGGCGGCGGGATCATGCGGTCGTCGGTGGCGACCAGGTACCAGGAGGGCTTCGTGCGCCAGGCCGGCTCCGAGACGGCTCCGCCGAGCGCGTCGACGCCCCAGGGGACCTGGGAGTCGGCCATGAAGGTGGCCTGCGCCTCGGAGAGGTCGGCGGCGAAGGAGGCGGCGAACTTGGTCCGGTCGAGGAACAGGAACCCGTCGTTGGGCGGCAGGATCGGCGGGACCGGTGCGCCGGGCGGCGGGTCGGCGATCAGCGTGCTGACCGACTCGCCCTTGTCGGGGGCGAACGCGGCGATGTAGGCGAGGGCGGCGACGTTCGGGTGGTTGCCGGCTTCGGAGATCACCACGCCGCCGTAGGAGTGGCCGACCAGGACCGCGCCACCGTCGAGGCCGTCCAGGACCTGGTGCGTGGCGGCGACGTCGCCGGCCAGCGACAGGGTCGGGTTCTGCACGACGGCCACCCGGTAGCCGTCCGCGGTCAGCTGCTCGTAGACGCCCTGCCAGCCCGATCCGTCCACGAAGCCGCCGTGGACAAGCACGACGTTCCTGATCTGTGCGTTCTCGCTCATCACTTCTCCTGGGTTCATCGGACCGATGAGGTTGTGAACGACGCTAGGAGCGAGCGGGAGGTCACGGATTCCGTCATGTGACGTATTTCAGGAGACGCCAAGTACAGGGGATCTCCAGCCGGTTGTGACAGCTGGGTTAGGGTGGCCGGGCTGGCGGCGGGAGCGCGCGGCGATGTGTCAGGGGTGGGGGGCGTGATGGCGGCTACCCAGAGCCGGCTGCTCGGCCGGGAGCAGGCTTTGAGTGCTGTGGACGTGCTTCTGGACCGGGTGAGCGGCGAGTTGTCGATGGAGGCAGCAGGGCCCGAAGCCGGGGCACGGGAACGCACCCTGCTGCTGCTCGGCGAGCCCGGCATCGGCAAGACCTCGCTGCTGGAGGCTGCGGCCCACCGCGTCAAGGAGCACGGCGGGCAGGCCCGTTGGGCCGTGGGCCGCCCGGAGGAAGCCGGACTCGCGTTCGGTGGGCTCGACGCGCTCCTGCACCCGTGGCGCACCACCGTGGCCCACACCGAAGCCGACGACCGCGCGGTGCTCGAATCGGCCCTGCAAGGCGGAGAGACAGCCACGACAGGTACGCTCGCGCTTGCCGGAACGCTCCTTCGAACGCTGTCCCGCTGGGCTGACACGGGACCGGTCCTGGTGGTCATCGACGATCTCCAGTGGCTCGACCGGTCCACCCAGGACCTGCTGAGCCTGTGCGCCCGCCGCCTCCAGGGAGAGCCCGTGGGCTTCCTCCTCGCGTCCCGCCGCGCAGGTGTGCCGCCCGGCTGGCTGCGCCAGAGCACGGTGCACCGACTGGAGAACCTTGACGATGTGAACGCCGCGCGCCTGCTCGACTCTGTTGCGGCGCCGACGCACGGGCGCACCCGCCGTCAGGTGATGCGGCAGGCGGGCGGAAACCCTCTCGCGCTGGTCGAGCTCGCGCGGGCGGCAACCCTCCACTCGCCCCGAGAGGAGCCGGCCGGGCTGGAACTCCCGCTCACCGAGCGCTTGGAGCAGCTCTTCGCCGCGGACCTGGACGCCCTGGCCGAGCCCGTCCGACGCCTGCTCCTGCTGGCGGCCGTCGCCGACCCGCCGGACATGGCCGCTCTGCCCGAGATCCTCGGTGACGTCCTTGCGTCCGAAGCCCTGGAGTCACCTGGCGACGCCCCGCTCACCCGGTCCGCCCCGGGTGAGACGACCGGCCGTGCCGGCGTGGCGAGGGCCGCCGCCGAGGCGTGGTCCGCAGCGGAGAAGGCCGGGCTCCTCACCCTGCGCGAGGGGGCGATCAGGTTCCGCCACCCCCTGGTGCGGTCCGCGGTGCTGGCCGCTGCTCCTTTCGGCCAGCGCGCCGAGGCGCACAGCCTGATCGCGTCCGCCGCCGGCCTTGATGAGGACCGCCGGGCCTGGCACCGTGCCGCTGCGACCGTCACGGTGGACGAGGCCGTCGCCGCGGCGCTCGAGGCGACCGCGGAACGCGCACGCCACCGGGGCGGCTACGCGGCAGCCGCGACGACCCTGGAGCGAGCCGCTCAGCTCAGCCCTCGTACCGACGACCGGGTACGCCGCCTCAACGCGGCCGCGCAGTATGCGATGCTCGCCGGGCATCCGCGATGGGTGGCGGAGCTCACCGCGGCCGTGGCAGCCGATGCCGGTACCGCCGATGCCCGCGCCGAGGCAGACATGGGTGCCGGGTGGGCCCTGGCCCTGACCAGCCGCCACCCTGAGGCAATGGACCGGCTGCTGGCAGCGGGTGACGCCTGGGCGGCGGCGCGCCCGGAACTGGCCATCGCACCGCTCGGAACCGCGTCCATGGTCGCGTACACCAGCGGCGACCCGCGTTTCCGCACAACCATCCTGGAGCGCTACCGAAGTCTGCCGCACCAGCAACCGGACGCCTGCAGTACGTGGGTCC
Organism: Streptomyces sp. NPDC002133; assembly: GCF_040296405.1. NCBI lineage: Bacteria > Bacillati > Actinomycetota > Actinomycetes > Kitasatosporales > Streptomycetaceae > Streptomyces > Streptomyces sp. NPDC002133. Next base: position 20,929 of record NZ_JBEOXF010000072.1, on the reverse strand, counting down.
TGGCCGGTTGTGACCCGTTCGGCGCCCGCGACGAAGCCCTCGCCCATCTGCGTCACGCCTCCGCCCTCGACCAGAAGCCGATAGAGGCCTGGTCGATGCTCGGGGCCGCCGCCTGGGCGCTGGACGAGACCGAGACGGCCGTGCACCTGCTCGGCACCATGATCGAGCTGTACCACCAGTCGGCCACAGCGGGCGCGAACGCCACCGTGGCCTCGACGCACGCGATGGCCCTGTTCGAGGTCGGCCGCTGGCCCGCCGCCCTCACGGCGCTCGAGGAAGCCGATCGTGCGGCCGCCGCAGGCGGCCTGGAGCTCGCGACCCTCAGCAATCAGATCCTGGACGGCGCGCTGGCCGCCGTACGCGGGGACAGCCGACGCGCCCGGCAGACGCTGGCCGACGCCACCCGCGACTTCGACCTGCAGGGGACACGTACCTTCGAGATGCGCGTCCGGCACGCGAACGCGCTGGCCGCGCTCGCCGAAGGCGATCACCAGACGGCCTACTTCCACCTCAGGCGGCTGTTCCGACGCGACGGCAGCCCCGTCCACTTCCACAGCTCCTATTACGGACTCGCTGACCTGGCGGCCAGCGCGGTCCGTATCGGGCACACCGACGAGGCGCAACGCACCCTCGACACAGCCCTGGGCCAGCTGCCCACCACGATCTCCCTGCGGCTGCAGCTCATCCTCAGCAGAGCGAAGGGCCTGCTCGCAGGCGACGCCGACCTCGCCGAAGACCTGCTCCGCGAGGCGGCGTTCACACCAGGCGGCGAACAATGGCCATTCGAACGCGCACTCGCGCTCGCCGACCTGGGTGAGTGGCTGCGCCGCCGCCAGCGACCGACCGACGCCCGCGCACCGCTGATCGAGGCGCTGGAGCTCTTCCAGGGCCTGGGCGCGCCCCCGTGGAACGCCCGTGCGACCGCGGAGCTGCGGGCCGCCGGCGTCGACACGGCCCAGGCGCGGCAGCGGGACGCGGTGATGGACCTCACCCCGCAGCAGCTGGCGATCGTGCGGCTCGCCGCGCAGGGACTGTCCAACAAGGAGATCGCGGCCCGGCTGTTCCTGTCCCCGCGCACGGTCGGCTTCCACCTCAACCGGGCGTTCCCGAAGCTCGGCGTCACCTCGCGCTTCCAGCTGCGGGACGTCGTCGCGTAGGGCTTGTCCGGCGGGCGGTCCTTCGAGCTTCGGCTCCTCCGCGGACGTTGCCGCCGCACCGGCGTGGAACAGGGACACCAGCCGCGCGAGCCGGGGACGAACTCGGATGACAGTCGGGCGTGGCAAGCAGGTCCACGCCCCGGCGAACCGGGACACGGACCCGCCCACAGCCGGCCCAACCGCCTGGGCACGGCGCGGTGCCTGTGATCACGGTGGCCGTCGCGTTGCCCCGGCCACCTGGCCTCAGCCCCTGTGCAGTTGATCGAGCGCGTCGCGCAGCGCGGCTCGTGACGTCACCCCGAGTTTGGGGAAGAGCTGGTACAGGTGCGTGGAGACGGTGCGGGAGGAGAGGAACAGCCGTGCGCCGATCTCCTTGTTGGTGAGGCCGGCGGCCGCCAGCTTCGCGATCTCCCACTGCTGCGGCGTCAACGGCACTGCGGAGCCGGGCGTGCTGCTGTTACCGTGCCGGCCTCCGGCGGCGCGCAGCTCCTGGACCGCGCGCTTGGCCCAGGGAAGGGCGCGTAACTGCTGGAAGGCGTCCGCCGCGGCGGACAGGTGGCGCCGGGCCGCGGTGGTGGCTTTGGCGCGGCGCAGGTGCTCGCCGTAGTACAGCAGGACGCGCGCCCGGTCGAACGGCCAGCGCTCGATTCCCGGAACCGCCAGCGCCTGCTCGAACCACGCGCTCGCCCGTGTTTCGGCCGTCAGCCCGGCGGCGGCGAGGAGCAGCATCTGCAGCCTCGGTGAGATCGCGCCTAGGCCCGCTTCTCGCGCGGCGGCAACGTGGGCGCGGGCCTGGGCGGGCCGCCCGGTCCGTACGGCGGCTTCGGTGATGTCCAGCAGCAGCCACAGGGCGTGCCGGGCGAACTCTGGGAAGGCACCCGCCGGGGCGACGGCGGTGGCCTGCCGGAACGCCTCCTCGAAGTCGCCCCGGCCGAGCGCGGCCAGGGCCCGGACATGCGCGGCATAGGCATGCACGGCGCCGGCCTGCCGAGGTCCCGCCCACCGGTCCATGTCGTCGGCCAGGGCGCAGGCGACGCCGCTGTTGCCCTGGATCGCGGCGTGCGTGGCGAGGAGGAACTGCCCGGGCCAGGACGGCATCGCGAAGCCGTGGTCCTGGCACAGGGCCAGCCCTTCGTGGACGACGCGGTTCAGCGACTCCCGCTGCCCGGTGTGCAGGTAGTGCAGGCCGAGCAGGAAGAGCGCGTCGATGGCTGGGGCGATCGCTTCGCCCTTGCGGCCGGCCTCAGCCACCCGCAGGAGCGCTTCACCACAGTCGGCCAGCCGGTCGACGTAGGCGGCCGCGATGCCGACGCGGACGATGTGCACCGGATCGGACTCGTAGGTGAGTTCGGCGATCGCGGTGTCCAGGCGGGCCAGGTCGTCCGGGGTGCAGCGGGCCGGGTCGGCGAAGGTCGCCCGGGTGACGGCCAGGATGCCGGTATCCGCGGTGAACCTGCCCAGCGCGGCGTCCAGCGGCCGCCACAACTGCGGCCGACCGCCAAAGAAGCACACCAGAAGCCACGTGTGGAGCGCTTCGGTGAGGGTCGGATCGTGCGCGTCGTACGGCTCGCGCTGGAGGGCCACCGCCGCACCCAGCAGCCGGTGCGCGGTGTCGATATCACCCGAACCGTTCAGCAAATAGGCGGAGCTCGCCACGGCGGCGACCAGCGGACCCGGACCAGGTGCCGTACGGCGTGCGTCGTCCAGCAGCCGCGGCACGTCGTGCAGATCGCCGGTGACTTGGGCGCCGACGTACGCGGCCTCGGCGAGCCGTCGGGCCCGCTCGGCGGCGTCGGGGGTGAGGTCCGCCGCGCGCAGCAGCGAGGCGATGGCGATGGAACCGTCACCCCGCCGGCTCATGCTGCGCGCCGCGTGCTCCAGCAGCGCCGCTATGCCCGCGTCCGGAGTGACGGTGGCCTGCCCCAGATGCCAGGCCCGTCGCTCCGGCTGATCGGCGAGCGGCCGGGCGAGGGCGAGGTGGGCGCCCCGGCGCTGATCGCTGGTGGACAGCTCGACCACGGCGGAGCGGGTCAGGGGATGCCGGAAGGTCAGGTGCCCGGTGCGGTCGTCGATGCGGATCAGCTGGGCGCGCTCGGCGGGGCCGAGCTGCTTCAGGCTGCACCGGCCGGCGACCACCGCCTCCAGAACTTGTAGATCCCCGGTGCCCTCCAGGGCGGCGAGCAGCAGGATGTAGCGGGTGACGGCCGGCAGCCCACGCACGCGTGCGGCGAACGCGGCTTGCAGGCGGCTGCTCATGGGCAGCTGCTCGGGGAGCCCCTGTGCCGTGCGCGATGAGTCGCCCAGGGACACGGGGAGTTCTAGCAGAGCCAGCGGATTGCCCTGCGCCTGTGCCATCAGGCGTTTGCGGATCCGGGGGGCGAGCGCGGGGTAGCGATCGGCCAGCAGCGTGTCGGCAGCCTGGTCGCTGAGCGGCTGGAGGAGATGCTCGGGCAGGCCGCTGCGGTCGAAGAAGCTGTCGGCCCCCGGCCGCAGCGCGCACAGCAGCCCGGCCTTCGTACCGATCAGCCGACGGGCCGCGAACCCGAGCACCAAGGCGCTGCTCGCATCGAGCCACGGCAGATCATCGACGATCAGCACGAGGGGGTGCTCGCGCGTGAGGCGGGCCAGCAGCGCCCGCAGCGCCCTCGCGACAGCGTCGGGCGCGGGCGCCGGTCCGCTGCCGTCCCCCAGAGCGACCAGCAGCGCCGGGCGGTGGACTGGGCTGAGGCCCTGGGCCTCGCCGATGACCGGGTGGAGAAGCTGCTGCAAGCCGCTGAAACTGGTGCGTGCCTCGAACTGCGCCCCGGTGGCATGCAGGACCGACACACCGCGGCCCGCCGCCCGGGAGGCGGCAGCGTCCAGCAGGGCGGTCTTCCCCACGCCGGGCTCGCCGGAGACCAGCAGGGTGCTGCCGACGGTGGTCAGGCCGCCCAGGAAGGCGTCCATGCGCCGCAGGTCTGCCTCCCGGCCGACCAGGGCAGTCAGCGGTGTCGCAGTCTGCTCTACCTCGTTCGTGACCACGTCGCGCCCCTCTTCCCAGGTGGACCGGATGCGATCAGCGTGTGCCGAAGCCGGCGTCCGCCGCTTCTGTCACACGACCTGACCTGCCGACTCCGCCGCCCTCGGACACGAACCGGTCGACCGCGCGGGCGAAGAGTCCGGGCTCCTCCAGGTGCGGGAAGTGCCCGCTGTCCTCGAAGACCGCGAGCTGCGACCGTGGGATCAAGGCGTGCAGCTCCTCGGCCCAGCGGACCCCGCAGATGAAATCGTGCCGACCTACCAGCACCAGAGCAGGCGCCACGAGCGCGTCCAACCCGGCACGGTCGTCCACGGTGTCGGGGACGACCACCGGCACAGTGGCGCCGGTGGCCGCGTAGGGCTCGCGATCGAGGACGCTCGTCAGTGAAAGCCGAGCATGCCGGGCGAGTCGATGTCGACCGTCACGATGCCAGGCGGGTAGGCGTCCTCGCGGCCGGTCAGCAGGATGGACATGCCGGTGAACTCCGGGCGCGGGAGTGCACAGTACAGCGCGTGGCACGTGTCGGCGCTGCCGTAGCCGTCGCGAATCATCGTGCCCACGCTGACGGCGGAGACGGTGTCTAGGCTGTCGACGACGACGGCGGAGAAAGCAAGCACGCGGCGGGAGATGTCTTGGTCCTCGGCTTCGGCCTGCATCAGGCACAGGGCCGGGACAATGAGGCGGTCGCCGGGGGTACGCGCCATGTTGCCCGCGAGCAGGTTCAGCGTCTTGTGCCCGTCGGCGAGCGCCTTGACAGCGCTGGTGTCGAGAATGATCACGCGGCGGCGTCCCGGGCGGCCCGGGCCTTTTCGGCAGCGATCTTGTAGATGTTGCCCAGGACGTCAGGAGCCTGGTCGAACTCCTCGTCGCTGATACCGACCCCGATCACACGGCGTACGACCTCGCGGTCCGCGGCCAACCGCTCGGCACGCTGCGCGGCGGTCGGCTGCTCGGCGGCCAGGACCTCGACAAGCTGCCCGATGCTCAGACCGCGCTCCTTTGCGAGCTCGGCAAGGTGGTCGCGGGTCTCCCGGGGAACCTGGATCGTCGTCGTGGCCATAGCACCACTATAGAGCCCCCACAGACACCTGTGGAAGTGGCTGCGCAGACGAGACACGGACGAACCCCAGCCTGTCGCCCGAGGCGGTAGAGCGGTAGAGGTGACGAGGCTGGCGACGATCAAGAGGCACCGGCCGATCGGGCTCCGCGCCGGGATAGGCGCCGCACCGGCGAACCGTGCCGCCTCCCTCTGGGCAGCGCGACGGACTGCGCCCGCAGGAGGTTCGATGGAGGCTGCGACCTGCCACCGGGTGGCGGGCACAATGAAACGCCGGTCAACCCTCACCCGCAGCCCGGAGGCGAAGTCGTTGCAATCCCCGGCGGGCCTGGCTCTTGACCGTGCCGAGCGGCAGGCCGGTGCACTCGGCGATCTGGACGTGTGTGAGGTCCTCGTAGAACGCCATGCAGAGCACCTCCCGTTGTTGCTGGGGAAGTCGCAGGAGCTCGTCGACGAGGAGTACACGCTCAATGGCCGCCTCAGGGTTTGAGCTTGCCGCCTCGTGTGGTGCCGACGTGGCGGCAGTACGGGCGGCCGCTTCGACCAGCCGTTGGCGCCGTGTTCTGGCGGCGAGCGCATCGACGATCTTTCGGCGGGTGATGCCGACGAGCCAGGCGCCCAGCGGTCCGCGCTCGGGGTGGAATCCGGCTCGCCCGCGCCAGGCGGCGAGGAAGACCTGTTGCGTGACGTCCTCGGCCTCCTGGGGGTCGCCGAGACAGCGGCTCGCCATGGTGTGGACGAGAGGGTTCCAGCGCTTGTAGACAGCGGCGAAAGTGACGTCGTCCGCGGCGAGTAGGCCCCAAGCGAGTTCTTCGTCGCGCTGCGTGCTCTCGGTTGGGGAATGCCACTGTTCGACCGGTCGAGTGATCGTAATCATCGTTCCGTTCCTCCTGCCGGAGCCGCATGTGCAGGTCGGTGCCGAGAGCCCGCCTCTGCCGGCGTGAATCGACGAGCGTGCCGGGCTGCTGTCCGTGACATCAGTCTTGGACGCGCAAACGACGCAGACAACACGCATCGTTTGTGCGTCGTAAACTGGAGGAGTGACTCCTCCCGATGAACCTAGGTACGGGCAGCTGGGCGGCCTGACGACTGGCGAAGTGGCCAGACGCCTCGGCGTGGCTCCTACCACGGTGCGTTCATGGGACCGGCGCTACGGAGTCGGCCCGGACCTGCGCACCGGGGGGAAGCACCGCCGGTGGACCGCTGCCGACGTTGCCAGGCTTGAGCGGATGTGTGCGCTGACCATGACAGGCATGCCGCCCGCAGAGGCGGCCAGGCTCGCCCGTGCGGATCCGCACCTCGAAGCTGACCTTGCTGCACCCGAGCCGGCTGCTCCACCTCTGCCCAGGCGGGGCGGCACGCGGAGTCGGGCCTCGACCGGCCTACAGTTGGGCCACGCCCGCCAGGAGTGCAAGGGCATGGCCCGAGCCGCCCTTCGGCTGGACGCCATCGCCCTCGACGAGCTGCTGGATGCCGTGATCGCCGACTACGGTCTGGTGGCGGCCTGGCATGAGGTGATCATGCCTACGCTCCAGGCCGTCGGCCGCAAATGGGAGAGCTCGGGCGAGAAGTACGTCGAGGTCGAGCATTTCCTTTCGTGGCACATCTCTGGCGCTCTGCGCCGGTCCGCCCCACCGGCTACGGCCGACCGGCCCGGTCGCACGACCCTGCTCGCCTGTGTACCCGGCGAGAACCACACACTGGCGCTGGAAGTCCTCGCCGCTGCACTGGCCGAACGCGGTCTTCCGGTTCGCATGTTCGGAGCCGCCCTGCCGGTCGTGGCGCTCGTGGAGGCGATCCGCAGGACCGGGCCAGCAGCCGTCGGCCTCTGGGCCCAGTCCCGTACGACCGCCAGCTGGCCGCTGGCCCAGCACGTCGCCGCGATGGAGTGGGGTGTCCGCGGAGCCCGCAGGCGGCCAATCGTGCTGACGCTCGGCCCCGGGTGGACCGGACAGTCGGCTCCGGGCCTGCTGCGCCCTCCAGGGCTGGCGGAAGTGTTGACCGTTCTGGAGCCGTACGCGAACGGATGACGGCTTCCGTCACACGATGAGGCTATGCCCGTGGAGGCACCTGGCATCAGCCGCCGGATCATGGTCCGCTGGGCAACGCGCCGATACCGGAGTCGGATACCGGAGAAGAAGGGTGCGGCAACGTGATGGACCATCAGCACCGCCCAGTGCCGGATGCTGTCGTCGTGGGTGCCGGTCTCGCGGGCATCGCCTGCGCACTGGACCTGGATCGGGCCGGGCTGCGCGTCGAGTTGCTTGAAGCCTCCGACGGCGTTGGCGGCCGAATGCGCACCGACCACAAGGACGGCTTTCTGCTGGACCGGGGCTTCCAGGTCTTCAACACCGCCTACCCGCAGGTCAAAAGGCGCTTGAACCTGCGTGACTTGCGCCTGAGGCCCTTCACCCCGGGCGTCATGGCCTCCACGCCCATGGGGCAGGTGCGGGTCGCCGACCCCACCAGGCGCCCACGGACAGCGGCGAGTCTGCTGCCAGGACGCGTCCTGTCGGCACGCGACCTTGCCGCGCTCGCCGCCCTCACCGCGCGTGACGCCCTGCTGCCCGCCGGCATCCTCAAACACCTCCCTGAACGGACTGCCTCGGCCGCCCTCTTCAGTGCCGGACTCTCGCCGCGTGCGATCGAGCAATTGCTGCGTCCCTTCTTGGCCGGAGTGTTTCTCGAGAAGGAACTGGAAACCTCCGCGCGCTTCTTCCACCTGGTCTGGCGCAGCATGGCGCGTGGCACCCTCTGCCTGCCCGCCGAAGGCATCGGAGCCGTGCCTGCCCAGCTGGCCGCGGGCCTGCCGGACAGCACGCTCCGGCTCGACACACCTGCCGCAGCGGTCACCGACTCCGGCGTGCTCCTTAAAGACGGCAGCGAGCGACCGGCCCGCACGGTCGTCGTGGCCACGGACGGGACAACAGCCGCCCGCCTGTTGCCTGGCCTGCCGGTGCCGGACAGCCGCACAGTGACCACCTACTACCACGCCACTGACACCTCGCCGCTGGCCGAACCGACTCTTGTCGTCGACAGCAGCCTGACCGTCCTGAACACCTGTGTCCTCACCGAGGTCACGCCCACTTACGCCCCGCCGGGAGTCGCTCTGGTGTCGACCTCCGTGCTGGGAAGCGACCCACCGGCCAGGCAGGCCGTCGTACGCGGACGCCTGGCCGAGTTGTACGGGGCCGACACGAGCGCCTGGACGTCGATCGCCACCTACACCATCGAGGGCGCTCTGCCCGCCATGAGGCCGCCCTGGCCGCTGAGCCGCACGACCCGCTTCGCACCAGGGCGGTACGTCTGCGGTGATCACCGGGCGACCGGATCGGTGCAAGGCGCCCTGGCATCGGGTACGCGCGCCGCGCGGGAGGTGCTGGCCGACCTGTCACGACGGTGACTGCGCAGGGCTGCGCCCGGTGCATCCGGGCGAGGTTGATTGACGGAAGTGGAGATGCCAACGGATCCGGAAGGCGGAGTGGGGCGTCAACTTCTCGGCCGTAAACGACCGAGCCTGTTGACTCAGTCATCTACGCCTTGTCGCGCTCCCGACTGCCCCCTACGGCAGGGCGGTCACGGGTCGCATCTACCAGCGAAAGGAAGTTCAGGTCCTTTGTGGTACGGGTCCGTTGACGAGAACCCACGTCGAGCGTGCGCGGTTGCGTACGTTGACCCCGGCGACGTGGTCGGCGGGGCCAGCGAGCCCGCACCGACGACAGCAGAAGGTGTTCCGGACGGGACGGTTGTGCCTGGCGGTGTGCCCGCATCTGGGGCACATCTGCGAGGTGTAGTGGGCGTCCACCCAGATCACCGGCACCCCGGCTCGCCGGGCCTTGTAGTGGATGTGTTCCTCCAGCTGGTGGAACGGCCAGGAGGAGAGCGCGGCCCGCTGGTCGCGGAAGGGCCGTACCCGGTCACGGATGCCACCCAGTTCTTCGAGGGCGATGCCGCGTCCGGTGCTCCCCCAGCGCTTCGCCTGGGAGGTACCCCCAGCGACGGCCACGATCTCCTTGCTGATCCTGTGATTGACATGGGCGGCGTGCCGGGCTTCCTTCTTCGCCCGGCGTTTGGCCCGCCTGGTGGCGGAGCGGGTCTGCTTCGCCTGGAGTTCGGCTCGCTTGCGGGCGTGCCAGCGCCGGTAGCGGCCAAGACGGCGGCCCTGGTAGTTGGTCCCGTCGGACGTGGTGGCGAGGTTGGTAATCCCCCGGTCCACCCCGATCCAGTCCACCGGATCGGTATTGAGCGGCGCTTCCGGAATGTCGCAGGTGGCGATCAGGAACCACATGCCGTCCCGGTGCACGAGATCCGACTCGCCCTTGCGGCATTTCTCGAGCATCGCCAACTGGCCGGGGTGCCCGGTGTACCGGACGGACTTGATCCGCCCGGCCACCGTCCAGACGCTCACCGTCCGTGCGTCGTGCTGCCAGGACAGGATCCGGTCGTCGTACGGCTGGGCCGCATCAGGCCGGAAGACGACCGGCTTCGACTCCGCACGCCTGCGCTGCTTCGAGGTGGCCGGACCCAGGTTCCCCGCCCGGATGTTCGCCCGCAACGTAGCGTAAGAGTCCACGACCTTCTTCACCACCCGTACGGCCGGTTGGGCAGCCAGCCCGAACTCCGCCTTCAAGCGGGCGTAGACGAGCTTTTGCAGCTCGTTGCGGGTGGTGGTGCCCGTCTCGTACGCGACCACCGATGCGGCATCAGCCGCCCGGTTGCACACGCGCAGGGTCGCCGCCAAAGCCGCCGCCACCTCCGGCGACGGCAACAGCTTCACCTGCACCACGACCTTCACCCCATCAACCTAACCGCCACCACCGACAGCAGCCGAAAGCACAGTTCACGACCAATGCGCAGAGACCTCCGCCGCTCCGCGGCTCCGCTCCAAGGACCCATTCCTCCCCGGCCTGAAGGCCAGGGCATCCTGCGAGAAATCAGGTGAAACTCAACGGTGCGCGTGTCCTGGTTGCCGGTGCCACAGGTGCCATCGGCGCAGCCTTGTCCGGCGAACTCCGTGCTCGGGGAGCGCTTCTCGTATTGGCGGGCCGGGATCAGGGCCGCCTCGCGCGGACTGCTGAGGCACTCGGTGACGCTCGCACGGCCGTTTTCGACGCGTACGACGTGAACTCATGCGCCCGCGCGGTCAAGGTGGCGAAGGAGGCACTTGGCGGCCTGGACGCCGTCGTGACAGCGTTCGGCTCGGTGGCTTTCGGGTCTGCCGACGAAACGGGTGACGCCATCGCCGAGCACCTGATGACGGTGAACGCCCTCGCGCCGGCGGCGTTCTTCCGTGGCGCCCTTCGTGCCTTCGACGCGGGCGAAACGATCGCCGCCGTCACCGGCGCGGTAGTGGAACGCCCTCAGCCGGGCATGGCCGACTACAGCGCCTCCAAGTGCGCGCTCAGCGCCTGGCTCGAGGCCGTGCGCCGCGAAGCCCCCGCCGGCATTCGTGTGCTCGAGATCCGCCTCGGACACTTGGACACAGGATTCGCAGGCCGCGCCGTCGCCGGCACCCCGCCCCCTTTGCCGCCCGGAGGTGATCTCGGCACCGCCGTCCGAAGCGTGGCCGATGCCCTGGAGACGGACGCCCGACGCGTGCGCACTGCCCCCGACGGCACGCCATTCCTCGAACGACAGGGCCGGTGAACCACCGCGTGCCCAAGGACATCGGACAAGCCGACGCGGTCGTCGTCGGTGGCGGGGCAGCCGGACTGTCTCTTGCGCATTGGCTCACCAAGACCGGTATCACGGCCGTAACGGTGGTGGAGGCGCCAGAGGGCCCGCTGCGGCCGGCTGAGCGCACCTGGTGCTACTGGGACGCCGGGCCCGTCGAGTTCGAGGAGGCCGTCGTCGCGTCCTGGCGGAGGCTGAGGATCACGGGAGCAGACGGCGCGGTCATCACCTCCGAACCGGCGCCGCTGCGCTACCACATGCTGCGGTCCGCTCCTTTCGAGGAATTGGTCTGCTCCCGGCTGGCGCAGTACCCGGCGACACGGATCGTCCGCGCGACAGCGCATGCCGTACGCAACGTGGCGGACGGGGCCGAGGTCCGCTGCAGGACCGCGGACGGGCTGGGGCTCACCCTGCGCGGACGGTACGTCTTCGACTCACGGCCCCTGCGCCAGATGCCGCCGGCCCGCACCCTGCTGCTGCAGCACTTCCGCGGCTGGTTCGTGCGTACCGCGTCCGCCCGATTCGACCCTGAGGTGGCGGACCTGATGGACTTTCGGGTACTGCAGCCGCCCCACGGGCTCGCCTTCGGCTACGTCCTCCCACTCGCGCCCGACCGGGCGCTGGTCGAATACACCGAGTTCTCCCGTGCACCGCTGTCGACCGCCGCGTACGAGACAGCGTTGCGGCACTACGTCACGGACGTGCTGCGACTCGCCCCGCTCACTGTCGAATCCGCCGAGCAAGGCGTCATCCCCATGACCGACGCCCGCTTTGCGCGCCGGACCGGTCAGTCCGTCTTCCGTGTCGGGACGGCCGGCGGCGCCACCCGGCCTGCCACCGGCTACACCTTCGCCACCATCCAGCGCCAGAGCCGGGAGATCGCCGCCGCGCTGCGCGACGGCGGCGAGATTGTGCCCCGGCCTCACGGCCGTCGGGCGCTGGCCATGGACGCGGTTCTGCTGCGAGCGCTCGACACCGGACGGATCGACGGCCCACGCTTCTTCACCGACCTGTTCAGGCGCACCCCGATGGAGCGGCTGCTGCGCTTCCTCGACGGCCGCACCACACCGTGGGAAGAGTTCGGCATCGGCCTGCGCACCCCCGTCTGCACCATGCTCCGCACCGCTGCCGAACTTCCGTTCCTGCCCCGCCGCTACACACGGGCGGCGGACATCACCACCCGACCCGAAGAGAGCCGCCGATGACGCTACTGCGGGACGATGACCTCGCGCGCGCCTTCGACCACGCGTCAAACACCTACGACCGCCTCACGGCGATGAATCCGGGCTACCGCTGCGACCTGCTGCGCTCGGCGCGTCGGCTCCGCCTGCCGCGCGGCGGAGCCGGTCTGCACCTGCTGGACCTCGGCTGCGGCACGGGAGCCTCCACCAGGGCCTTGTTGAAAGCCGCACCGTACGCACAAATCACCGCCGTCGACGCCTCGTCGGGGATGCTGGAACGCGCGCTCACCAAGCCGTGGCCCGCACGGGTCCGGTTCCTGCATCTGACCGCAGAGGAACTTCACACGACCGGCCAAGGGCCTTTCGATGCCGTCCTTGCTTCGTACCTCTTCCGCAACGTCACCGACCCGGACGGGGTCCTTGCCGCCGTGCGCGCGCTGCTGCGACCCGGCGGCCGCCTCGCTGTCCACGAGTACAGCCTCAGCGGCTCCCTGGCCCACCGGACTCTCTGGAACGCCGTATGCCATGGTGTGATCATTCCGGCGGGCACCTTGACCGGTGACCGCGACCTGTACCGTCATCTGTGGCGCAGCGTGCTGACGTTCGACACCGCCCCCGCCTTCGCGTCCAGACTCACCCGGGCCGGCTTCGCCGACGTACGCACCATGCCGGTTGCGGGATGGCAGACCGGCATCGTCCACACCTTCCTCGCCACGTCCGCCTACCCGTCCGCGACGACGACAGCTGTCTCATGAAGGCGGCCTCACACACCGGCGCCGCACGCCGTGGCAGGGACCGGAAGGCGGAGACGATCCTGCCAGCGCGCGGCCGCGGCCGCTTCACCGGCGTCGCGCCCAGTGCAGCCGTGATCGGCGGCGGCATCGCCGGCCTCGCCGCGGCGACAGCACTGGCCGAACGCGGCGTGCGCGTCACCCTCTACGAGCGCGAGGCGCCGCTCGGCGGCCGCCTCGCCGGATGGCGCACCCGCCTCGCGGACGGCTCCGAGGCCACCATGAGCCGCGGCTTTCACGCCTTCTTCCGCCAGTACTACAACCTGCGCGGCCTGCTGCGACGCACCGATCCAGCCCTCGCGAGGCTTGGCCCTCTGCCCGACTACCCCCTGCGGCACAGCAGCGGCATGATTGACAGCTTCGCCCACGTACCCCGAACACCGCCCTGGAGCGCGCTCGGATTCGTCGCCCTGAGCCCGACATTCGGATGGCGCGACCTGGCCGCCATGGACCCGCGTGCCGCGCTGCCGCTGCTCGACGTACGGGTGCCCGAGGTCTACGAACGCTTCGACGCGATCAGCGCGACAGATTTCCTCGCACGTATCCGGTTCCCGGAAGCGGCCCACCACCTGGCGTTCGAGGTCTTTTCCCGCAGCTTCTTCGCCGACCCGCGCGAGCTGTCGGCCGCCGAACTGCTGCTGATGTTCCACATCTATTTCCTCGGTTCGTCCGAAGGGCTCCTCTTCGACGTGCCGCGCGAGCCCTTCCCGCAGGCTCTGTGGCAGCCGCTCGGCGACTACTTGGAGCGACTCGGCGTCGACATCCGCACCAGCACGCCCGTCCACGGCGTCCGACCGATCGGCGACGAGGACCTCGAGGTCGAGACCGACACGACGGCCGACCGGCACCAGGCGGCGGTCCTTGCCCTCGACGTGACCGGTCTTCGCCGCCTCGTGGCCGCCTCATCCGGTCTTGGCAGCGCCGCCTGGCGCAACGACATCGCCGACCTGCGCACCACGCCACCGTTCCTCGTCTCCCGGCTCTGGCTCGACCGCCCGGTACGTGCGGATCGCGCCGGTTTCCTCGGCACCAGCGGTTACGGAGACGTGGACAACGTCAGCGTCCTCGACCGCTGGGAGGGCGAGGCGGCCCGCTGGGCAGCGCGCACCGGCGGCTCGGTGGTGGAACTGCACGCCTACGCCGTGGACGAGGCAGACGAGCCGAAGAAGGTCCAGGAACGGCTGATCGCCCAGCTGCACGCGGTGTACCCGGAGACGCGGGATGCCCGGATCGTCGATGCACGCCACGAATGGCGAGCCGACTGCCCGCTGTTCCCCGTCGACGGCTACGGCCGACGACCGTCCGTACGAACTCCTCACCAGCGCGTGATGGTAGCGGGCGATCTGGTCCGTACCGGTCTTCCCGTGGCTTTGATGGAACGAGCGGCGACCTCAGGCTTTCTGGCGGCCAACGCCCTTCTCGCCGGTTGGGGTGTGTGCGGACAGGTGCTGTGGACTGTGCCGCGTGTCGGCCGCTCGTGGGCCCTGCGGGCCCTCGCCGGTCTGGCCGCGCGCGACTGATCACCCTGCTTCCATAGGGGGTCTTCAGCCGGGCAAGCGGCCGGAGCTGCGCAGGGACCAGCGGCGCTCGGCGTAGGCCAGGTCGTCGCGCCACAGCCGGCCGGCCGCCCTGCGCATCAGCGTGCGCAGCAGCGGGGCTGCGGCACGCGCCAGAGCGAAGCCGCGTCGGTCCGAAGCCGCGACGACCGCCTCGATCACCGCGGTCCGGGGGCTTGTGTCGCCTCGAGGCGTCAGGGGGGTGGCGTGCGTCTCCACGACCGAGGGAGCTCCCTCGCCGTCGGTGATGTGCATGACGACCGTGCGGGGTTCGGGCGCGGTGAACTCGGCCCGTACGGGCACCACCAGCCGACCCGCAACCCGGAACGAGACGTCGACAGCGAAGTCGTCGTCGTGCTCGTCCCGCGGGGTCCGCACCACTCGCAGGTCGACGAACGAGTACGGGTGGAACCAGGAGCCGTGCCAGGGGTCGAGCCGGTTGGCGACCACGTCCTGTGGCTCGCACTGCCCGACCGCCGTGAAGACTGCTTCCACCCCGCTGCCCGGAGTGGGCCGGGCCGGCACGACGGGGCGCTCCAGCGGCTCTTCGCCCCCGACTTCGTCGAGGCGAACCCACACCAGCACCCCGTCGTCATGGACGGGATACGGATCCCATCCCGCGAACGCTTTACCGTCCAAAGCCAGTCCGTGCCAGTGGCACACCAGCGTGCCGCACACCACCCTGCTGTCCCGCAGCGGAGCTCCCAGGTGCGGGCAGGCGCCCGGCCCGGCCCTCAGCTCGCCTGCTTCCGTCCGCCACCACACCACCTCCACTCCGCCCACCGTCATGCCGCAGGGGCGGCCGCCGGCGACGACATCCCGGGAGCCGCCGACGACGAACCAGTTTCCCGAGGGCCGTGCCTCGGCGCGCTTGAGTGCTTCGGCGATCAGAGCCGGCTTCGCCTCCTGCCAGGTCGGTGTCTGTGCCGCCCAGCCTGGTCCGCGGCGCACCCGCAACGGCGACGTCCAGCGCGCCTCGCCCGCCCCGTGCGTCATCGCTCCGCCCCCTGCCTGTCGGCCACTACCCCGCGCACCGTTGGCGGCGGGCCCGGTGTGCCGGGGCGCACACGGGCGGCCAGGATGCGTGCGACTCCGGCCGCAGCCGTGCGTGCCCGGCGCCGGCGCGGCACCACCGAGCGGTGGTGCAGCACGGAGTAGTCGTCGGCCGCGATGGCATCGAGGATGCCCTTGTAGAGGGTGTAAGCGGTACGGATGCATAGCCTGGTTTGCGGGTCGAGCATGGCGATGCCGGGCTCCGCCTCCCGGTACACGCCCCGGATCATGGCCTCCGCCGTGATGAAGGCCGCACGGATGCGCGGGTCGCGGCGCCCGGTGCGGCGGCTCCACTCGAGCAGCGGCCGGTCCACGCCGTGCGCGGCAAGCAGGTCCGCGGGCAGGTAGACGCGACCCCGGTCCAGGTCCTCGCCCACGTCGCGCAGGAAATTGGTGAGCTGGAACGCCTCGCCGAGAGCGGCCGCATGCGGGGCCGCCTCCTCGCGGGGGACGACCGTCCCGAGCACGGGCAGCATCTGCAGCCCGATCACCGCGGCCGAACCATGCATGTAGGCGCGCAGGTGCGCGTGCGTCGGATAGTCCGTGACACTCAGGTCACTGCGCATGGAGGCCATGAAGTCGGCGAAGAGCTGTGGGTCGATCGCGTAGCGCTCGGCGGTGTCCGCCACAGCTCTAACCACCGGCTCGTTGCCGTGGCCTGTGCGAAGACCCTGCGCGAGGTCGCTCTCCAGCAGCCGCAGCAGGCGGTCACGCTGCTCAGGTGGCTGCCGGCGGTCGAGGTCGTCGACGATGTCGTCGGCCCATCGGGCGAAGCCGTACAACGCGTGCACGGCGCAGCGGCGCTCGAGAGGCATCAGACGCGTGGCCAGGAAGTACGTCTTGCCGTGGCGGGCGTTGAGCTGTCGGCACTGCGTGTAGGCCGCGCGCAGGTCGGGGTCGGTGACACCAGCGGCGTCCAGTTCACGACGGGTCATCGCACGCTGCCTTTCACGGACGGGGCAGCGCTCAGCACTCGCTCGAGGAAGGGCCTCGAGCGCGCTGAAGCGCCGGGGCCGGTGATGCGGGCGGCGGCCAGCTTGCCGCTGATGAGCACGGTCGGCACCCCTACTCCAGGCGTCGTGCCGCAGCCTGCGAGTACGACGTTGTCGTATCCGCGGACCAGGTTGCGGGGCCGGAACGGGCCGGTCTGCGCGAACGTGTGCGAGAGAGAGAACGGCGTCCCCGCCGCATGACCTTGTGACGTCCAGTCCGCCGGAGTCACCAGCGTCTCTTCCTCGATGCTCTCCCCGAGCCCGTGCAAGCCGCGCTGCTCCAGTTCCTGGACGAGACGGTCCCGGTAGCGCGGCCCCAGCTCGCGCCACGTCCCGGCCGGGGGGCCTGTGGTGGTGTTCGGGCACGGCGCCAGGATGTAGTGCAGGTGCCTGCCCGGCGGCGCCAGCTGCGGATCGTGCGTGGTGGGGCGGGTGATCAGCAGCGACGGATCGGTCATCAACTCGCCGGTACGCGTCAGCTCGTCGAAGGTGCGCTCCCATGCCGCACCGAAGGAGATCGTGTGATGCGCGAGCTCCGGCCAGGTGCGGTCCGTACCGGCGTGCAGGATCACGGCGGACGGTGAATGACGCAGCCTCACCGGCCGCCAAGGCGCACGCTCCAGCAGGCGGTGCACGACCGGCAGGTCAGGCGTCAGGACCACTGCGTCGCAAGCGATGCGTTCACCCGAGGCCACGTGCACGGCTGTAACGCGTCCGGAGGACCGCTCCAGTTCGGTGACTTCGGCCGACCAGTGGATGCGGGCCCCGGCGTCCTGTGCTGCGTCTGCCATGGCCCGGGGCAGGGCGTGCATGCCGCCGCGGGGGAAGAAGACGCCGGCAACAGTGTCCATGTAGGCGATGACGGCGTAGGCGGCGAGCGCGCGGGCGGGGGCCACGCCTGCGTACAGCGACTGGAAGGAGAACACCCTCCGCAGCCGCGGGTCCGTGATGAATCTGCCGATGCGGGCGTCGAGGCGGCCGAAGCCGCCCAGGGCGGCCAGCCGGGCCAGGTCCGGATGCAGGAGCTGGAAGGGGGAATCGAAGTTCGTGTCGATGAAGCGCCGCATCTGCGCCCGGTACAGCCGTTCCAGCCAGGACCGCAGCCGACGGTATCCGGCGGCTTCGGCAGAGCCGGCGAAGCGCCGCACTTCCGCCTCCATGGCATCGGCGTCGGTGTGGACGTCGACATGGGTACCGTCGGCGAACCGGGCCCGGTAAGCCGGATGCAGCGCGATCAGTTCCACGCGCCGGTACAGGCTGTCGCCGACGGCAGCGAATGCCTCGTCGGCCACGTGCGGCATCGTCAGGACGGTGGGGCCGGTGTCGAGCCGGTAGCCGCCGAGTTCCAGCCTGCCCGCACGGCCGCCAGGGGCGGCGTCCCGTTCCACGACAGTCACCCGGCGGCCTGCGCCCAGGAGATGCAGGGCGGCGGCGAGGCCCGAGAGGCCGGCACCGACGATCACGACGTGCTCGGTCGGCCCTGGGACGGTCTTCACGAGTCCTCCCTGCTCCGGGCAGGCGCGGTGCCCACGGCTCTCTCCACCAACGAGGCGAACTGCCGTTGGACGTCGGGATCCGCACCGCTGTCCCCGAAGTGGCGCACGCTCAGAGTTGACAGAAGGGCAATCTCCGCCTCGACCGCGGCGCGGGCCCCCGTGCGCTCCATGGCGGCACGCATCCGGGAGACCTCGTCATCCGATCGCACGGCGGCGCTCGGCCTCAGTGCTTCGACCGCCCCTGCGTCGCTGGCCTCGGAGGCGAACCGGACGGCGAGTGCGAGGAGGTACGTGAGCTTCCGCCCGCGCAGATCCTCGTCCGCGGGTTTGCCCGTCACTGCCGGGTCCCCGAACACGCCCAGCAGATCATCGCGCAACTGGAAGGCGAGGCCGGCGCACCGGCCGGCGGCCCGCAGCGCGTCCATGGCACGGGCGCCGGCCCCGGCCAGGCACGCTCCCAGTGCGAGCGGTCGTTCCACGGTGTAGAGCGCGCTCTTCAAGGTCGCGATGTTCAAGGCGTCGTCCTCGGCGGACGAACCGGCCGCCTGGGCGCGCAGGTCCAGGTACTGGCCGGCGACCATCTCACTGCGCAGGGCGCGCCATTCGCGGTGCAGCTGCCTTCCGTACGCAGAGGTGAGCGCGGTCTCGGTGAGCAGGTCGTCGGCCCAGGCGAGTGCCAGGTCACCCGCGAGGACGGCCGCGGCGGTCGAGTACCGCTCCTCAGAGCCGTTCATAGCGCCTGCCCGGTGCATCCGGGCGAAGTCGGCGTGCACGGTCGGCGCTCCCCGGCGCACCGGCGATCCGTCCATGACGTCGTCGTGTATGAGCGCACATGCCTGGACAAGCTCGAGGGCCGCCCCGATCCGCAGCGGCGTCCTCGGGTCGCCACCTGCGCCGGCGGCCCGCCACCCGCACCATACGAAAGCGGCCCGAAGCCGCTTCCCGCCGCGCTGTACGAATGCAGCGACCTGGCCCGCCATGTCCCGGGCGGACACGGCGTCCACCTCTTGGGCCTCGTACAGCCGCGCATCGAGATACTCCGCAAGGACGGCGTCCACGGCCATGACCGCGTCGTGTGCCGTGCCCGGGACCTCGTTACGGCCCGCACGTTCGGCGGTGCCGGCACGTGTCGCCCGCGTCATGCCTGTATCGAGCATGGACACCCCTTCGGTCCTGGTCCGTGTATCCCGAGCACTTCGGACTTCGGCAGGTGCACGGATGCGGTCATTCCTGCCCGGTGCGCCGTCTTCTTCGGGCGCTGCTCACCCCGATGGCTCAGGAGCGGCTTACCCGGATGGTTCACAAGAGTCGGTTCAGGGCGGTCCGTCGCCGCGTGCCCGCTCCTGGTGGCGGACTTCGTCCAGGTCGGCGAGCCGGTCCAGACCTCGCACGGCCTGGCGGGTGCGATGGTTGTGCTCCAGCCGCGCCCGGTGCCGGTCGAGGAAGGCCCAGTACCCGGCGGTGTAGGGGCAGGCGTGCTCTCCGACCCGGTCGCCTGGCCGGTAGACGCAGGGTCCGCACAGGTCGCTCATGCGGTTCACGTAGGCGCCGCCGGACGTGTAGGGCTTGGTGGTCATCCGCCCGCCATCGGCGTACTGGGACATGCCGACGACGTTGGGCACCATGACCCAGTCGTAGCCGTCCACGAAGCAGCGGTGGAACCAGTCCGTGACAGCGGCCGGGTCCCATCCGCGCTGCAGCGCGTAGCCGCCCAGCACCATCAGCCGGGGAATGTGGTGTGTCCATCCCGTGTCACGCACCTGGGCCAGGATGGTGTGCAGGCAGCGCGCCCGTACGTTGTCGGCGTCGAGGTCGCTCCACCAGCTGGGCAACTCGGTGATGTGCCGCAGCATGTTGGAGTAGCGGTAGTCGTCGCCGAAGTACCAGTACAGATGCCACACGTACTCGCGCCAGCCCGCGATCTGCCGGATGAAGCCTTCCACGCTGTTCAGCGGGGCGGCGCCGTTCCGCCAGGCTGCTTCTGCCGCTTCCACGCATTCCGCCGGGTCGAGCAGTCCCAGGTTGAGCGACGATGACAGCAGACTGTGGCTCATGACCGGGTCGGCGGCCAGCATCGCGTCCTCGTAGGGTCCGAATGTGGGCAGCCTGTGCGCGATGAAGCGTGCCAGGGCGGTGCGCGCCTCGGTTCGGGTCGCGGGGAACAGGCGCGGCCCGTCCCGGCCGACGAACGACACGTCCCCGTCCTTCTCCCACCGGTCCAGGTCGCGGCGGACCTCGTCGTCGATCTCGTCCTCGCACGGCCGGAAGGGGGCGGGGAGGGGCAGGGTGGGTGTTTTCCGCGGCGGTGGCCGGCGGTTGTCGTGGTCGTAGTTCCACCGGCCGCCGACCGGGGTGTCACCGTTCATCAGCAGGTCGTGTCGTTGCCGCACCCGACGGTAGAAGTCCTCCTGGCGCAGACGTTCGCGGCCGTGGCCTTCTGCCCACGCCGCGAAGTCGTCCATCGGCACCAGGAATCCCCGCGCGGGCCCCATCGCGATCTGAGGCAAGGACCGCACCAGCCGTACGGCGGCGTGCGAGGTGGGGTGGTCAACTTCTCGGCCGTAAACGACCGAGCGTGTTGGCTCTGTCGTTTGCGCCTTGTCGCGCTCCCGACTGCCCCCTACGGCAGGGCGGTCACGGGTCGCATCTACCAGCGAAAGGAGGTGTTCAGGTCCTTTGTGGTACGGGTTCGTTGACGAGAACCCACGCCGAGCGTGCGCGGTTGCGTACGTTGACCCCGGCGACGTGGTCGGCGGGGCCGGCGAGCCCGCACCGACGACAGCAGAAGGTGTCCCGGACGGGACGGTTGTTTCTTGTGGTGTGCCCGCATCGGGGGCACATCTGCGAGGTGTAGTGGGCGTCCACCCAGATCACCGGCACTCCGGCCCGCCGGGCCTTGTAGCGGATGTGTTCTTCGAGCTGGTGGAACGGCCAGGAGGAGAGCGCGGCCCGCT
>NZ_JBEOXF010000071.1:0-39197 GCF_040296405.1 Streptomyces sp. NPDC002133 | reverse complement strand
AAGCCTCAAGAACTCCCATCATCGCAGGTCACAAGGCACTTCCTTGTTTCCCGAAGAGTCATCCACAGCCATCAGATCGGTGGATCAAGGCTAAGGGCGGTATCCAGGACGCGTTCCTCGCCACGGCGCAGACCACCATGGCGTACATCGCCGAGCGCCTCAGCTCGGGCGCCACGGCGGAGGACTGGGCCGGGCGCATGGTGCCGCAAGCAGATGGTCCGGCGGCGCAGCGGACGTAAGCGTGGGCCGCGTCCGCCTTTCTGACGGGCGCGACCCACGGGCTCAGGCCTGATGGATCGTCAGAGCCTCAGCGGACCGTCAGGCCGGCGGTCTTCTCGCCGGCGGTGAAGGTGTACGCGCCGCGCTCGACGCGCTGCGTGCCGGCGCCGTCGATGTCGCCGGGCGTGACCGCGAGGACGTTCGGCCGCACGGTGAGGCGCACGGTCTGCTGTTCGCCGGCCTTGAGGTGGACCTTGGTGAAGGCCACCAGCTTGCGGGACGGGGCCAGCACATCGCTGGTGGGACGCGAGACGTAGACCGGGACGACGAGGTCGCCGTCGCGGCTGCCGGTGTTGGAGACCTTCACCTGCAGGTTCACCTTGTCGCCCGCGCGGACCGATGGCTTGTCGAGGGTGATCCCGTCGAAGGAGTAGCTGGTGTAGGAGAGACCGGCCCCGAACGGGTACAGGGCGTGGTACTGGGACTCCGGGCCGCCGTTGGTGCCCGGCAGCTGCTGGTAGTACAGCGGGTCGTTGCCGAGAGCCTTGGGCCAGGAGACCGGCAGACGTCCGCCGGGGTTGGCCTTGCCGAAGAGGACGTCGGCCACGGCGTGGCCGCCTTCGGAGCCCGGCAGCCAGGACATCAGCAGGGCCTGGGTGTCGGCGGCGTCGCCGAGCACGAGGGGACGGCCGGCGAGGACTACGGTGACAACGGGCTTGCCGGTCTGCTTGAGCGACTTGACCAGGGCCTGCTGGTCGGCGGTGAGTTCGGGCCTCGGGTTGTCCGCGGGGCCCTCGGCGCCGGCCTTCTCACCGACCACGACGACGGTCACATCGGCGTCCGCGGCCTGGGCCACCGCCTCGTCGGCGGTCTTCGCGTGCACCACCTGCGTGCCGGCTCCGGCGGCTTCCTGGATGCCCTTCAGGACGGTCGTGCCGGGGATCTTCACTCCGGCGGGGACGCCCTGCCAGCCGATGGTCCAGCCGCCCACCTGGTTGTTGATGTCATCGGCGTACGATCCGGCGACGACGATCTTCTTGGCGGACGCGGAGAGGGGCAGTGTGCCGCCCTCGTTGCGCAGCAGTACCTGCGACTCGGTGGCGGCCTTGCGGGCCAGGTCCTTGTCGGTGCCGAGTACGGCGGCGTCGGCCTTCGCCGGGTCGACGTACGGGTTCTCGAACAGACCGAGTTCGAACTTCAGCGCAAGGATGCGCTTGACCGACTGGTTGATCCGTCGCTCCGAGACCAGTCCGCGGTCGACGGCGGCTTTCAGACCCTCGCTCCAGTCCTTGGCGAAGTACGGCTCCATGGCCATGTCGACGCCGGCGTTGACGGCGAGGGCGATCGCCTCGGGGTAGTCGGCAGCGATCTTGTACCTGGTCTGGAGGGCACGAACGTCTTCCCAGTCGCTGACCGCGACGCCCTTGAAGCCCCACTGATCGCGCAGCACCTTGGTGAGCAGGTACGTGGAGGCGGTGGCCGGAACGCCGTTGACGGCACCGGAGTTGACCATCACGGTCTTCGCGCCGGCCTGGATGGCCTGCTTGTAGGGCGGCAGCAGGGTGTCCTGCAGATAGCGCATGGAGACGTCCGCGGGGGCGCGGTCGTGTCCGTTGAACGGCTCGGAGTACCCGGCGAAGTGCTTGACGCTGGCGGCGACCTCCTTGGCCCCGTTCGCCTGCTCGGTGCCCTTGACGGTGGAGGCGGCGAGCGTGCCGGCGAGCAGCGGATCCTCGCTGTAGGTCTCGTAGTAGCGGCCCCAGCGCTGGTCGCGGGAGAGGTCGGCGACGGGAGAGAAGTTCCAGTCGATGCCGGTGGCGGCGACCGCCCGGGCGGTCGCCGCGGCGGAGTCCTCGACGGTGCCCGGGTCCCAGGTGGCCCCCATACCGATCTGGTGCGGGAAGACCGTCGCGCCGAGCACGTTGTTGTGCCCGTGCACCGCGTCCACGCCGTACAGCACCGGTATGTGCAGGCGCGAGTTCTCCACGGCGTACTTCTGCACAGCGTTGACCAACTCCGCCCAGGCCTTGGGCGTGTTGGATGCGGGGGGCATGCCGCCGCCGGAGAGGATCGACCCGGCCGCGTAGTCGCCGAGCACGGTCTTCATACAGGTCTCGTTGAGCGCGCCGCCACTCCACTCGCAGTCGCCCTGGATGCGCGTGACGGCGACCTGGCCCATCTGCCCGATCTTCTCGTGAAGCGTCATCCGCTTCAGCAGGTCCTCGGCGCGCTGTTCGGCGGGGGCGCCGGCCCGCTTGTAGAGGGGAACGTCCGCGCTGGCGGGCACGGCCGCGACGGACGCGACGCAGGCTGTCACGACGGCAAGGGTGGAGAGCGCTCTCAGACTACGGCGCGGTTGACTCAATGGCATGGCAGGTATCCCGTTCCTGTCCGGGCCCCGGAATCGGGGCCTTCCATCGAATGCGGCAGGCCTTTCGCTGTTGCTGGCGGAAGCCTTTCCTTGACCCGGCATGGCGTCAAGACTTTGACACAGCAACATCTGGGAACTCCCGCGCAACAGCGGGGTGTTCACTGCCATCGAGTCCCGACCGCTTGACGATTGAACCGGTATCGGCGAGGCTGCGCTCGCACACAATCCGCAGGTCACACAGAGTGGGGCATCCAAGCCCATGAGCGGCCCGCACTCCGGTTCGCCGCCGCGTCGATGTGATCGGCCTGTTCCGTGACACCACACAAGGTTCCGGCGGCGACCTCCATCCCTTCTTTCGGAACCTGTTGAGACCGTACGCAGAGCGTGATCGGAGTCCGGTCGGCATCCGATGGTGCTGACCAGGGCGGCCCGAGGACCGGACAGCGTCCCTCTGCACGTCGTGCGCCGCCACTCGCGGTGGGCGTGATCGTCATGGGCCGGGCGCCATTACGCGCGGGCACGCACCGATTCGCGCAGCCGGGCACGCCGTTCCGCAGGCGCTCTTCCCCTGCCGGCTCTTCGAGTGATGCGTCCATGGCGGCACTCTTCAGCTGCGAGCAGGGTTCCCCAGCAATTCCACATATTTCCACCGCGGCGGTGATGTGTGCGGCCCGGCAGAGCCGACCGCGGGCGCGCCGCAGAGCACCGGGGCCGCGGTCAGTGCGGTGCCTGCCGCGCGTTCGGACGGGCCTCAGCGCTGGGCGCCGCACGTGAGGGGCAGCGGTTCCCCGCGTGCCCCTGGTGGGAGCCGCGTGCCGGCGCGGACAGGGCCCGGCGCGCTGGACCGGGGCGAGGAGGACAGCCGGCGTCGCTGGTTGACATCGCCCGCCGCGCCGGTGTCGGCATCGGCACGCTGCACCGGCACTTCCCGAGCCGGTCGAAACGGACGACTGGCCTCGCGGGGCAGGTGGCAGTGAAGCGTCTACTCCGCATTGATTTCCCCGCTCAGCGGCCCTCACAACCTCGTCCTGCAGGCCTATCTCCGCTCCGTCGAGACGTTCTCCGCTTCGAAACCCAGGTCGCCACCGCCCAGCCGAAGATCAACATCGCCGAGCGAGTGATCACCTTGCGGCACTACAAGCATCTCGTTCACATCCTCGACCCCTACGGACGCTCCGTCGGCGTCGTACCGCCCGACATCTGGTCCGATCCCGGCAGTGCGGAGGCTCAGGGTTCGGATCCTGCGTGAAGGTGTTGCCCCCTTGATGGGGGACACCGCGCGGTGCCTGCAAACTGCCGCACTGCCGAGGCCAGACGCGCTCGGCCGCAGGTGCGAGTCGCACCGGGGAACCCTTGTGCCTTCCTTCGGAGCGCATGGCCACGTGCCTCGTGACATCGACGGACCGGAATCGTCCGCTGAGTACCGCGCACGGGCCGGCGAGACGCCGTGACCTGCCGATGTCCCGGTTGCCGCTCCGTAGACCCGGGGGTGATGCTGGAGCTAGGTGCAGCGTGGGGCCGGTACGTCCAGCTGGGCAGGCGCACGAGTTCTCCCAGCGTGTGCCGACCGCCCGTGGGCTGCCCGCGTGACCTGCCCGGCTTCCCAGGGGCACGGTAGCGGTGTGGAGGCGGAACGGATGACAGGACTGGAGATCGACTACACGACGGTGTTTCAGGCCTCTCCCGGGCCGACGGCGCTACTGACCCCGCAGCTCGTCTACGCGGACGCCAACAAGGAGTTTCTGCAGCTCGCGGGCCGCACCCGCGAGCAAGTCATCGGCCATTACCTGCCCGACGACCTCGCCGAACGCGTGGAGCAGGACGCGGTCGTGGTGCGCAACATCGAGGCGTCACTACGTCGTGTGATCGAGTCCGGCCTACGCGACGTCATGGACCTTCAGCGCTACTTCATGGAGCAATCCGGTGAGCGAGGCAAAGGGGAAGAGCGCTACTTGACCGCGACCAACATCCCGCTGTTCGACCCGGAGGGGCGACTGGTGCTGGTGCTCCACCGGGTGCAGGACGTCACGGACCTCATCAGCGCCCGCGAAGTCGCCCTGAGCCTGCAGGAGGCGATGCTGCCCGCTCCCCGCCCGTTGGGGCGCCATTCAGCGGCCGTACGCTACCGGCCTGCCGTCGACACGCTGCACGTGTGCGGCGACTGGTACGACCTGGTCGACCTGCCTGATGGCCGCGTCGCGATAGCCGTCGGCGACGTCGTAGGCCACGGCCTCTCCGCGGCCGGCGTCATGGGAGAGCTGCGGAGCGCCCTCAGTGCCGCATCTCGGGTCACCAGCGGCCCCGCACGGGCCCTGGAAATCCTGGGGATGTACGCCCGCTCCGTCGACGGCGCCGAGAACACGACTGTGACAAGTGCGTTCATCGACTGGGAAACTCTCACCGTCACCTACAGCAGGGCCGGCCACCCCCCGCCGGCCCTCCGCGGGCCGGACGGCGCCGTGGAGTTCCTGGACCAGGTCACCGACCCTCCACTCGCCGCCTACCCGGAACATTCGTCACGGTTCGAGGCCACCGTGCCCTTTGCCGCGGGTGCAGTACTCGTGCTGTACACCGACGGTCTCATCGAACGCCGCCGCGAAGACATCGATACCGGCCTCGGGCGGCTCGCACGCTCCCTCACGCGCTGCGACGCGACCGATCCCGATGCCCTCGCCGACACCCTCCTGGTCGACCTCCTCCCGCCCGACGGCCAGACCGACGACACCGCCCTGGTCGTCGTCCCCCTGTGATGACATGCCTGCGGAACCATCGTTGAGGACCGCGCGGCCTGTACACCGCAGCGCGGCTGAACCGGCTGCTCGCACACTGCCACGAGCTGGACCACACCCACGACCTGGTACGTCAGTTCGCCGCCATGCTCGATGCCCGCGACACCAACGCCCCCCGGACTGGCTCGAGAAACTCACAACCTCCCGCCTCCCGGCACTGGCCAGCCTGGCCAAGGCCATCCGCGAGGACCAAGCGGCGGTCGTGCAGGGCAGCACCACCCCGTTCAACTCCGGCGTCAACGAGGGCCGCATCACCGACGTCAAACTCCAGAAGCGGCTCATGGCCGGCCGCGCCGGAGTCCCGCTGCTCCGCCACCGCGTGATCCTCACAGCCCAGCTCCGACGCCACTACCCATGACGGAGCGTCACCGGCGCACGGACGCACACCCCGACTTCACGGAAATCTTGCCAGGGCCAGCTGAGCCTGTACGCCGACAGAGGGCCGTCAAACGCTGTTCCAGGGGATATTCGGCGTGAGCATTTCGTGGATGCAGCGGCGCAGTCCGCTGTTGGAGTCGACCGGCGGGAGCCATGGCACCCGCTGAAGGAGATCGCTGCGTTGGTCGGTACTCGGGTCGGTCAGGAGGGCGCGGAGCTCGTCAGGGACGGGGTCGGCGACCAGGCACAACCAGGCGAGACCGGCGCCGATGCGGATCTCGGGCGATCGGCCAGGATCCGACCACAGGTCCCGGGCCCACGCGCGAGCGTGTGCATCCTGGTGTTCCCGGGCGAGCTGGGCGACCGCCAGGATCAAGCTCACCTGGACCACCGGATCGCTTTCCACGGCCAGCCTGTGGTGCAGGGCCGAGGAGACGCATGGAATCTCCCTGATCGCCGCCGCCAGGACGAAGGCGGTCGCGGAGCGTACATCGGGATCGGGGTCAGAGAGAATAGGGAACAGGAGGTGCAGGTCGCCCGTGATGGCATCGCGAGCGGCCTGAATCGTCCAGTCCACCGGACATTCCGTGGTGCCCTCCATTACCAATGGATCCTCAGCGACCTGGAGAAGGCCTTCACGCGATCCGTCCCCAAGGTGCTGACATCGTCCGATCTCGGCAACCAGCCGAAGGATTTCCACGCGGAGCCCGGGGGACCCGGTAGCCGCGATCCGGAGCAGGAACGGCACCGCCAATGCTCCCACCGCGATCGTGCTGCCCTGGTGGTGAAGATCTATCCACAGCTGCCACAAAGCCTTGCCGGCGGCTTCGGCATCTTCGGAGGCGAGCGTCGCAAGGAGACCGGGAATCTCCTCGCCCGGGCCGTAGAAGTGCGGAAACCGCTTCCAAGGGATCTCGTCGTACCTGAACTCGTCCTTGACCTCCCGCGGGATCGCGCCCAGGACCGTACGCATGTCGCAATCTGTGCCCGCCCACGGCTCTGGCCACCTTGCCCACCGGTCATCGCCCACAGCCTGGCCTTCAGACACCGCAGCCCTCCTCCACTCGCCGACCACGCGATCCGTGAACCCCTTCATCAACGACCGGGCCGACACTGCACGCGCGAACCTCGGGTACGCCGTCCGGTCGATCGACGCCACCCGCCCCCCCGAGAACCGTCAGCCGCCAGCGCGAACCTCAGAAGTCTAACGACCGGTGATCAAGAACGCGGGCCGCTTCTGCCGTACTTCGGTGGCACCCCACCACGGTGACGTCATTTCGCGTGAGCAACTGCAGCACTCAAGATCACCAACTGCTGCCCAAACCGCGGATCAAACGCTGCTACTTCACGGGAACGAAACCAAGCTGGCGCACTGCATTGACGAGGGTGGCGACGCCGGCACCGCAGTGCAACAGCTGCAGACGCTCCACGAGCACCGGTTGCGCCTCATGGGGGCAGCCCATCCGCAGACAATCGCCACCCACCGCAGCCTCATCCGGTGCACCGCACGGCAAGGCGAACTCGCGCCCGCCGACCGAGAGATGCGTGAGCTGCTGACGAAGGCGCCGCGTGCCTGGGCCCTTCGAACCCTCACACGCTGGCCATCCGAAGCAGCCTGGCATCATTCGCAGCCCGTGGAGGACGGGCCAGCGAGGCACTTGCCGGCTTCGAAAGGCTGGCTGCCGACCGCACAGCGCTCCTCGGCGCGGACCACCCACACACACTTCGCACCCGCCTTGACCAGGCCGTGTCCTGGTAGCAATCGGCCGGCCCAGTGAGGCCGCCGACACTCTGGTACGGATCACCGACGACGCCCGCCGCGCCCTGGAGCCGGGCCACCGTCATCTGCGCGACGCCGAGGAACTACTCAGCGAGATACGCGGACGGCAGGCCAGAGGCTCGAGTTCGAGTGCGCCGACGGAGGGCTCCAGTCGGGCCGCTTCCGAATTGTTCCTTTCGGTGTGGACCTTTGGTGTCGCCACCGACACCTTCGACGCCACATCAGCGAACGACCCAAGACATTCAGCGAGCTCCCCGTCCCCCATCGCGGCCGCCCGCCAACCGCAAAATCACGCAACCCGAGCCAAGGGACTGGAGTACACAGGCCAACCCGGCGACGTGCCCCGTCCGCGCGGTCCGTGCCTGGTGGCAGTGCCTGATCGACCACGGCAGCCAGCCCACCGGCCTGCTGTTCCTCCGCATCGACCGGCCGCATCGCCCACCCGATGCACCGCCAAGGGCGCAGGTCGGAGACCTCGTCGGCCGGATCGCCGACGAGCGCTTTCATGAGGTGCGAAACCACCGGCGAAACGCCGAGGTAAACGGGCTTGGAGAATCCCGGCCCACCGCCCGTGCAGTGCCAACGGGCCTGCCGGGGGTGGCGTTGACGCCACCCCCGGCAGGCCCGTGTGGAAGGTCGAGAATGCTACTGGGTGAGGATGTAGGCGCGCTCGATCGTCTGGACCAGCGTGTTGCCCTGCATGTCGGTCAACTTGGCCCGCAGCGAAACGGAGCCCGCCTTGGCCGGGTGCTTCAGCGACAGGTGTCCACTGCCGACGGCCCTGGCCGGCTGCCAGGTGGTTCCCTCGTCGTACGAGACCTCGAAGGCGAGCTTCTTGGGCTGCTGTCCGGCGGCGGCGCCCTCGACGTGGAACGGCACCTTGAACTGCCGGCCGGCCTTCGCCGTGCCGGCCAGGGTCAGGTCGGGGGAGAAGCGGACCACGGACAGCGGCAGCGCGGTCCAGGTGCCCTCCGGCGTTTCGGCGGAGCGGAAGGTCCACTCCGCCTTCACCCGGGTGCTGACCGGACTGAAGGCCGGGTCGCGGCTGGTGTCCAGGGCCAGCTTGTAGGCGCTGTCCTTGGCGGGAACGGTGTACTCTCCGCCATCGGTCGGCGAGGGATCGGAAGAGGCGAGGATTTCCTTGCCGTCGACTTGGAGCGAGTCGTCCACCGTGAGGTAGTTGCTGTTACCCCAGTGCCCGGAGCCGTCGCCGAACAGCGGCAGGTAAGCCCTGATGGTGTTCCCGTTGCGCGCGATACCGGGGTTTTCACCGAGCGGTTCGGTTCGCCTGTCGCCCAGGGCCGGGCCGAAGACCCCGATGTTGAATCGCTCGGTGTAGCTCTTGCCGGCTCGGTAGGTCCTGGGCACGCTTACGAGCTTCGAGTCGATGTCCTCGGAGCCGTCTTCGGCCCTTGCGTACATCCACATGTGGTAGGACCACTTGATGCCGTTGCCGAGGACGTAGTCGGTCCTGCGGTGCGGCAGATCCGGTTCCGCCTGATCCGTATAGACCAGTTCTCCGCGGGGGGTGACGGGGTTGATCTGGAGTTTTGCGACCCTGCCCGCGGCGGGTGAACCGGCCAGCATGTCGACCTTGGCGAGGTCCTTCTTCTTGGGCGCTGCGCTGAAGCCGTCCAGCCGGCCCGTGCGATTCCAGGCAAGGTGGTAGTTCACCGGCGCGCCCTCGCCGTCCCGGCTCCAGTTCCCCGAGTAGTGGGCGTACGCCTCGTCCGCGGGGAGCGCGGCGCCAAGCTGTCCGACCCTCACGTCCCGGAAGTCGGCGAAGAGATAGTTGTAGAGGCCCTTGCGCTGCCCTTCGCCCCGTTTGAAGCCGGCCCAGATCCTGGCCTCGACGGATTTGGCCGCGGGGTCGGGCACGGTGATCTGAACCGGCTTGGCCTTGCGGGCGTCGACGACGACGGTGGTGTCCGCGTCCAGTCGCAGTTTCGGCTGGAGCAGCACTGCGATGTCGCCGAGCGGGTGGATCCCACTGCTGAGGGTGTAGTCGCCCTTGGGCAGCCGGACGGTGACCTCGCCGTCCTGTTCGTCGGCGTAGGAGGCGTAGAAGCTCCTGTCGTGACTGTGGACGTTGGTGACCCCGTCGCCGGTGGGTGCGCCGTGCTCGTCGAGGTGCTTGAGCGTCAGGTGGTACGACTCGACCTCGCGCTCGGCCCCGATGGCGGTGCGCACCCTGAGTTTCCCGTCAACGGAGGTGGCACTGACCGAGCCGCCGAACGTGCCGTCGGCGCTGCCCGCGCGGGTGTCGGCCGTCACAGCGGCGCTTGCCTCGCCGCCCGCCGGGAGGGTGAGCCGCTGGGGCATGACGGTGAACATGGCTTCAGCGGCGGGCTTGCCGTCAGCCGACCATGCTTCGACGGACAGGTCGAGGGTGACCGGCTCTGAGCCGAAGTTGCGGTAGGTGAGCTTCTTGGTCACCGGTGTGTCGTCATCGTGCGGCCACGATTGCTTGCCAAAGTCGAGCGATCGCTCGCCGGTGATGACACTCTGCTTCATGGCCTGGGCCACATCGGTGCGGCCGGTGCCCTGCTGGAAGGAGCTGTAGGCGGCGGGCTCCGCGGAACCGGTCAGAACCGCCTTGATGCGCTCGCCGTCCCAGTCGGGATGCTGCTGGGCCAGGATGGCGGCGGCACCGGCGACATGCGGGGTCGCCATGGACGTACCGTCGAGTGCGACGTAGCCCGGTGTGCCGGAGGGGGCATCGCCCTCGAACAGGCTCCCGGGGGCCAAAGCGGCCGTGATGGCGACGCCGGGCGCGGTCAGGTCGGGCTTGATGCCGCCGTCACCGATGAGCGGGCCGCGGCTGGAGAAGTCCGCGAGCTGGTCGTTTTTGTCCACGGCACCGACGGTGAGCGCGGCCGCGGCGCTGCCCGGGGAGTTGACCGTTCGCTCGCCGAGTTCGCCGCTGTTGCCGGCCGCCACGACGAAGAGCGCGTCGGTTTCGGCGGAGAGCCGGTTGACCGCCTCCTCCATCAGGTCGATGTCGGAGGTGTCCTCGCCGCCGAGGCTGAGATTGACGACCTCGGCACCCTGTGCCACCGCCCACTCCATGCCCGCGATGATGCCGGATTCCGAGCCTTCACCGAAGTCGCTCAGGACCTTGCCGTTGAGGATCTGTGCGCCTGGGGCGACGCCCTTGAACGTGCCGCCGGACTTGGCGCCCGTCCCGGCCACGATGGACGCCACGTGGGTGCCGTGGCCGTACTTGTCACCGGTGCCCGGGGATTCGGAGAAGTTCTGCTCCGCGATCACCCGGCTCTCCAGGTCGGGGTGGGTCTTGTCGACCCCGGTGTCCAGTACCGCGACCTTGATGCCCGTGCCGTCGTAGCCGGCGGCCCAGGCCGTCGGAGCACCGATCTGCGGCACGCTCTTGTCGAGACTGGCCCGGCGCTTGCCGTCCAGCCACACCTTCTCCACCGCCGTCGAAGCGGAGAACTCCGACGGCGCCCGACCCCTGCCACCGGCGCCGGTCACCGCGTCCCAGAACTCGCTGCCACGCTTCTTGACGGCCTCCATCGCCATACCGTTGACGACATGCAGCGCACGGCCGAACCGCGCCCCGGCCCCGGTGAACCGGTTCGTCGAGGGCGCCTCGCTGTTCCGGAAGGTGACGATCAGGGGCAGGTCGGAACGGCGCGCGTCGTCGTAGCCGTCCGCCACCAACTGCGTCACATCGAAAAGCCGTGCGTCCAACTTGCCCTGTGCCAGCAGCAGTTCCGCGTCGCCGGGGACCACGTGCGTGTGCCCGGCCACCTCCCGGACCGAGAACGGTATCCGCTCCCGACCCTTCGCCCGCTCTACCCCGGTGACCTGGCCGGAGCCGTCCACCATGACCCGGTCTCCGGTGATCAGCGTCACCGTGCTCGCCTGCGCACCGGAACTCCGGAGGAAGCCCTCACTCACGCCCTTGCCACCGCTCGACGGCGCTGCAGCAGCCCCGCCGACCAAACCCGAGCTGAGCGACACAGCCATGCCGATGGCGATGGCGCTCGCCACATATCCATGAGGTCTGCGTATCAACGTTGTCCCCATCTTTCTCCTGAACCCATCAATGAACGGGCACGCGACTTTGTCGCGGCCCCGTGAACTTCGGTGATGTCCGTCCCGGGCAGTGCAAGCCGCAATCCCGAACCGAAGGCACAGCGCAAGGGAATGCGACCGAAGCGGTGATCCCGAGTCGCGACATCACGAGGGCACCTTGAGTTCCGACTCAAGAAATTTCTCGTCGGACGACATACGGAAACGCCGCGGTCCTGCGCCGGCCCGACACAGGGGTACGTCGACCGAGATCGCCGCTCAGCAGCCACGGCGCACTGGCCACGAACTTTTTGCACCGCGTCCAACTACCCACCGCAGTCCTTGTGTTCTGCGCTTGCGCGCCCGGTGCCCTTACTCACCCTGAACCGAGCCGCGCACCAGACTGGTTGCCCTGTGTGATGCACGACACAGTTCGTGTGTCCTGTCCTGTCCGGCCGGCTGCGGCCATGGCCGCGACGTACGGCCCCGGGAAGGGACGTGCACGGGATAATCGGGCACATGTCCCAGCGGCCCCCAGCCCCCCGTCCGCGCAGAGTCCCCGCTGCCGCACCCGCGCTCCTCGGATACGCGGCCGTACGGCTGGTCGGGACGGTGATTCTCGCGGCGTTCGCAGCCGCCCAGAGGAAGGACGGGCTGCACCGGCTCAAGGGGCGCTGAGATTCCGTCTGGTACGCCCGGATCGCCGAGAACGGATACGGGTACGAGGTGCGGCTCCCCACCGGGAGCGTCCACTCCGATCTCGCCTTCTTTCCCTTACTGCCCGCCCTGGAGCGGGCGTCTCGGCGGTCCTCCCGGTCGACGCGGCGACCGCGGGGCTGGCGATCGGGTGGGTCGCGGCGTTCGCCGCCGCCTGGGGGATCCACGCCGTCGGGGCGCATATCGCCGGGCAGCGGGCCGGAGTGCTGCTCGCGGTGCTGTGGGGGGTGTATCCGACGGCGTTCGTGCAGTCGATGGCGTACACCGAGACGCTCTTCACCGCCCTCGCAGCCTGGTCGCTCTTCGCCGTGCTGACCGGCCGCTGGATCCTCGCAGGGGCGCTGTGCGCGCTTGCCGGACTCACCAGACCGTCGGCCGTCGCGCTCATCGCGGCCCTCGGGATCACCGCGCTGGTGAGCCTGGTCCGCGGGAGCCCGACCTGGCGGATGGCCGTGGGAGCGGGGCTCGCACCACTGGGCTGGCTGGCGTACGTGATCTTCGTGGCCGTCCGGGAGGGCAGCCCCACCGGGTACTTCGAGGTCCAGGCGGCCTGGGGCAACACCATCGACGGAGGGCTCGCGCTCGCCCGCTTCGTCGGCGAGCAGCTGACCGGGCCGTATCCCTTGCCGGAATCGGGCTGATCGCCGCCCTCGCGCTGCTGAGCTGGACGGTGTGGCTGAGCGTCAGGCAGCGGCAGCCGCTGCCCGTCCTCGTGTACGCGATCGGCACCGTCGTCATCTCGTTCATCGGCGCCGCGTACTTCGGCTCCCGGCCGCGCCTGATCATACCCGCCTTCCCGCTGCTGCTCCCGGCCGCGGTGGCGCTTGCGGGGCTCCGGCTGCGGACGGCCGCAGCAGTGGTGGGGCTGCCGGCCGTCGCCTCGGGGGTGTACGGGGCGGTCACGCTGCTCGGCTCGGGGCCGCCGTAGCCCGGCGCCGTGGCCCGGCGGTCCCTACCGCGGCTCGATCGCGAGCCGTGCGCCCGGACGCAGCCCCCATTCCTCCATCGCCCCCGCCCGCGCCTCCAGCACATGGCGCGAGCGCAGGCGCGGCATGCCCAGCCGCCCCGGCTTCATCGTATGGACGTCGAGGACGCGCAACTGCTTGTCCAGATAGGCCACATCGATGGTGAAGCGCATCCGGAAGGTGTGCACGCCGGCGCACGGGGTCAGGATGATCGCGCCGTCGATGCCATCACGGCCGAGCAGACCGCGGGTGCGTGCCCGGTACGAGGCGGCTATCAGCAGATCCACCGGAGCGTCGCGGCCCGGGATCATCAACGCACCCCTGCCGTCATGCCAGTTGCCCATGGCCGTAGACCGTAGCGGGGAGTCGTACGGCTCTGGTCCTGGATCACGGAGAGTGGGCCCCAGGGCCCATAACCCGGGTGTGGGGCGGGGTCTAGGGTCGGGCGGTTGGCGGCGCAGCACGGTCTCGCGCAGCGGGCTGTCGCCGTGTGTTGTCGCCGGCGGTGACCTGGCCGCCGAGTTCCACATCGGCCTGACCGTCCCGGCGAGCCTCGTTCGCGTGGGACACCAGCGGTGAGCACGCGCACGCCCGTCTCGAGCTCGAGGACGCCAGCAGCCCGTCGTGGGCCACTGTCGACTACGACGGGCGCCAAGCGGACGAGTTCACCGTCACGCAGGCTGGCCCGCGGCGTCTGTGGGACGAGGTGGCCGCGACGTACGGACGGTGGGAGACGCTCGGTCGGCCTGGCGTGGAACGGCACGGGCTGACCGTGGGTCAAGACGGCACGCACACGATGTGGGTCGACGCCGCCGATCGGCCGGACCGCCCCGGGAGACGAGCCCGCAGCCGACGCTGAAGGTGCCGACCCCTCTGAGGCGCGTTGTCAGTACAGGTTGCGATAGGCGTTCCAGCCGCCTCCGATCTTGAAGCGAGGGCGGAACGTCGCCGGGCCGGTGCCCACGCCTGTGCCGCTGTAGGAGTAGAGGGTGCCGTTGCGGTCGGCCGCGAGAAGATCGCCTTTGCCGTCGCCGTTGATGTCACCGATGGCCGCGAGCTTGCTGTAGATCTGCCAGCCGTCGCCGACCTTCACACGTGTTTTGAACAGCGCCGTGCCGTTGCCTGTGCCTTCGTAGAGGTAGAGAGTTCCTGTGGGAGTGCGAGCGACGACGTCGGTGCGGCCGTCACCTGTGTAGTCTCCGGCGCCGACGATGCTGTCGTAAGCGTTCCAGCCGCCTCCGACCTTCACCCGGGGGGCGAAGGCGGTTACCAGGTAGTCGCCGATGCCGCGGTAGAACCAGAGGGCACCGGACGTGTCGCGTGCGAGTAGGTCGCCTTGTCCGTCCCCGTTCAGGTCGCCGGGACCGGTGAGCGCGGAATAGACGCCCCATCCGCTACCCACGCTGTACTGGCCTTCGGAGCCGTACGTCAGCTGGTTGTTGCAGAGGATCAGCGTGTCCGGAAGGCCGTCGGCGGCGAGGTCCGAGGCAAGGGCGATCCTGGTGCCGGGTCCGGTGCCGCAGCGGTAGGGGGCGGGTACCTGCTTGCGGGCCGCCAACAGGCCGTTGTTGACGGTTCGATACGAGTAGAGGGTGCCCTGGCTGTCGAGTGCGAGGATGCCGGGCTTGCCGTAGGCCGAGTTGCCTCCGGCGGAGGCGATCAGTTCCGCCTCTTGCCAGTTGTGGGCGTTGCGGTGCAGGACGCGGGTGCTGAACCTTCCCGCGCCGTCGCCCTGGTAGAGGTACAGCGTTCCGTCGGGGGTGCGGGCGACGAGGTCGCCGTTGCCGTCCCCGGTCATGTCGTCGCCGCCGGCGATCTGGTTGTAGAGGTTCCATCCTGCACCGACCATGGCGGCCGGCGCGAAGGGCTGGGCTGTGTTGCCCGTGCCGGCGTGGAAGTACAGTTCGCCTCCCGTCGTGCGGGTGATGACGTCGCCGATGCCGTCACTGTTGTTGTCGCTGACGCCGACGACCTGATCGTAGGTCTGCCAGCCTGAGGCGATTTTTGTCCGGGCGCCGAAGGGCGCGGAGAGGTCGCCGGTGGCCGGGTAGAAGTACAGGTCGCCGTTCGGCGTGCGGGCCAGCAGGTCCGCCCTGGCATCGCCGTTGAGATCGCCAGGTGAGAACACCTTGTTGTAGATCTGCCAGCCACGGCCGGACCAGCTTGCGGCGCCGATGGCGCCGGCGTTCTCGCTGGTGTTGCGCGCGAGAGTGAGAGTTCCGTTCATCGACAGGGTCAGGAACTCGGGCCAGTGGTTCGCGTCCCCGTCTTGGTCACCGATAGGGATGACATCCTTGTGGAGGTCGCGCTCCGGATAGTCCCGCATGACGAAGTACTGGTAGGTCGACCCACCGGCGGAGTTGGTGACATAGAACCTGCTGTCAGCCCTGCGGAAGAACACGTCGCCCAAACCGTCACCGGTGAAGTCGGCACGAGGCAGGGCCTGCACCCGGGGCAGCGCCGTATCGTCCGCCGCCGCGGGCTGCGCCAGCAGCGCCGTTCCGAAGAGTGCGAGCGCGGTACTGGCCCGAAGCCGTCGGGCGCGTCGTCTGTGTGCTCGGTTGTGTGTTGTGAAGAACAAGATCCCCCCCGGGATGATCAGCACTGGAGCCGGGAGCCGGATCATATAGGCGTTCAACTCACGCATGGCCAGAGGGCTGCCTGCCGGTTCGGGACGGGGCGTATGCCCGCCCGGGTGCCTCCGCGACGGGCCGGATCAGCGTGAGCAGCAGCGCGATGAAGAATCGATTCGTTGCAAGGACCTGGTGCTCTTCGCTGCCGCCAAGCCGGAAAGCCGCACGTCTGTGACCCTGCGTCGTTCGGCCGCAAGTCACAGGTTCTCAACGCGGAGGCGCTCAGCCACAGCGACAACTAGCGCCGGCCCAGCGCCGCCCTCCCCGTCGGGCGGTGTGTTCCGGCGAAGTCCCGCGCGAACAGCTCGCCGAAAGTTCTCCCCGCGGGCGTGGGAAGTGTCGGAGTCGGATACCGACCGTTCGCGTCGCGCCCAGAACAACGCGCGATCAGCCATGAACGGGGTTCGCAGCCGTCAGACGTTGATGCGGCCACACGGTTCGTCGGCTACGACGGCGAGCACGCCGACCGATCCCCAGTCACCCACGCCGGCGACACCCGCTGTGGGGCCGGGGCGTCGGCACCCGCGGACTCCGCCCGACGGGAAGAACCGCGGCAATTGCTGTGTTTTGTAAACAAATTCAGGTCCCGTCTTATGCACTTGGTGCGCGTTCGTCGGGGCCGCCGATGTCTGGGCGCAGGCAGGGCTGATACTCGGGAGTGCCGCAGAGCAGACTGCAGTGGGCTGGGTGTGGTTGGCGCTCATGTGTGGAAGACGAGCAGTCCATCGGCCGGGACGCGATCGGCGGATAGGTATCCAAGTGAGTCCGGGGCTTCGATCAGCGGTGTCGGCGTGGGCGTGGCGTAGGTGTGGGGGAGCGCTAGCGGGGGCTGTGCGGCGATGACGGCGGGGGATGGGTCCGCGTCGAAGAGAAACAGGGCCGCACGGGCGGCGTCGGTGACCAGGTGAGGTCCCGGGGCCCGGGCGAAGGCGGCTTGCTGGATGGCGTTCGCGGTGGTGAGGGGGGTTCGGAACATGCTGCGCAGATGGTTGAGGGTGTCTGTGGTGAGGATGGCGCTGGTGCTGTCGAGCAGGGGGTTGGTGTCCTGATCGGGGCTTCCGGGTGGGAGCGCGCCGACGAGTAGGAGAGTGAGCAGGACGGGGACGGCCTTGCGCGCGAGGGCTTCGGTAGCACCGTCCAGGCGGCGCTCGCTGGCGATGGGGAAGGACAGGGCGAGGCTGCCGGCCTCAGTCCCGGTGGTGATGGGCACGGCGGAGCACACGACGCTGAGGGAGTACTCACGAAGGTCGAAGACCGGCTCATTGGGGCGAGGCGGTCGAGCGTCTCGAAGAGAGTGCGGCTGTTGGTGATGGTGCGGCCGGTGAGCCGGGCGGTTGTGTGGCGGGCGAGGTGGTCGGCTCGGCTGTCGTGGTCGAGCTGGGTGAGCAGGCACTTGCCGACGGCGCCGGCATGCGAGGCCGCGCGGAAGTCGACCCACTCGTTGACGGAGGGGGTTACGGGCCCGTCGGCCATCTGTGTGATGCGGACCTCGCCGTCGATGTAGCGGCTGAGGTAGACGGCGGCGCCGATGCTGTCGCGGGCAAGCGCGAGGCTGCGCTGCAGCTGGATACCTACATCGTCCGGGCCGGCGGCGAGGCGGTTGGCGGGACCGGGGACGTAGATGCCGTCAGCGAGCGGCTTGGCGAACTCCTCCTCGCACAGCATGGTCAGGATCGGACCAGCTGTTCTCGGGCGAGACGGGCCTCGCGGATGATCTGCGCGATGCCGACGCCCAGCTGGTGGTGCTCGAGGATCTTGACGACGTCAAGGGCGAGGCGCGCCTGGCGCAGCACGTCTCTGTTGCCGGTGGAGGTGACGGTCTGCCTTCATGAAGTCGTCGCGGTGGACGGTGCCGCCGTTGGTGCGCCGTGGTTGCCCGTCACTCTTCCGGTGCGGCCCCCGTCTTGGCGCAGAGGTACGGACGCGCGAGCAACAGGCCGGTGCTGGTCATGATGATGCCGACGTAGACCGGCGCAAGGTGAAGGAAGTCCGTGTAGTGGATCGTGCCGTGCACCACGACCGCCGGCAGGAAGCCGGCGCCCGCCGCCGCGGCCAGGGTCCAGAACACCCAGGCCTCGCCCCGGCGCCAGCCCCACGCGCTGAGCAGAGTGATAGCCACCGCGGCGGCCATCAGGGCGCCGCCGAACCCCGCGCGGTCATGGGCGACGAAGGGCACGAGCCGGGGGCTGACGGTTTCCAGCATCTGCGTGCTGGTGCCCAGGAAGGCCAGGTCGCTCGACACGAAGACGCCGGTCAGACCGACCACCGAGATGACCGCTCCGCCGACGAACAGCCCTCCTCCCGTGACGATCAGCAGCAGCTGGCCGGCCAGCGCCCGCCGGCGTTCCTCCTCCGGCCCCTCGGGCGCCAGGCGCCACCTGGGGGCGTGCGGGGTCCGGCGGACCGCGGCCACGAACATCGGGAACAGCACGATGGTGGTGGCCGTGTGCAGGGGTTCCACGAAGCCGGTGGCCAGGAAGTAGGACACGGTGGGGAAGCCGATCGCACCCGAGAGCAGATATACCTCGCGGGCCCAGGGCCAGCCGCGTCTGATCCCGCCCAGGGCGAGGCCGGTGTAGAGGGCGCCGGTCGCCACCATCGTGCCGGCCATGGTGATCCGGTCGTGCTGGAGGAAGTGTACGAGGTGATGGTTGACGGCATGCAGTTCGTGCACCGTCATGCCGAGGTAGTGGCGGTCGTACCAGAGCAGCACCGGCCCGAGCGTGATCGCCGCTGCGCCGAGTCCGGCGCCCGTCATGCCGAGCCCGACGAGCAGCGCCCACCACCAGGCGGGCCAGCGGCGGGGATCGCGGCCGACGTCCCGTAGCACCGGAGCGGGCGCGGTGGGCGTGGCTGCCTCGGTGACCCGCGCGAACCAGCCGGGTCCGGCCTCGACGAGCACCCCGGGCCGGGCGAGTACGACGGTGCCCGGCTCCTTGAGTGCTGCGGCCGCGTCGGTGACCGAGGGGTCGGACACGTGGACCACGTGCGGGTCGTCGCTGCGGGTGAAGCCGTCGACATGGGGCTCGAGGTCGGCCTCGGCCTCCGGGTCGCAGGCGCCGACGACCAGTGGGATCGAGCGGCCGGCAGCGGCCTCGCGTACGGTCTCCACGTCGGCTGCCGACACGGGTGACACCTCGACGACACCTGCACCGAGCGGATGCATGGCGCGCACCGCGTCGCGGGCGAGCGCAGGCGGAACGGTTATGCCGAGGCGAACGGTCACGGGCACACCGGCTATATCGCCTGCGAGTCGCTCCGGCGGATGACGGTGGCCGAACCCGCGGGCGATCAGCCGCGCGCCGGCGGGACGGGAGCCGACCGAGGCCAGCAGCCGCAGTGCGGTGAGCTGCGAGCGGCGCCTGCCGAGGACGGCGGCGGCCGGGCCGCGCAGCGGGTGATAGGTCCAGTCCGGCATCAGTGGCTCTCGTTCTCCGTCGTGGTCACCGGGGCACCGGGCGCGGTCCACCCGAGCACCGGTGTCATGGAACGCAGCGTCGCCCGCGTCGGCGTCAGTCGGGCGGCCGTGTTGCGCAGCAGCACCGCGGGTGGCCACGACAGCTGGCCGACCGCGCCGAGCCGGGCGGAGCGGCGCGTGATGGCCTGGGTCCGCGGGCGGCGCTGCAGGTCGTACGAGCGGAGGGCTGCGGCCACGTCCGGGGCGCCGTCGAGGCAGTGGGCGAGGGTGACCGCGTCCTCCAGCGCCTGGCACGCACCCTGGCCCAGGTTGGGGGTCATGGCATGGGCCGCGTCGCCCAGCAGCGCGACCCGGCCGCGGACGAACGAGGACAGCGGCGGCAGGTCGTACAGATCGTGTCGGAGCACCGCATCCGCCGGGACGGCGGCCAGCAGCTCGGGGATGGGATCCGGCCAGGACCCGAACCGGCGCAGCAGTTCGGCGTGCTCGGACGGCGCGGAGGCCGATCCGGCCGGCAGCGACGCGGTCGCGAAGCAGTACATCCGCCCGCCCGGCAGCGCCGTGTAGCCGAGTCTCGCCCCGCGCCCCCACGTCGCGGCACCTTCGGATGGCGGTTCGGAGAGGGGCTCGGTGACCATGCGCCAGGCGGTATAGCCGGCGTACCGGGGGCCGGCAGCGTCGGGCCACAGGGCGCGGCGGACCGTACTGCGCAGCCCGTCGGCACCGACCACGAGGTCGGCCCGGGACTCGCCCCCACGGTGATCGATGACAAGGCACTGGCCGTCGTCGCGAACCGCGTGCACCTCGCTGCCCGATCGCAGACTGTCCGCGGGCAGCGCCTCGGTGAGCGCCCGCAACAGGTCCGCGCGATGCAGGACCACCAGAGGATGGCCGAAGCGGCGCGCCAGCTCCGCATTGTCCGCACGGGACAGCCGGCGTCCCCGGTGGTCGCGTACGCCGCCCACCGCCTCGACGGCACCGAGCGCATGGACAGTGCCGGCCAGGCCGAGCACCTCCAGCGCGTGGAGCGCGTTCGGCCACAAGGAGATGCCGGCGCCGATCTCGGCGAACTTCTGGGCCCGTTCCAGCACCTCGACGCGCCAGCCCCGGCGGTGCAGAGCGATGGCCGCCGCAAGGCCGCCGACCCCGCCGCCGACGATGGTCGCGGCGCGCTGCGGCATGGGTCCTCGCTCCGGGCTCGGGGGCGCCGCTCCGGGAGCGACATCGGAAGCCGCCTCGGTCACGTGTCCGTCGATCCGGTGCTGGACCCGTCGATCGTCACGCAACGCGACCCAGGTCCGGCTGGGCGGCGCCTCATAGCAACATGTCGACAGACACGTGTCAACGTGCCGTAGGCGGCAACCGTTGGCTGCGCCCCGCACCTCTTCGGTCGGAGCCGGCCAGTCGATGTCGGCACGGCCGTGTCGGCGGTGGTGGTGCGGCTTCGCCCGGTCGTGGCACTGGTAGCCGTAGCCGTGCTGCAGGTAGTAGCGCGGCTGCTCGTCCAGGCCCTTGACGATGATGGCGCGTTCGTCCACCTCCACGTTGCCGATCGCGCCCAGCTGGCGTGCCTCGGCGGTCACCACGGCGAGATCCGGGGCCTTCCAGGCGCCGGCGCACAGGTCGAGTTGGGCGGAGGGGCAGATGTCGCAGAGTTCGCGGATGCCGTAGTGGCTGTTGTAGTCGGCCTCGCCGTGGGCGTACGCGACGCCGCAGCTCGTCTTGCGCAAGAGGGGCCGTAGGGGGCTTCGGTGTCGGCCGGGTTGTGGAAGAGGCTGAGGATCCGCTGTTCGGACTCCTCCGGCATGATCTTGCGGCGGGCCGGGTCCTCGTACGGCATGGGCAGGCCTTGGCCCTCGTAGTACGCGGCGAGAGCGTCCTCGCGCCGAGTCCTCGGCTGGGGTCATCGCCGCCGGTGAACGGCGAGACGACGACCGACCAACTCCC
The DNA here is from genome assembly GCF_040296405.1 of Streptomyces sp. NPDC002133. Lineage (NCBI taxonomy): Bacteria > Bacillati > Actinomycetota > Actinomycetes > Kitasatosporales > Streptomycetaceae > Streptomyces > Streptomyces sp. NPDC002133. The sequence goes on along the minus strand of NZ_JBEOXF010000071.1, from coordinate 17,945 downwards.
ATCGCTCAGCGTGGCGGTGCGCACCAATGCGGCGCTGCGCAGCCGTTGCGCAGTCGCCCTGTCGGGAGTGGCAGATCGGCGTTCGGGGGCTGCGCACGCACCGACTGCGCAGTACTACTGTCAGCTGCGGAGGCGGCAATGCGCAGCCGGAAGTCACGGCACAAGGTCGCCGCCCCGGCAGGGTCCGCAGTGCGCAACGTGGACGGTGCGGTGGTCTTCGGCTGCGAAGCGGCCGCGACGGGTGCAGGGCATGTGCGCAGGCGACGGCCAGCGCTACCGAGCCGGCCACGAGGGCCTCCATACCCCCGGTCCGGGCGAGCAACATGCGCGTGGCGCCGTCCGCAGCGTGTCGACGGACGCGCTGCGCATGGCGCGCAGCGGCCGGTGCTCAGAGACGGCCGAATGGTCGGCATGCGTCGAAGAGGGGCATATCAGGGCTTCTGGGATTGGAGCGATCAGGCGTTGTTCCTATGGAGCTCGGCGCCACAGCGATTCGCTCACCGACGGGACTCGCTTGAGAACGCGGTTCGGCGTCTGCGTTCGTGGTGAGTTTGCGCAGACGTCGGTGAGGAGTGCCTGTCGCTCACCGTGCCCGGTCACAGGCCTCATGGGCAGAGACTGGGGGAGCGAGCGAGGGGGCAGGAATCCAGGACCTTGAGACTTGCCACGTTCGCGAACCCGACTCGCCGCAGCCGCCAGCAGAACTCACCACGGTCAGGCTGCTGGTTGAGCCTCACATTCGCCCGTCCAGGTGCCGGTGGTGCGCGTCCTTCGGTTGCTGGGCACGCATGGCGCACCAGGGGGTTGACCGCGATCCTGTTGGCGCCTGCCCGCCGACCGTCCTGCGGCGCATCTCCCTGTACCGGCGCCTTCCCGTGCAATCGCTCGCACTATCCCGCCCGCGATTGCCCACATCATCCCCCGCACCATCACAGCACCACTAGCGGCCGAAAGCGGGAGTCACACCAGGTCACGCACGCTTTTGGCCTGGTGAGTCGGCAGACTTCCCCTCGTCTACCTTCTTTCTCTTTGTCTGGGTGTTGATGGTGTGGTGGTGGGTGCGGTGTGGGCGGTCGGCTTCGGGGATTCGGGCTGGCGCTGCGCTGGCTTGTCTGGGTTGTGTCGGCCTGGGGCCGCCGCTGTCGTGTCTGATCGCCCAGACGGTGGCCGACAGGCCGAAGCCACCTCGTATGCGAAGAGCGCGGGGAGAGCGAGCCGCAGCAAGGCGGGGCGGATGAGGAAGGGTAACCGCGGCTGCCGAGGGTGACCCGCGCCCAGGCGCTGCGCACGTGAAGAGGCAGACGCCTGGCTTGACAATCTGACGGACCGTCAGTAGACCATAGATCTATGGGCAGAGTGGGCGCGCGCATCACGGTTCTGCTGGTCTTCATGACCACGGTCCTGTGCCCGGGCGGCACACCGGCGGGCGCCTCACCCGTGCCCGGTGCCCTCTGGTTCGACGACCAGGCTGCCGCATCCTTCACCGTCCAGGACGGCCGTTTCGTCGACGGGCTCGGCCGCGAGGTCGTCCTGCGTGGATACAACGTCTCCGGCGAGACCAAGCTCGAGGAGAACGGAGGGCTGCCCTTCGCCTCCGTCGCCGACGCCGAGAAATCCGCGACGGCCCTGCGCGCACTCGGCGGAGGCAACGCCGTGCGCTTCCTGCTGTCCTGGGCGCAGGCCGAACCCGCCCGCGGCCAGGTCGACCACGCCTATCTGGCCGACGCCACCGCGCAGATGCGGGCCTTCCTCCGGGCCGGTATCCGGGTCTACCCGGACTTCCACCAGGACCTGTTCTCCCGGCACCTGTTCCACAAGGACAGTTGGTACACGGGCGACGGAGCCCCCAAGTGGGTGGTCGATGAGGGCGGATACCCGCGAGAATTCTGCGGCATCTGTCTGTTCTGGGGGCAGAACATCACCCAGAACCAGGCCGTGACCAGAGCCGCCCACGACTTCTGGCACAACAAGGGCGGCATCCAGGACGCGTTCCTCGCGACGGCGCAGACCACCATGGCGTACATCGCCGAGCACCTCACCGCCGCCGAGTTCGCACACGTCGTCGGCTTCGACCCGTACAACGAGCCGCACGCCGGCACATACGACCCCGGCCAGACCAGCCGCACCTGGGAGCGGGACGTTCTCTGGCCCTTCTACGAGAAGTTCCGCGCCCGCATGGACGCGGCAGGATGGCGCGACAAACCGGCGTTCGTCGAACCGAACCTCTTCTGGAACGCCAATCTCGACTTCCAGCGCCAGGAGGGCGGCCTCCTCGACGCCGGCCGACTCGGCCCGCGGTACGTGTTCAACACCCACTTCTACGACCAGAAAGCGATCTCCGGCGTCTTCATGTGGGGCAAGGCCAAGGACGGCCAGTACGCCGGCGACTTCGGTGCCGTCCGCGACCGCGCGGCCGGCACGGAGACCGCAGCCGTCGTCAGCGAGTTCGGCCATCCCCTCAGCGGCACGGTCTCCGACAAGGCCCCGACCGTCGTCAAGGCGATGTACCAGGCACTCGACTCCCGGCTGCCCGGCTCGACATGGTGGTCCCGGCCGCACGACTCGGGCCCCGTCCTGTCCGCCACGCAATGGCAGTGGGACATCTACAACGGCCGCCACCACGAACTCATGAACGCCAACCCCGACAAGGTCCTCACCACCGGCGACGCCTGGAACGACGAGGACCTCTCCGCGATCCGCATCAACGACACGGGAACACCGGTCCTGCGCCAGGACGCCCGCCTCCTGGACCGCCTCTACCCGAGCGCCACCGCGGGCCGCGTCGTCGCCTTCACCTACGAGGACCGCTCACGCGACGGCAACACCACCCTCACCTGGAACCCCGTCCCGGCGTCGCTGCCGCGGATCCGCGAACTGGTGGGAACGGGCCAGTACGGCGTCCTGCTATGGCGCTCAAACGGCACCACCGCACCGACGGAACTACACCTCCCGGCCTCCTTCGAGCCATCGCGCACGACGGTCGTCTCCGACCTCGGCACGAGGCACACGCCTCCGCCGTACGACAGCACCACCCCGATCGCCGTAGCCCCCGAGCCGGGCGGCACGGGCAGCCGCCGCCTCCTGCTCACGGCGCCGGAAAGCGCAGGCACGCACCTTCACTTCGCACTCGTCACCAATGGCGCGACGGCGCCATCCGCCGAGTTGCTGGAGGCGGCACGCACAGAGCTGGCAACTTGGGCGACAGGACACTGCCGGCGATGAACGACGCGTCAGCATCGAGGGTGCTCCTCCGACGGGGACCTCCCACGCATCTGCTGACGCCAAAGAGCGGTCCGACGCCCTTGGACGCCCGCCCCTCCGAATGCCCCGAGGTTGCCGCCGACCAGCGCGTATCAGTTGCGGTCCCAGCCTCCCGGTCGCGCCCTGCGGCTGGGCGCCCGAACTGGAAGTGCGCCGCCGATCGCAGGACGAGTCAACCGGCAACGCGATGTGGCCGCGCCGCTTCCGCGGCCGGATCGACCAGGGAGGCATGGCCGGGAAGTGGCGCGGCCGGGCACCACCGGGTGGGGCGAGGCAGCGGGGTCAGCGAGTGAAGGAGTCCTTCGTCTTCTCCTTCGCTTCACGCATCGCGCCTCGGGTCTGGAGAGCGGCACCTTTCGCCGCGAGAGTCTCCTTACCCACAGCGTGAGCCGCCTTCCTCACCGCTTTGCCGATGACCTGTTCAGCCTTCGCCTTGGTCTTTTCTCCGGCACTCATTTTGCGTCCCTCCGTGAGGCTCATGCGCCTACCCCCGATGGACGGGGCAAAACCAGGCCGGAGCGGTGTGTCGCTCGCAGTGGCGAGCGCGGCGAGCCCCCGGTTCCCATCGGTGCGGGCCTCCGGCACGCCGTTCGATCGGTCGTCTGTCCGCCTTCCTCATTGCCATGCACCTGCTCGGTGACGCGATGCGGCAGGTCGCGGGCGGCCCGGATGATGGTTGGCGACCCGCTGAAACCCTGGCGGGCGGCGCCGAGGCGGCGGGCTGCCTTTGCATCGGTCATCTGATCCGTGGCCCACGCGGACGCTGTGTCAGTCGTGTCATGAGGGCCGCCCGCGGAATCATGGGTGCGGAGGTGCATGGCCATGGGTGGACGCGTACACGTCAACGGGACGACATCTCGGTGGAGAACCGAGGCCAAGGGCCCGACGTGCTGCTGATCGCGGGGCTCAGTGACCCTGCCGAGGCGTGGCAGGCGCAGCTCGACGGGCTGTCGGACGGGTACCGGGTCATCGCCTACGACAACCGAGGGACCGGACGGACGCCGCTGCCGCCAGAGCCGATGTCCGTGGCCATGATGGCCGACGACGCCGCGGCGCTGCTCGGCGCGCTCCAGGTCGAGAAGGCCCATGTCGCAGGGTTCTCGGGCGGCAGTGCGATCGCCCAGGAGCTCGCGCTCCGCCACCCGTAGCTCGTGCGCAGCCTGGTCCTGATGAGCACCTGGGCACGGGCGGATGCCTACTTCGCTGCCATCCCTCTTCTTCGGAGGGAATCCCCGCCTTCAGGCGGGGAGGGAATCCGATCCTTGGCCCGGAGGCGCGGAGCGCCGGAGTCCTCTACATCTTCGTCGTGACGGTCAGGTAGGCCGCTTCTGGTTCTCGATGTAGTCCTTCACCACTTGAAGTGGTGCGCCGCCGCATGATCCGGCGAAGTAGGAGCCGGACCAGAAGCGACCGTGCATGGTGGCGCGGTTGACCCGGCCGGTGAACTCGGCGCGCAGGTACCGCGAGCTGACGCCCTTGAGGCTGTTGACCAGGCTGGAGAGAGCGACTTTCGGCGGGTAGTGCACGAGCAGGTGGACGTGGTCCTCTTCGCCGTTGAACTCGATCAGGTCGGCTCCGAAGTCGGTGCACACGTTTCGCATGATCTCTTCGCAGCGCGTCAGCATCTCGTCGTTGAAGACGTTGCGCCGATATTTGGTGATGAACACCAAGTGCGCGTGAAGGTTGTAGACTACGTGACGGCCGCGCCGTACATCGGGGTTTGGTTCCCAGCGTGGTGACATGCACCAAGTCTAGTGCGGTCGGCGGAATTGACGCGGAGGGGGTGGGCTGGATGATCCGTGCGCACAAGTTCCTCATGCGGCCCACCGTGGGCCAGGCGATCGCGCTCGGCGACATGCTGCGCGATCACTGCTCGCTCTACAACGGCGCGTTGCAGGAACGCCGCGACGCCTACCGGCACGTCTCAAAGACCACCGTCCGGTACGGGGACCAGTCGGCTCAGCTCAAAGAGATCCGGGCGTTCGACCCGGAGCGTCAGGGCCGATGGTCGTTCAGCTCGCAGCAGGCGACGCTCAGGCGCCTGGACAAGGCGTTCGCCGCGTTCTTCCGTCGTGTCAAGGCCGGGGAGAAGCCCGGCTATCCGCGCTTTCGGGGTATCGGCCGGTTCGACACCGTGGACTTCCCCAAGGACGGCGACGGCTGTCGCTGGGACTCCACACCGCACGATCCCGTCACCCACGTCCGCTTCCAAGGCGTCGGGCACGTCAAGGTGCATCAGCACCGCCCGGTGGCCGGCAGGATCAAGACCGTCTCCGTCCAGCGTGAGGGCAAGCGCTGGTACGTCATCCTGACCGCCGAGCAGGCCGTGCCCGAGCCGTTGCCCCAGGCCGACAGCGTGGTCGGCATCGACCTCGGCATAGCCAACTTCCTCGCCGACTCAAACGGCCGCTTCGTGCCCAACCCGCGGCATGGCCGGAAGGCCGCCGCGAAGCTCGAAGAAGCGCAACAGGCGCTCAGCCGGTGCAAGCGCGGCAGCAAGCGCCGCCGCAAGGCTGTGGAGAAGGTCGCCCGACTGCACCGCAAGGCCAGCCGCCAGCGCCTGGACCACGCGCACAAGACTGCGCTCGACCTCGTACGCGAACACGATTTCATCGCGCACGAAGACCTCAGGATCCGCAACATGAACCGGGCTCCTGAACCAAAGCCCGACCCCGACCAGCCGGGCAGCTTCCTGCCCAACGGGGCCACGTCCAAGGCCGGGCTGAACCGCTCGATCGCTGACGCCGGTTGGGGGGTGTTCCTCGCGATCCTGAACGCCAAGGCTGAAAGCGCCGGGCGGGAAGTGATGGCCGTGGACCCCCGCAACACATCCCGGCGGTGCCCCGAATGCGGGCACACCGCCAAGGAGAACCGGCCCACACAGGAGAAGTTCCACTGTGTCGCCTGCGGCCACCACGCGCACGCGGACACGGTGGGCGCCCTGAACGTTCTACGGGCCGGGCTGGTCCGTCGCGAAGCCCAACCGGCATAGCGAGAAGCCACCCCCTTCAGGGGGTGGAGGAGTCACGACGCGGTTCTGGCACTGGCTGGCGACGGACGCGCCGGACGAGCGCTCCATGCTGGAGGCGTTCTTGTTGTGGATCTACACCCCGCGCGCTCACGCGGACGGCACGGTGCAGCGGATCATCGACGAGGCGCTCGCCTTTCCCCACCCTCAGTCGGCCGAGGCCTTCCACCGCCAGCTCGAGCCCTTCATGGTTCATGACACGCTCGACCGACTGCCGGGCATCACAGCACCAACCCTTGTCCTGGCCGGCGAGCTGGACAGGGCCACGCCTCCACGGCTCGGGCGCGTCGTCGCGGACGCGATCCCGGGCGCGGACTTCGAGGTCATGCCGGGTGAGGCCCACCAGCCGTTCCAGGAGGCCCCGGACGCTTTCAATGCCAGGCTTCGCGCCTTCTGGCACGAGGTGGAACAGTGGCCGTCCTGACGGGTGGGCCCCGGCCGTTGTCACCCCGCGGTGGCCACCAGTATGGCCAAGGGGGCGTCTGTACGCCGTGGCCAAGGCCGAGCCTCTGCTGCAGGATCCACTCGCACTGTGGCGGCGCGCTTTCGAAGCGTTCTTCGAGCTGCGTGGGTCGCTGATCGGCCGCGCGGCGGCTGGCACGTGGAAGCCACAAGCGGCAGAAGTCTCAAAGCCATACCCGACGCCCCTGGGTGGGGCAACCATACGAAGGTTCGCCCGATCCCGCAGACAATGTAGGGAGGTTGAGTGACTGTGGCGCCGGGCTCCGTTTCACGCCTAGCTGGTGGTCACTGATTCCGCTTTCCTGGCGTGAACGGGCCGGACACGGGGGCTACACATTTGTCGACGACGGTCTTCTCGCCGGCCGCCGAGGCCTCCAAGCAGAGCCGTCCGCCCTTGTCACGCAGGTCGAGGAAGAATCGTGTGGTCGCACCCGACTGCTTCAGGTCGTGGATGCGCTCGTCGACGTAGCCGAGGTCGTTCAGGATCGTCCTGACCTTGGCGGGGGTGGGATCCACCAGATCCCAGAGCGCCTGGGCGATGCGCTCCTCATGGAGGTTGCTCGCGCACCAGTCGCGGGCGTTCAACTCCACTTCCGGCCCCGCCGTGGGGGCGATGGGCTCGATCGGGTTGCTCGGCGGTGTCACACCGGGCGGCAGTGTCTTCGCCGGGCCGGTCGGCGGCGCCTCTGGCGGGGCGCTAGGGGGACACGACTGCTCGACCCTGTCCAGTATCTCCGTGAGGCTGGGCCGGGCCTCGGCGGTCTCAGCGGGCTTGCTTTGCAGTCCGCCGGCGCTTGTCTTCTCGGTGCCGCAGGCGGCGAGCGCCAGAGCGGCAAGAGCTGTCATCGCGAGCGTGTGCCGTGGGCGGCGCGGGGAGCGGGCAACCGTGCTGGCAGGGGTTGGTCTCATGCGCCAAGTCTGTGATCAAGCCGCCCCCTGCACGTGAGTACGCGTACTCACGTGCAGGGGGGTACTCGCTCAAGGGGCGGTGGTGTACTCGACCGACTCGGAGGCGCGGGAGATGGTGTGCGAGCTGTTGGGCGCGGAGCGCGAGGTAGCCGCGGTCTGACGCCGAGGGGATTTCACAGGGCTCGAACTGGGTCTGCCTACCGTGACCGTCACACCGGAAATCCCGTGGCCTCGGCCACCTTCACGATGTCCGAGAAGGGTGCGTCCGGGGCCAGGCGGGCTACGACGTCCTGCCTGAGTGACCCCTGCTCGTAGATGCGGCGCGTTGCGTCAAGGCCGATGGGCCTCTCGTAGTTGTCCTCGGTGAACGACTGGACCCCCTGGCCTGAAGGCAGTTGAGGTACCTGACGCAGCCCTACGAGTAACTCGTAATTTAGGAATTATTATTGACACGCGCCGGCAACCGCTGCAAGATCCTGGAAACAAACCGCAGGCGCGCGGGCATTGACTGGTCCGAAGACCGACCGCCCCACCCTCCATGAGGGAGCGGTATCTCAGACTCACGACCAGGACGGGTCGGCACGCCTCATCGATCGGACAGCGAAGGTTCCGATGTGAAACGACATCTCACCGTCCTCCTCGCCCTCCTGACGGGCTTGCTGGTCCTGCCGGCGCCCGCACACGCCGGCCCAGCGGCCGGCACTGTCGCCGACACGGCGCCAGCACCTCAACAGGTGCTGAGCCCGACGCCGTACATGGGCTGGAACACCTACTACGCGCTCGGTGGCGATCCGACCGACGCCGAGGTCAGGTCGATAGCCGACTTCCTGGTCAGCAGCGGCCTGCGCGACGCCGGCTACGAGTACGTCTGGATCGACGGCAACTGGGCGGCGCCGACCCCGCGCAGCGCGGCCGGCGACCTGGTGCCCAACCCCGACCAGTTCCCGAACGGGCTGAAGCCGCTGGTCGACTACATCCACTCCAAGGGTCTGAAGGCCGGCATCTATACCGACGCCGGTCCGTACATCCCGGGCAAGTGCGGACTCGGCAGCCACGGCTACTATCAGCACGACGCGGACAACTTCGCCGCCCTGGAGTTCGACGCGGTCAAGGTGGACTACCTCTGCGGGATCGCCGCGGACCTCGACCCGAAGACCGTCTACACCGAGTTCGCGCAGGCGTTGCGGAACAACGCCAGTGGGCGCCCCATGCTCTTCAACCTCTGCAACCCGGTGACCTCCCCGGACTGGGGCAACTACCCGGAGGAGCAGCAGTCGACGTACTCCTGGAGCTATGCGCCGGGGATCGCGCAGTCCTGGCGGACGTACACCGATGTGGGTTTCGTCGGCGAGATCAAGTTCAAGGACGTGCTGCGCAACTACGACGCGAACGCGCGGCACCCCGAGGCCGCCGGGCCGGGGCACTTCAACGACCCGGACTACCTCGGACCTGAGCTCGGGATGTCCGACGAGGAGTTCCGTACCCAGATGACGCTCTGGTCGGTGGCGGCCGCGCCGCTGGTGATCGGCAGTGACGTCCGTAAGCTCAGCCAGACCTCGCTCGGCATTCTCTCGGACCGCGATGTACTCGCGATCAACCAGGACACCGCCGGCATTCAGGCCGTCCGCGTCGGCCCCGCCGGTACGACGGAGACCTGGGTGAAGCGGCTGGCCAACGGTGACCGTGCCGTGGTGCTGCTGAACCGGGGCGACAGCCCGACGACCGTGACCGCGAAGGCGTCGTCAGTGGGGCTGTCCGGGGATCGGTTCACCCTGAAGAACGCCTGGACCAACCAGGTCACCGAGAGCGCCGGTACCATCAGTGCCGCCGTCCCGGCCCATGGCGCGGCCCTGTTCCGGGTGGGCCCGGCCAAGGGCAAGCCCGGTGTTCCGCATGTTGTCGCCGGCCTGCCGCAGGTGACGCAGGTCGGTGGCGACGCGGTGCCGGCCGGGGTTGCCCCGGTGGTCGCCGGCGGCGACCAGGCCCGGGTCGAGGTCGCCGTCCGTAACGACGGTGCGCAGCCGGTCTTCGCGCCGCAGGTTGAGCTGACGGTGCCCGCCGGCTGGACGGCCCGTCCGCTCGGCAAGGCGCCGGAGCTGCTGGGCTCCAACCATTCCGTGACCTTCGCCTTCACGGTGACCCTGCCGGCCACCGCCGCGCCGGGCAACACCGCGCTGACCGCCACCACGTCGTACAAGGTGATCGGCAAGGGACAGTTGCGGCAGGAGACGGCCACATCGGTCGTTGTCGCGCCGGCGGCGCCGGACGGCGACGTCGTCCTGTCGCACCACCAGTGGATCAGCGCCACCAGCGGGTGGATGAGCCCGACGGTCGACCTGAGCGTCGGTGGCTGGTCGCCGATCAGCATGCTCGGCCAGGTCCACCCGACCGGTATCGGGGTTGCCTCGCCCTCCGCGGTCCGCTACTACCTCGGCGATCAGTGCAGCCGGCTGACCGCGACCGTCGGCATCGACGACGCGGTGCGCAACGTCGGACCGGAGGGCGGCACGTCGACCTTCCAGGTGATCGGTGACGGCCGGGTGCTGTTCGACAGCGGTGTGGTGACCCGCGACGAGACCCGCCAGGCCGACGTCGACCTGACCGGAGTCCGGGTGCTCGACCTGGTGGTCGGCGACGCCGGCGACGGCGGCTACAACGACCGTGCCAACTGGGCCGGTCTGAACGCCACCTGCTGATTCGGCTCGGCCGCACCCAGGTGACGCCTCACCTGGGTGCGGCCGATTCGCAAAGACTTTGAGACGCCGTGGCGCGGTTACGCGCGACGGCGTCGTGATGTCGGTCCGGCCCGGATGGGGAGCGGACGGCCCTTCCCTGCGTGCGCCCCTCAGTCAGGCCAACGGCGGCGCCAGTCGCGGGCAGCGGGTGCTCAGTTCCCCGATTCCTCCTCGCATACCGTGAGGGCGACCTCCCACGCCGACGGGAAGCCGCCCTCATTCCTGTCCGTCATCAGCGCCGACCGTACGGCCCACAGCTCTTCCCGCGACCACTCTTGCCGCACGCCCCGCCCCTTCGCCCGCTCCTCCCTCGATCAGATCAACAACGGGCGCCAGGACTGGTGAGCAGATTGAGGCGGTCGAGGACTTCGGCGGTCCGCACGACCGGAAGTCCGCGGACCCTCAAGGCCGGGAAGAGCTCGGAGTACCGGATCGTCTCGCCCTCGCAGTGGCCGGACAGCAGGATGACCAGGGCCCGGGCCCAGTCGACGTCGCTGGTGATCCAGCGGCTCCAGCCGCGGGCAGTGCCTTTGGCTTGCGGGGGTGGACATCCGCGACGGCCGCATCAGCGGCCTTCCTGCCGGGCGTTGGAGGAGTCGATCGTGTACGACACGCCTCCGTGGCCCGCGCGCCCCCGGGCAGGTGGCGTCTTGCCGGTCGAGTGCTACTCCGGCGCCTGCGGGCAGCGGGGCAGCCCGGAACGGCCCGGTGGCGACCCTCCTGGTGGGGGACTGCCTCCGGGCCGTCTCGGTATGCCGCTCAGCTGTGTGCGTGTGCGGCGTGGATGCGCTGGCTCTCGCCTACTTGGAGTCGTGGACGCGCAGGAATGTCTCGAGCCCGGCCAGGTCGTCGGTGTTGAGGTAGTCGACATCGGCGTCGACCAGTTCCTTCCAGACCGCGTCACGCGCAGGTCCGGCCGTGTCGGGGGTGGCCCAGAAGCGGACCTGCTGCCCCTTGGTGTGGGCGTCGGCCACGATCTGACGCAGCTTCGCGCGCTCGTGCACCGGAATCGGGCCCACGCCCTGCCAGGCGAAGTTCTTCGTCCAGTTGTCGCTGATCAGCGGGATGAATGAGGCGGGAGCGCTGGTGCCCAGGTCGGCGAGGCGGCCGTCGTAGAAGGCGGAGCGCACGTTCTGCGCCTCCATCGGGATCCGTGCGGCGCGGTCGCCGGAGATGACCGGGGTCACCGCTGCGGCGTGCACCTTGCCGGGCGTGTACGTGGTCAGCATCGACCGGTAGCGCTTCAGATGCTCGGCCAGCACCTCGTAGGTCTCCGCGCCTGGGGTCTTGATGTCGATGAGCAGCTGGAGCGAGGTGGTGTGGCCGTCGTACACCTCGCCGTGGTTGGCCTTCACCCGCTTCATCAGCGGGTCGAGGTAGAGCGACTCGAGCGTGCGGCCCGGTGTCAGGTCCTCCTTGTCGTGACCGATCAGCAACTCGTCGCCCACCAGCCAGATGTCGGCCTCGATGCTGCTGAAGCCGTGCGACAGTGCATCGTCGAGCGGGTTGGTGTGCTCGTAGTCGTTGTGGGCGTGGGCCCGTGCGAGCGGGGCTGGGGACGGTGCCGCGTCGGTGGATGCGGCGTAGGACGGAGCTGCCAGACCACTCGCAAGGACAGTGGTGGTGAGCGTGACGAGAGCACGGCGCGTATGCCGGAACATGAAGCCTCCTGGATCTCCGCCCGTGTGTGGGACCGGGCGGCCTGACGGAGGCTAAGAAGCGGCGGTGTCTCTTTGCGCACGCGGCGGGAAACACGCCGTGAATCAGGCCTGGCTGAACCGCCTCGGGCATGGCTGTTCCTCGGACGTTGCTCCGGCCGTCGGCGGTGGATGTGAAGGCCGAGGCAAGCGGGCTGCGGAGCAGGCGCATCACGGGATGCACAGGACCCTGAACTTTGGCGGCATGCGCAGGCCGCAGGCGCACCACTGAGTGCGGCGTGTGCGAGGCGCTGGATGGATGGGGAATTGTCACGCCGACACCACCGGAGGGCGCTCTGTGTGGGTGCCGTGGGGCAGTTCATTGCCGACGCCGTCGACACCGTGCCGGGTTCCGCTCGTGTGTGAATCTGCGTCGGGGCAGCCGGTCATGTCAGGTCCGCTGGTTGTGCAGGTCGTCGCGGAGACGGTGAGGGCGCCGAGGCCGCGGATGCCGGTGAACGGGACGAAGCGGACGAAGCGGACGCCGGGGTGGGTTGTCGAGCAGCAGGATGATGTGGCCGTGGCCGTGGCCGGCGGCGCGGCTGGCGGCGAGCAGGGTCGACTGCCAGGCCATGATGGTCGCCCCGGCGTTCTCGGTGGAGGGCCGGGGCGGCTCAGCTTTCGCCGCCGAAGCGCTCACGGCGCGACTCAAGATCTGGAAGACGTCGATGTCGCCGGTGTCGATCACGTGCAGGCCCCTCCAGCATGCTTTCGTCCGGCCTTGCCAGGGCACCGCGCACCCCCAGCGGCCGCGACAGCGGTTCGCGGGGATGGTCTGACGGTTTCGCACCGGCAGTCCACAGCGGGATGTGCTGCAGAGTACGAGGCCCGGCAGGCCGGTACAACGCAACCGGAAGCTGCCCCTGCGGCGCTCAAACGGTGCACGACCTGGATACTTCCTGACTCGATTTCATGCAGACCCTGGGGATGGCGCGGTACCGCTCGCCGCCATGCCGCAGACCCCGCAAGCCTCAACCCCCGGTTCGATGAGCCGACCCGAGCGGCGCACCCGTGGCGCATCGCGAGCTCCGACCCCTGCCGCGGCTCAGTCCGCCGGCGCGCGGCGTCCTCTGCCGCAGTGGGACCTAAATACTTGACGCATCCACTATATAGTTTACTATTCAACTTCTTAATCAGTCGGAGCCCCGCGTGTGCTGCCGGCCCATCGGCCGATCACAGTCCGCGGCGGCCCAGTTCGGAAGGAAAACTCATGACAACGAAGCTCACAGCAGCGGACGGAGCAAGCCGCCGCAGATTCCTGAAGGGGGCGACGGTCGCTGCCGCCGTGCCTGCCGCGGCCGCGCTGCTCGGCGGCGCGCTGCCCGGCACCGCAGCGGCGACTGATACGACCGCACTGCCGGACTACGCGCCGATCCCATCGGGCTCGGTCGGTCCCGCGCTCAACGCGGACGGCTACTTCGTGGGCCGGATCAAGGGGAACCTCTACTGGGTGACCGACTCGTACTACCAGGCCATGTTCCTGACCACCAGGGAGGGCGTCGTACTCGTCGACGCGCCGCCCACAATCGGACACAACCTGCTGCGCGCCATCGAGCAGGTGACCAGGGCCAACGGCATGCCCGGCAAGGTCACGCACCTGGTGTACTCCCACTCCCACGCCGATCACATCGGGGCCTCGGCCATCCTGGGCAAGGACGTGGTGCGCATCGGCCACACCGAGACTCGTCGCTTGCTGCGCCTGGACCGGGACCCGAACCGCCCGGTCCCGACGGTGACCTTCGACGACCGCTACGTCCTGAAAGTGGGCGGCGAGCGACTGGAACTCGCCCACCATGGTCCGAACCACTCGCCCGACAACATCTTCATCTACGCCCCCGACCAGGCGACCCTGATGGTTGTGGATGTGCTGTACCCCGGTTGGGTGCCGTTCAAGAACCTCGCCGTCTCTCAGGACATCCCTGGCTGGGTGAAGGCACACGACGTGGCGATGGACTACCCGTGGCAGACCCTGGTCGGCGGCCACCTCGGACGTCTCGGAGTCCGTGCCGACGGTGATCTGCAGAAGCAGTACATGGCCGACCTCGACGCCTCCGTCCGCAACGCCTCGGCGACGGTGGACCCCACGCCCTACTTCCAGAAGTACGGACCCACCGGAAACTCCTGGGCCATCTTCAAGGCCTACCTCGACGCCGTCGCCCAGCAAGCCGCTGACCCGGTGATCGCCAAGTACACCGGAACTCTGGCCGCCGCCGACGTCTTCACGGCCGACAACGCTTTCACGCTGCTTGAGTCGCTGCGCATCGATGGCGGACAGCTCGGCCCCTTCGGCATCCGTCCGTAAGCAGCCGCACCCACTCCCGCTCCTTCTCCGCAGCCGGTCGGAGTGGGAGGCACCGGAAACTCCCCGATCCGTGGAGCCGGCGCTGGACTCGGCCGTGCAGGCGAGGCCCGCGCGGCCGGGTCCAGCGCCGTGACCGGGGCACCGTGCCGCGGCGACGGCGGCGAGCCGGTGCGGACGGCTCGGCGCGGCGATGATCGAGTACGCCCGTCCGGGGATCCGCCTTCTTGGGCAAGCCCAGAGGTCGCGCACCGGCGGCATCCTGCGGGCCGCACTCGAGCGCCACGGCATCACCCCCGCGTATGCGGGGATGGCGTCGAGCGCGGCTGCCTCAACACCACCTTGGAGGGCGCACCCCGCGTATACATCACCGCCCACAACGACAGCGGCCACACCGGCTACGACCTGCCCGAGACGGGTCACATCGGCTTCACGGCCGTAGTGACCACCGACGCCGGAACGTCGATGGTGTGGGACGGTCATGCGCACCCGTCTTCGAGTCCGTTGTTGTCGAGTCCTCCAAGTCGAGCAGGTGTCATGACACTGGGTCGCAAGGGTGTAAGGCGCATCGTTGTCGACGGGTACGGCCTACGGCTGGCGCTTGCGGCGTAGACCAATCCACCAGCATCCACACGGGCCTGATTGACCCAGATGCGGATGGTCTGCGCCAAGGGCTCAAACTCCTTGGCCAGGTCCTCGGGCGGGCAGCCGGCCGGGCGAGTCGACGATCTGGCCGCCAGGACTCCGGCGGGTCTACGCGGGACGCGCCCCTGGGCTGCGGTCGCCGAGCACGAACGCGGCCGGCCAGCTCTCGCGCAGGATCCGGGCCAGCAGCGGGTGCTCGGAGTCGAGAACCTCGCTGAGCCGGATCGAGCCGTCCGCCTCGATCCGCTGCCCGCCGAGCAGGACGCGCGCCTGGAGCAGCTCCTCGCCCCACGGCTCGATGGCGTTGCAGAACAGGCCCTCGAAGCGGTGACCGGCCAGGGTGCCGTCGTGCACCCGGCGGGTGTAGTCCTCGATCACCTCGGCGGGCAGGTACACCCAGGCCAGGTGAACCACGGTGCGGCCGTCCTCGAGGCGGATCGGCAGCCGGACCTTGAGAAAGTTGCCGACACCTCGGGCGACCATCACCGCGCCGGTATCGGCGGTGACCCGCTCCGCCCGCTCGGCCGGGGAGAGTTCGGCGATCAGGTGGGGGAGGGGGTGGGCGAAGCCTGGATGCTCCGGGTCGAAGGTGCCGCCGCAGTCGCACCCGCCCCCGCTCCCGCCGGCCGCGTGGTCGTGCCGCTCTGGGCCGGAGCCGACGGGCAGCACCAGGGTGAAGGACCGGGCGACGGTGAAGACCGTCGGCTCGGGCAAGGCGAGTGCGGCCAGCGCGGCGGAGGCGGCCTCGTGCCGCTCGCCGTTGACGCGCACCTCGGCCTCCACGGCGCCTGGGGCGCCGCCGTAGAAGACCCGGACACCGTTGAACCAGGGCGACTCCAGGTCGGCGGTGAAGGTGTGGGCGATCTCGCGGAGCACGTCAGCCTCCAGCAGTGCGTTCTGGAGACGGAGGTTCTCCCGGTCGGAGAGCCCGTAGGCCAGCACGCCCGAGGTGATGGACCGCCACCCCGGCACGCCACGCTCCTCGTCGGGGCCCCAGTGCTCGGCGAGCTGCTCGTTCCCGTCGAGCAGCTCGAGCATGCAGGCGCCGGCGGAACGGGCCCAGAGGCCGGCCGCGTCACGCGGGGTGGAGACCACCACGACGCAGTCCACGAAGCAGGGCACGTCGGGCTGGATGCTCACGTCCGGGAAGGCGATCAGGTCGTAGTGCCCCTCGTCCCCGTGCCCTGCCGGCCCGATACCGACGGCCCAACCCTGGGGGCTGAGCAGTGAGTTGCCCTTGAGCTCGGCGCCCGCCGTGCAGCCGGGGGCGACCTCCTCCAGGGCGTCGCGGACCAGGGTGAGGAAGTCGAGATCGGGCAGTCGGCCCTCGGGGGGCTCGGTGGCGCGCGGGCGGCGGCGTATCCAGGGCATGCGGGGGATCATACGGAAGCGGTGCTGGTGGGCCACCTGCATCTCCGCGGCAGGGCATAGGCGGTGCCGGCGGTAGCGGCGGAGGGTCGGCCGAGCCGAGCCGTCGGTGAGCGGAGCCTCGCTCAGGCGCTGCTACTTCTCACCGACATCGCACACGGCCGTGATCGGGAAGTGGTCTTGCAATCCGAAGGCACATGGTCTCGGTTGTGGCCTACGCAGCCACGCTGGTTATGGCCGGGCATCAGGCGGTCCCGTCGCGTGACGGTGGTTTCGGTTGGCGATGGAGAACCGGGCGGCACCGTGATAGTGCCAGCCCGTCAGGGGCTTGGGGATCATGCGGCAATGTGCGGCTCGCTCTGGCCGAATCGAAGAGCGCGCAGGATCTGCCCGTGCTCCTTGCGGGCGACAGGAGCGGGGATGCGGCCGGTGGCGCGGCGCAGGGCCAGAGTGGCAAGGGCGTCGGCGGTCTCGTTGAGGTCGTGGTCGATGTGGCCCTTGAGCCAGCGGACCTCTACGCGGTCGCGGTGCGGCATCAGGTCGGCGAGGAGCTGCCTGCCTTCGGGGAACACAACGGTGCGGTGGGCCACCGCCGGGTTGGCGGTTTCAAGGGCCCCGTTGATGGTGGCGACGGCTTCGGAGCTGTCACACAGGATGACGACGGGGCAGTCCCGGCTGCGGTCGAGGAGGGCGAGGGCGGCGTTGCAGATGCCGACGACCTCCGCTTCGCCGCTGCTGGAGGCCATGGAGTCGCCATGGCCCGTGATGCCGTTTTCGGAGCCCCAGCCATAGCCGCACAGGGCGGACTCGTCGCCGACCGCGGCGTCGGCGACGGCTACGACCGCATGGGGGAGGAGGTCGTCGAGGGTCGCGTATCGGTCTGAGGCGGTGTCGGGCTTGGCGATCTCCTCGTGACGTCATCCTCGTCCAGCGCAGCCCAGCCCAGCCCAGCCGTGGCGGGGACTTCCATGACAAGGGCCTCGGCGAGAGCGAGGTGGCATCGCGGGCACTCCGCGGCCCGTTCGGGGCAGCCGGGGCCGACGAACACCGGTGGTCGGCGAGAGCGCGGCAAGCGGGCGGCCGAGAGCACAGCGACGGGGTGCGTTTCCGGTCGATCACGTATCCGGCCCGGCCGAGGATCGGCGTGATTGTCGAGGCGGACAGGAGGAAGGTCGTCATCACGCGACGGGATGGGGCCACGTGTTCCATCCCGAGTGGACTTCCGGACGAGCTGATCGTCTGGACGTTGGCGAGCGCGCCGATATGGTGCCGGGGACGTGCGAATGCTGCGGTGCAAGCTTCAGCCGCCCTTGGGCACGGGTCAGCTACCAGCGACCGTCCATCGTGAAGGCGATCGATGGCCGGGGACAGCAGTGTCTCATTCGCCTGGCCTGCGGACGGAGCAACCACGTCGGCCAAATCTGTGAGGGCGTACTCCTTGCCTTCGTTACTGACTTCGGCGCATTAGGGTGACGCTGGGTCATCGAGGGTCAGGCCGGTGCCTGCTATGAAGCCGTCGAGGGTGTCGGGCCGGTACTGGA
>NZ_JBEOXF010000070.1:0-39628 GCF_040296405.1 Streptomyces sp. NPDC002133 | reverse complement strand
CACGCCCAGAACGAACACTCGCCGCCGAGCAGCTCGCTCTCCACGATGACGGTACTGAGCCCCGCAGCACGGGTCCGGTCGGCCACGTTCTCGCCAACCGGGCCCGCGCCGATGACGACGACGTCGTAGGTGCGGGGGGAGTCATTCATAGCTCTTCCTGTGTCTCTCTCGTGCTTCGAGGGCTCGGGTCCTGGGGGAGCGTGCGCGTCGTCGTCCGGGACGGCTTCCCCTCGGTCCGCAGTGCTCCACGGCTCCGGCCGGCGTCGAGCGGAGGCTGTCGGCCCGACCGGGGCTACGGCTTCACCGGATGACGGCAGTTCGATGGGACGACGGGTGTCCGGTCACCGGCCCGGAAGCCGGGTCGTCACTTCCTGGAGCACCCAGCGATTGCCGTCCGGGTCGGTGAATGCGGCGAACGAGCCGTAGCTGGCGCGCTCGGGGTGCGGGCCGCTGACGCGCGCCGTGTCTCCGGCGTGATGGAACACACCACCTGCGTCGTGGAACACCTCTCCCACGTCGGCGCCGCGGTCGATGAGTTCGGCCCGGGCCGTCTCGATGTCGCCGACGATGAGATGCAGACCCTGAACCGAGCCCGGCGCGGCAGTGGTCACTCCGTTGCCGAAGAGGATCGAGCACTGTGATCCGGGCGGCGTCAGGTGCACGACCCGGAAGTCCCCGTCGGCGGAGGAGTAGTCGACATCGAGTCGGAAGCCCAGGCCTTCGTAGTACTGCTTGGCGCGGTCGACATCGGAGACGGGCAGTACGAGAACTTCGAGCTTCAGGTCCATTGTTGTCATCACGCTCCGTGAAATCCGTCCGCGAGTCACCTGCTTGATGGGTGACGTTACATGATGTGCCCGAGGGATGCCACCGGTTGAGGCGGTGACGTTCGCGATCGTTCGGGCGTCGTGTTTCCCTGGTGGCCGCTGGGCCGATACAGGTCGCCGCCGTGCGGGGGAAGGCACCTCTCCTTCGCCGACTGCGGGTTGAGGATGCCGAAGGCCGGCTGGTGAACCTTCGGGTGTACGGGCACGGGGCCGGCCCCGTCACGTGTTCGGAGGGAACTCCAGCGGGCGTCGACGCGGATGAGACCGGCCCGAGAGGAAACCGTCCCGTGCGGCGTCGGCGCGCTTCGAACGGCGCCGTCGGGGGCCGGAGCAACAGCGAGGTCGGCTTTCACCCGGCGCCGTCTACAGGTTGCCCCGATCAGCTGATCGCATCGGACTCACCTGCCTGTCACTCGTCAATGAAGATGTCGGCTTGTTGGCTGCCTGGCGAGCGAGGACGAACTGATACGCCGTTGAGCCTGGGCCCGAGCGGCGCGCGGACGGTTTCTGTGCGGCTGATGTGCCGATGAGCCCTCACGAAAGTGCGGCACCGTCACGATAGACAGCAACCCCGCCGTGAGCTGCCGAGGCGCGCGAGGGTGGCGCGCGCCTTTGCCCGTCCTGGACGTGGGCCCCGCAGGGGCGCCGACGCCGACGCGCTCGGTCACGCTGCCGGCCACATGGCGACGGCGGCACTGGAACAATGGCCTGATGCTCGCTATGACCGCTCCGGTGCCGACTCGATGACCACGCCACAGCTGCTGTCCGACGAAGAGCTGGAACGCTCCGCCGTGGTCGCCAACAACTCGATGAACCGCGAGCGAGGCCTGACCGGCGTCAACAGCTACGCCCGCGAACTCGGGTTCGATCCGGTCGCCCACCTCTCGGCCCTGTCCGTTTCACCATCCTGGCTCGATCTGTGCAGCGGCGAGGGCCGTGCCCTGCGCGAGGCGGCCGGCAGGCTGCCGACCGCCGCGGTGCTGACCGGGATCGATCTGGTGGGCCCGCCGGGACCGGCACCGGCGACGCCCGGGGTCGAACTCGTCACCGCTTCGGTCGCCGGCTGGGCGGCACCGCGGGCCTATGGCCTGATCACCTGTGTGCACGGACTCCACTACGTCGGCGACAGACTCGGCCTGCTCGCCCGCGCAGCCTCCTGGCTCACCCCCGAGGGCCTGCTGGTCGCCCACCTCGACCCCGACTCGATCCGCTGGACCGACGGCACATCCGCCGGACGCGCCGTGCTGGCCGCGTTGCGTGCGGCGGGGTTCACGTACATCTCGCGCCACCATCGGCTGACACTCCGGGGGCCTCGGAGCGTCCGACTGCCCTTCCAGTACCTCGGCGCAGATCCCCATGCCGGCCCCAATTACAGCGGACAGCCTGCCGTGGCGTCGTTCTACCGACGACTCGGCTCGTGACACATGACCGCGCGGACGAGGCGCCCATCGCGTCACGTCGGCCGAGCGGAGTCCGCCGCGCGAGGACGTCACCGCGACCGCGTCATGGACTGCAGGGCCCAACGAGCCCGTTCTCGCTCAGCTGTAACTCACGTTGCTGATGTCGATCGAGACCATCAGCTGGTCGAGCAGCGGCCGGCCGTCGTCGCCGCGGCGGTAGGCGCGGCGCTTCGACGGCATACGCAGCCCCTGGGCTTCGATGTAGTCGTACACGTACTGGGCCGCCGCGAACCCACCCGCCACATCGACGCAGTAGTCGTGGCGGCGCAGGAGGAAGTCGTCCCCGACGTAGAAGTCCTGTTCGCGGGAGTGGCTGGCGATGTCCTGGGGGAAGGTGGCCCTCAGCCCGTGCCACGTTTCGCCGTTCTCGCTCAGCTCCCCGATCCCGGTGACGGTGACACCCGGCCCGGCGAGGAGGAACGGGGTCGTCAGGTACGTCCACAGCGCGTAGCCGTTGAAGTAGGCCCGGTGCAGGGAATCCCACGGGGTGGTCAGCTCGTGGCCGGCGAAGGAGGAGCGGGGGGCGCTCCGCTCGGCGACCACCGTGCCGTCCGTCTTCTCGATCGCCACGCGGTCGGGGGAGAAGGAGGAGCGCTGATCGGGCGCGCCGTACGGCTGCACGGACGCCCATTCCTCGTGGAGCCGGACGGTCATCTCGCGAGGCGCCGGATCCTGCGGCACGCCTTTGATCGCCCACAAGTCACCCCCGCTGACGATCGATGCGCGGACTTGTGAGAACTGCGCGTAGCGGTCGCTGCCCCCGTGCGCCTCAATGATCTTCGCCAGTAGCTGGTCCATAGCACCGCGTTCCGTTCGCCGGCCCGCGCGTCGTACGCCCCGGCGGGGAACCGCCTGCGAGCCTTGTGCCTGGTAGGGGCTGAGGAACAAGTCTTTCAGAGCGATGCCCGGTCCACAAAAGAAAGGCACTGTGCACGCCCGCGACCGGACCGCCCTGATCACGGGTGGCAGGACGGCCGGCGTCGAGGGGTGGTCGCGGAGGTCAGTCGTAGTGACGGCCGGTCCGCGACGACAGGCGGTCGGCGAGATTGCGCGGCACGATGCGGCTGAGCGCCACGACGGCTTTGTACCGCACCTTGGGGACGCTGATCGTCTTGCCACGGCGGAAGTCGCGGAGGGCTGCCCGCACCAGATCGTCCGCGTCGAGCCACATGAATCCAGGGACGGAGGACTTGTCCAGGCCCGCCCGCTGGTGGAACTCCGTCGACACCCATCCGGGACACAGCGCCATGAGGCGTACGCCGGGGGCGCCGACCTCCTGACGAACGCTCTGTGTGAAGGTGACGGTCCACGCCTTCGTGGCGCTGTACGTGCCCCGGGCAAGGAAGGCCGCGACGGAGGCAACGTTGATCACACCTCCACTCCGGCGTTCGATCATCCCCGGAAGCGCGGCGTAGGTCAGACGGAGCACGGTCTCACAGTGCAGACGGATCATGTTCACCTCGGAACTCACCGGAGCCCGGAGGAACTTGTCGGACTGCCCGAAGCCCGCATTGTTGATCAACAGGTCCACGCCCTGCTCCAGCCGGCGCACGACAGCGGTGATCCCTTCCTCGGTGACCAGGTCGGCGACGAGGATCTCCGTGTCGGTGCCGTGGGCCGTCCGCAGGGAATCGGCCATGGCCTTGAGCCGGACTTCGTCCCTCGCCACCAGGACCAGACCGAAGCCCCGCGCGGCCAGCACGAGAAACGGGAATGCGCCTACCTCGACTCGCCTCTCGCGCCCCGGACCGGTGACGTCGGAAAGGGCCGCTGGGTCGGGGAAGTGGTTGCACGGCCGTGGGCGTTCTGGCCGGCGGGCGGGGTGGTGCTGGTGCTGTGGCGTGGACGCGGGGTGGCGGAGGGAGTCGGCGTGGGAGACGAGGGAGCCGGCCGGTCGGTGGCCGCGGGGGGCACGGAGGCCGGCGGCGCCGGTGGGCGCCCCGCAGGCTGTGCCCCCGGGGCCGGCAGCAGGTGCAGTGGTACGGCGACGAGGGCCGCCACCGCCAGGGAGACCCCGGCCCCGGCGGCTGCCCGCAGCAGCCGGCGCCGCGCCGCGGCACGCCGGATCTCGCGGAACCGGCCGGGCGGTGGCCCGAGGAGTACGGCGCCGGGCTGCAGCAGCGCGTCCAGGGTCGCGTCGCGATCCTCGTCCGGGCCCTCAATGGGTGTGATCAAGGCTCCTCCTCAGTCCGGCTCGCAGCATTTCCCTGGCCGCGTGGAGATCGGCCTTCACGGTTCCTTCCTTCCGCCCCGTCAGCGCCGCCACCTCCCGGACCGGCATGTCGGCGTAGTAGTACAGCAGGATGGGCACCCGCAGTCGCTCCGGCAGCGACTGCACGAGCATCCGCACGGACGGGTCGGTCTGCCCGTCACGCCCCTCGCCCTGGCCACCGACGAGCACCTCCGCGGTGGCGCGGCGCATGGCCCGGCGTTCACGCTCCAGCCTCCGCCAGTGGTCGCGCACGATGTTGGCGGCCGTGACGTAGAGGAAGCCACGCGGCTCGTCCACGCTCGTCCAGCGGGCCCACAGCCGGGTGAAGGCCTCCGAGGCGATCTCGTGTGCCGTCTCGTCGTCGTCGACCAGCCGCCGGCACCAGCCGGCGAGGCGTGGATAGAGGGCGGCGAACAGCTCGGACGCCGCATCGTCCCGGGACCGTTTCAACACTCTCCACCATCGTCGTCGGTCATCATGCCGGAAGTGCCCCACGGGCCGGCCGGCCGGTGGGTGCAGGGCTCACCGGCCGGCCGTCCGTGACCTGTTAGGGGCGGCTCGCGGAGGTCAGGGAGGCGTACACCACGACGTTGTCGCGGTAGCCGCTCCCGTCGGCGGTGCGAGGCCCGCCGCAGGTGATCAGGCGCAGTTCCGGCCGGTCCACGTCCCCGTACACGGCCTGAGCGGGGAAGTGCGCCTTCGCGACCGTCTGCACGCGGTCCACCGTGAACACCGCCGACGCGCCGTCCCGCAGCCGGGCCACGACCCGGTCGCCCGGGCGCAGTCGCGCCAGGTCCCGGAACACACCGTCGCCGTAGCGGCCGACGGTGGCGTGGGCCAGGAGCACCGAGGGACCGAGCTGACCGGGTGTGGGGGAGTGGCGGTACCAGCCGGCCGGCGATTCCGGCGCCACCGGAGGGACTTCCACCGTGCCGTCCGGGGCAAGCCCGAGCCGCATGACGGGAGTGTCGACCCCGATGGCGGGGATCCGCAGCCGGACCGGGACCGACCGGCCGAGCGGGCGCTGTGGCGTCCCCTGCGACCTGGCCGTGACGGGCGGCGGTGCGGCGACGGTCGGTGCGGCGGATGTATCCGTGCATCCGCCGGCCCAGGGCAGCGCGGCCAGGATCGCCAGGACCACGGCCCTCCTGGCACCCGGGGTCATCCGGCGGTCGTGCGCCTGCGCCGCGCCGCCACGACTGTGCCGCCGGCCAGCAGCACCAGCCCGCCCGCGGTCGCTCCCACCACTGTGCCGTCCGGACCGTCCGCAACAGCCGGGGTCCGCACGCCGGTGTCGGGCGCCCCCTCGGGCACCGTGCGCACCTGGCGCGGGCTCGGGGCCGAGGTCTGCGCCGGGGTGGGGGCCGACGTCGGGGCCGAGCTCGGGGTCGGGGTCGGGGCGGCGCTGGGACCCCGGCTGGGCGTCGCGCTGCTCTCCGCCGGGCCCGTGCGCGCCGTGGTGGGCTGTGGGCTCGGCCCGTCGGCGAGCGCGGGCGCCGCTCCCGCCAGCACGGCGGCGCACGCGACGGCCGCGGCCGTGAGAACACTCCTGCGCATGTATCGCTCTCCTTCGTCACTCCGTCCGTGCCCCGGTGGGGTGTGGACGGGTTCTGGCAACTGAATCGGTCGGAGAGACGAGGCAGGGCCGGACGGAGTTGTAAAGAGAAGGCAAAGCCGTGCCGCGGAACGTACAGTCGCGACCCGGATCCACACTGTCCCTGCCCTGACCTGCGCACCTGGCTACGCGTCGGCCACCGCCGCCCGGTCCAGGGCATCAGCACCGCTCCGAGGGCACCTGACTCCGCAACAACCTCATGGGGAAGGGGACTTCGCCTGCGGCTTCCGGTCGCGAACGATGCTCCCCAACAGCCGCAGCCGCAGCCGCAGCCGCAACGGAGGCGGCAGGGCGGTGCGAGCTGGACACGCTGCCTGCGGTTCACCCGAGGGGGAGCGCCGCAGCATACGGCTCGCTCCACCTCCGCCGACAGCAGCACGGGGCAGCCGCGTCGTCAGGACCACTGACGTGTGCCGTCAGCGTCCGTCGGTTCCACCGGTTCCGCCGTCTCCAGGTCGTGGGCGAGCTCGCTGCGCCAGTCGGCGCTCAGTCGACGATGGAGGATCGTCGCCGCGGCGACCGTCGCGGGCAGTTGGAGAAAACGGCGCAGGGCGTCCGCGGCGTCGGCCCGGAGCTGCCAGGCCGTGTGGTCGTCCTGCGTGGTGGGCAGCTCGGGCGCGCCGGGAGCGCGGCGCCATTGTGGTTCCAGGACCTGCCGGGCGGCGAAGGCCTCGGCAGCGATCTCGCGTATCCGCAGGTCCAGGAGGCCGTCCTCGGTGAGGGACACGATCTCACCGCGGTCGATGGCTCCCAGGGCGTGTGACACCTCCGGGAAGGTGTCGAGGCCGGTCTCCCCGGCGAGCCTGCGCAGTTGAGCCGCGAATGCAGCGCGGAGCCGGGCCGGGGGCGTCCGCTCGACCAGGGCGGCCAGGTCGAATTCGCGCACGTGCGAGATGAACCGGCGTGACCATTCGGGGATGTCGGCCATGACCGGCAGGGCCAGCCCGCTGGAGAGCGGCTCGCCGAGCGCGGCCTCGAAATCGAAAGCGATCCCGAAGCCGGCCCGCAGGTCGGCGAGCAGCTCGGTGTAGGCGGCGGTCGACCCCGGCCAGGCGTCGACACCCAGCTGCTGCACCTCCGTGCCGTCGGGGAGCCGGATGTAGTCCTCCCGTGCGGAGGTGACGAGCCGGTCGAGGGCGCCCTCGGCGTGTGGAGCACCGTCCTCGTACACGGTGACACGGACCTCGGGGCCCTGCTTGGTCAGGGCCACGGCCCGTGTGCCCCCGGAGAGCCTGCGCAGGACCTCGGGGCGGGTCAGCTGCTGGGGGCCCGCGCTCTGCATGACGTATCCCCAGGAGCCGGTGCGGCCGGCACGTATCAGCGGCCGGCACGCCGCCCAGATGCTGCGAGCCGATTCCTTGGCCCGTTCATGGGTGCGCTCGCGGACGGTCTCCTGCAGCACCACTCCCGCACGCACAAGGAGTTCGTCAGGGTCGACGCCTGCGGCGAAGACCAGGTCGGGCTGTTCGGGCACGGGTGTGGCGGCCGGCCGGAAGCCGACCGTCACGTACGCACCGCTCCTCGGCGGCTCCGGCACCCGCGGCATGGGCTCGGGGTCGGGGCGCGGCTCCGGCGCACCAGCGGCAAGTGCGAGGAGCGAGTACGGCTGCGGGGTGACGGTCTTGGTGTCGTCGTCCCAGATCAGCGCACCGTCGACGGCCAGCGGTACCCGGCTCCCCACGGGCAGCCGTCGTTCCAGCGCGTCGGCGAAGCAGGACAGCGTCGCACGCAGGGAGTGCCACTCGGTGAACGAGGGGGCGTCCTCGTTGAAGTAGTCGCCGATCCGGCCGTAGTTGCTGCCCTTGCGGCAGGTGATGAACAGGCCGTCCTGCGCGTCCCAGCCGATACCGCGGGTGATCAGCAGCCACTCGTCACGCCAGTACGCGTCGAGCTCGGTCGCCTCGTCCTCGTCCTCGTCGTCCTCGTCGCTGTAGGGGTCGTCCACATCCCCGGCGACGGAGCGCAGGAACAGTGTGTGGTCCACGATGTCGGCCACACCGCCGAAGGGCCCGTTCAGGGCGAACACCGGCGCGGCATCGTCTTCCTCGACTCCGTCGTGGCAGCGCAGTGACGCCACCAGGTCCGGCGGGAAGCTCACGCCGAGCCGCTGTTCGGCAGCCGCAATCGCCGACGGCGACGCAGGCGGCCGCAGCAGCGGATGGCTCCGCGGCGCGTGCTCGGCGAGCCAGGCATCGATGCGCGCCCAGGATGCTTCCACCGTGGGCAGGGACGGGTTCGGGTCGGCAGGAGTGGAGATCATGCGAGCACCTTAGGAGCGACCACCGACAGAGGTGGAAGTGGTGCCGGACGGTAGGGGCATCGCTGTCGCCGCACACAGGTTCACACGTTCCAGCAGCGGTTGATGCGAGGAGCAGTGCCGGCCCCGGCCGGCTGCCCTGTGGGCCGATGCACGGGGAGCGATGCCGCTTCGTTTCCGTCCGTATGCGGGTGTTGTCGTCGGCTACTGCGGGAGTCGATCGGTCGTGCGGTGCTCCTTGAGGCCTTGGTAGTGGTCCGCAACTGCGTGGTCCGGACGAGCCGCCCGACACCGGTGACCTGCGCGGCGACGTGCCGGCCCTGCTGCGCCTCGTCGTCCGGCAGACCCACGACCTTGCCCCCATTCGGCAGGTTCTCGCTACGGAACAGGGTCAGGACACGGACCTGTCCGCCTACCTTGCGTCCCGCAACCGTGGCCCGGGCTACGAATGGATGCGCACCGTCCTGGAGCGGGCGGCCCGGCGCGGTGAGATCGACCCGGCGGCCTCGCTCCACGACCGGCTGCTCACGCTCCCGGTGGTTCTGGTGACCCACGAACTTCTCATGGCCCACCACACCCCCTACGATGCCGACCTGGAGGAAATCGTGGACCTGCTGTTCCTGCCGCTGGTCACGCACCGGCGGGCAGGGGTCGCCTGAACTCCGGCGCGAGGGAAATTCCGTGGAACGTCCCGTCCCTTCCATGCCAAGCTCAGCGGCACGAAGGGGCGTAGCTCAGCCCGGCCAGAGCAGCGGACTCCAAACCCGTACGCCGCAGGTTCGAATCCTGCCGCCCCTGCCACACTCACCTCGCGGTGGTCTGCTCCGGAGCGAAGGTCGAGTCAGCCGTGGGTCTTCGGCGCCGAGCCGGCGTGATCGGGCGAAACGCCGCTCGGCATACTCGTCGAACGAGTGGAAGTCCCCTCGATCGGGGTTGACGGCAGGGCATTCCTTGTTCCGTTCGTGCACCGCGCGTCGCTCACGGAGGCGCGAATCACGGAGGCATGAAGGAGGGGCGGCCGTGGTCGGCCGCCCCTCGTTCATGCCTGTGTGCCTTACGGCTTGGGGGTGGCGTGCGGGGTGCACGTCACATCGTGGCTGTCCAGCTCGCCGCTGAGCAGGTAGGAGTCCACCCGCTCGTTGATGCACGGGTTGACCAGCCCGGTCACACCGTGCGAGCCGGCGTCCTTCTCGATGATCAGGCGCGAGCCCTTGAGCCGCTTGTGCAGCTCGACGGCCCCTTCGAAGGGAGTGGCGGCGTCACGCGTGGCCTGCACGATGAGCACCGGCGGCAGACCCTTGCCGGTCCGCACCTGCACAGGGGTGTGCTGCTTCGAGGACCAGGTGGCACAGGGCAAGTTCATCCAGGCGTTGGCCCAGGTCATGAACGGATGGTCCTGGTGCAGCCGGGTGTTGTCGCGGTCCCATCTCTGCCAGCTGGTGGGCCACTTGGCGTCGGCGCACTCGACGGCCGTGTAGACGGCGTTGCCGTTCTCCGCGGAGATGTTGCCGGCGGTGTCGGACGGATCGGGTGCTGCGGCGTCGACGAGTGCCTGGGTGTCACCGGCGAGGTACTTGCTCCAGGTCTGGGCGACGGGCACCCAGGCGGAGTCGTAGTACGGGGCGCTCTGGAAGAAACCGATGAGTTCGGCCGGGCCGACGACCCCGCCGAGCGGGTTCTTCTTCGCGGTGGCCCGCAGTTCGACCCACTGCTGCTCCACCTTCTCCGGGGTGTCGCCGATGTGGAAGGTGGCGTCGTTCTTGGCGACCCACGCCTTCCAGTCGTCCCAGCGCATCTGGAACGCGACGTCCTGGTCCAGGTTCGCCTGGTACCAGATCTTCTCGCGCGACGGGTTGACCACGCTGTCGACGACCATCCGCCGGACATGGCCGGGAAAGAGGGTCGCGTAGACCGCGCCGAGGTAGGTGCCGTAGGAGACGCCAAGGAAGTTGAGCTTCTTCTCACCGAGGGCGGCCCGGATGACGTGCAGATCGCGAGCGGTGTTCGGCGTGGTCATGTGCGGCAGCATCCAACCGCTGTGCTCGGCGCACCCGTCCGCGTACTCGGCGGCGAGCTTGCGCAGCGCGCGCTTGTCGGCGTCGCTGTCGGGCACCGGGTCGGGCTTCGGTGCCTTGACGAACTCCTGGGGGTCGACGCAGGAGATGGGAGTGGAGTGGCCGACGCCTCGGGGATCGAAGCCCACGAAGTCGTACGCCTTCGAGGTCTTGACCCACAGCGGGCTCTTGTTGGTGACCCGGGTCGGGAAACGCAGTCCGGAGCCGCCGGGGCCGCCCGGGTTGTAGATCAGGGCGCCCTGACGCTCGTCCTTCGTCCCGGTGTTGCCGATACGGTCCACAGCGATCGTGATCTGCTTGCCGTTCGGCCGTGCGTAGTCGAGCGGAACGCTCACGAAACCGCACTGGATGGGCTTGGCGAGCCCCCAGTCCTCCGGGCAGTCCGCCCAGGCGATGCCCTTCTCGGCCGCGCGCTCCGCGGCGACCTGCACGCCGCGAGCTTCGGACCATCCGTGGCTGCGGCTTTCGGCATTGGCCGCCGGAGCCGCCATCGCACCCGCTATGAGGGTGCCCGCGACCAGAGTGCCGGCCGAGCCGAGCACTGCTGTGCGTCTCACGTAGAACCTCCCCCTGCTGTTGTGGAGTTGTACCGGGTGATCCTTTCGTGGGCGGGGGAGCGCGGAACAGGCCGTGATGGTGTTCTTTACCGAACCAATAACCGGTGCGACAAGTCCCGCTCAGCGGTGCAACTCCGCGAATGTCTGCTCGAGTTGCGTGCCCAACGGGCAAGCGCGTGCCCGGTGGCGATGTGCGGATCGCCTTGGCTCGATGCCGCGGGCCGGGGTCTGGGCGGGCGTCTGTGCGCAGGCCGCACCACGGGCGCATCCGTGCACGACAGCATCCCTGCACGACCGCGTCGGGGCGGCAGTGCCGGCCTCAGCCGGTGGCAGCACAGTCCCGTTCGGCCTCGATCCGACAGGTGCGGACAGTGGTCGTGCGGTGGTGTCGCTGCCCCGCGGTGGTGTCGCTGTCCCGCGGTGGTGTGGCCCGGGGCGCAGCCACAGCCCGGATCGAGAACGTGCACGGGATCACTGCGTGGGCGGCGATCGTGGCCGTCCTCACTGCGGGGTGTGGGGCATGAATTTCGCGCACGGGCCGGAGCTGCGCCGGACCAGTGGTTCGCCGGTCGTCGACGTCATCGCCGTCGCTTCTTCATGAGCCACCCGGGGCTTCCGCCGCAGCGGACGGCACCGGCCGCCCCAGACGCTCCTTTATCTTCGATAAACGGATGAAAGGAGCACAATTAAGAGGGAAAGGTACTGCGACAGAGCTCCGCCTGGAGGGTGATCAGATGCCAGGGAGTCGGTCTCGTTCGCGCTATGCCCCGGATCGGGGACTCACCACCCGCATGGTGACGACGATGTTCCTGATCGGGCTGCTCTATGTGGTCTTCGTCGGCGTGCTGCTGGCCGTCCTCCGGAGTTCATGGCCCATCGTCCTGGTGATCGCGGGCGGCCTGTTCATCGCGCAGTTCTGGTTCAGCGACCGGATCGCGGCCTACAGCATGGGTGCCCGCGAGGTCACCCCGGAACAGGCGCCCGAGCTGCATGGTGCCGTGGACCGTATCTGCGCCCTCGCCAATGTGCCCAAGCCCCGCGTGGCGATCGCCGACAGTGATGTGCCGAACGCCTTCGCCACCGGCCGCAGCCAGAAGACCGCCCTCGTCTGCGCCACCACCGGCCTCCTCCGTCGCCTGGAGCCGGAGGAGCTGGAAGGCGTCCTCGCACACGAAATGTCGCACGTCGCCCACCGCGACGTCGCGGTGATGACCATCGCCTCGTTCCTCGGTGTCCTCGCGGGCGTGATGACCCGTGTCTGGCTCTACAGCGGACTCGGCCGGAGCAGCCGCGACAGCAACACCGCCATTGCGATGCTGGTGATCCCGCTGGTCAGCGCAGTCGTCTATGTGATCAGCACCCTGCTGACCCTGCTGCTCTCGCGCTACCGTGAGCTGTCCGCCGACCGCGCCGCCGCACTGCTGACCGGCCGCCCGTCGGCGCTCGCCTCCGCGCTCACCAAGGTGACCGGGCAGATGGCCAGGATCCCGACGCAGGACCTGCGGAAGGCGGAGCCGTTCAACGCCTTCTGGTTCGCGCCCGCGTTCTCCTCCAAGGGAAGCTTGAGCAGGCTGCTCTCCTCGCATCCGACGCTGGAGCAGCGCCTGGACCAGCTGGGCAGGATGTCGACACAGCTCGGCCGCGCGTGACGGTCCACGCCCTCATGACGACACAGAGGTTCTTCCCGTGGGACTCCTCGACACCATCCTCGGCCGAAGCAAGCCGGTACGTCCCGACCTCGACCAGCTCTTCGGCCTGCCGGCCGCCGCGATCACCCTCCAGGCGGGCGCAGGCTTCATGCCGACCGGCATCGGCTCGGTCTGTTTCGCCAGTGTCGAGGGCGGTGCCTTCGCCAGGATCCAGGAGGACATACGGGAACTGCTCGATGCCGACACCGGTCGCGGCGGCGTACCTGTCGAGTTCGGCCAGGACGCCTACGGATACACGTGGCTTCTCGCCCGCCACGCGGCCGACGACACAGCCTCACTGGTCAACGATCTGCACGCTGTCAACACCCTCCTCCAGGAGGCCGGCTTCGGCCCGCAGCTGCTCTGCTCCCTGATCGGTTTCCGCGACGCCGCGGGGGAGCGCGCGCTCGCTTTGGTCTACCTCTACAAGCGCGGCACTTTCTACCCCTTCGCACCGCTTCCCGGAGCGAGCGAGAAGCGTGACAACGCCCTGGAACTCCAGGTCAAGGCGCTGCTCGCGGACGACCTGCGGATGGAGGGGGACCTGAGCCGCTGGTTCCCGGTGTGGGGCGCGCCGGGACTCGGCGGGTCGAAGCGGTAAGCCGCGGTTGCGCGACCGTGGCGTCCACCGGAGCCGGGACGGGTTCCC
Organism: Streptomyces sp. NPDC002133; assembly: GCF_040296405.1. Classification (NCBI taxonomy): domain Bacteria; kingdom Bacillati; phylum Actinomycetota; class Actinomycetes; order Kitasatosporales; family Streptomycetaceae; genus Streptomyces; species Streptomyces sp. NPDC002133. The sequence continues at coordinate 26,288 of NZ_JBEOXF010000070.1, read as the reverse complement.
CCGCCCCGGCGGGTGGGGTCGTCATGCGCCCCGCCGGTCACTCGCCTCGCCGGATGTTGTCCGCTGCCGCCTCGTCGATGGCCCGCCGTCGCCGTTCGGCATCCAGTTCCTGCAACGCGTCATTGACGGCGGCGAGCACCGCAGCAACTGCGTCGTCGGACACGTCGGCGGAGTCTCCCGTCGGCTCTTCGCGGATTCCGACGGCTGCCGCCAGGGCGGCGAGGACCGGCTCATCCGATGACCAGCGGCTTGCCGCCGAGCGGTGAGCGGGAGCGTCGGCCGGCACGGTCCGACCGGTCTGGAAGGGCATCCAGCTGGTGCGTCGTGACCGAGTGAGCTGCCCCTCGGCCTCAAGGGCGGCGAGATAGGCCTCCGGCAGGCCCCGGCCTCGTCGCCACAGCCAGTCGCCGAGCGATTCGTACGGCGCTCGTCGGACAAGCGACGACGCAGCGTCGTCCAGCAGACGGTCAACTGGTGGCGGCCGGTCGCCCGGCACGAGGTGATCGCCGTCCAGTGTGATCGCTTGGGCGCCCAGAAGGTCGATCAACTCGGCGCCCGCGAGCGCGAGCGACAGGTCGCCCGGCTCCGGGGAGTGACGGACGTCCGCGTCCATGGCGATGATCAACAGGTCCCGCGGTGTGGTCATGAAGGGCTCCACGTCAGGGGCATCAGTAACCGGCCAGCCCCGGCAACTGTCGGTCGCGGAGATCACGCCGGTCAGTGAGGGACATGGCATTTCCAGGGATGAGCCTGCTTCCCCACCACACTGAAAAGTGTCACACGCGGCGCGGGTCCTCGCCGTGCCGCGGCGGTGGCAGGCGATGTGTCCGCGTGCGCGCAGCCGGGCGTCGCCGGCCAACTGTGGCCCTCTCGCCTTCTCTCTCCGCTCTCTCCGCTCTCCGCTTCTCTCGGGTTCCATGTCTTCCCGGGGCGCGGTCGATGCCGGTGCCGGTGTCGGTGTCGGTTCGGAGGCTGGGGGGACCGGGGCGGGCGTGTCAGTCCTCCGCCGGCCGGTACACGGTCAGCGCCTCGTCGAGCTTGTCGATCACGAGTGCCGAGGGTGCAGGCCGCGTCTCGCCGTCGTAGGCCATCTGTGTGCCCTCGGGCAGTTCCGACACGACCAGCCGCCGTGGCCGCGCCGCCGCATACAGCAGCTTCCTTGCCGCGCCCCCGGCCAGAGCCGTCGCCAGCAACCGGGGGCGGGCCAAGTGCCCTCCGTGCGCGATGCGGACGTCGAGCAGTCCGTCGGCGAGGTCGTGACGCCGCGCGGGGGCCACGCCGAAGCTGCGGTACGCGCCGTTGCCCGCGAACAGCAGCCAGATCGAGCGGCGTTTGCCGTTCACCCGGGCACGTACGGGGCGCGTCGTGCGCAGCACCTGGAACAGGGCGAGCAGCGCCGAGAGCGGACCTCCGATCCGTGGCGACCACCGCTCACGGATCCGGACGAGGTCCGGGTAGACCCCGATGCTGAAGGTGTTCAGGAAGTACGAAGGCTCCGCGGCCGGCGGCCCGAGAACGTGACGGTCGGGGAACCTTCCTCCGGCCTGGACCAGCGGTCTGATCCTCCCGACGTCGGCCCGCACCGCGCTGCCCGCCTCCACGGCCGCACATGCGTCCGCGATGGTGTCGGCACCGAGGTCGGCGGCGAAGTGGTTGAACGTACCGCCGGGCAGGACGGCGAGCGGGACGTCGAAGCTCAGGGCGGCGGCCGCTCCCGCGTTGACCGTGCCGTCGCCGCCGCACACTCCCAGGGCACCACCGGACCGGGCGGCGTTCCGGGCGGCTTCGGCGAGTACCTCCGTCAGGGGCCCCGAGTCCGGCTCGTAGATCACGATGTCGGCCTGCGGCAGTGCGGTCCTCAGCTGCTGGACGGGACTGACCAGTTGGGGCTGGGCTCCTGAGGAGGCATTGACCACCACGGTCAGGCCCTTGCCCTCGGGCAGTGCCGGGGCGTCGGCCCGCGGCCGCGCAGGAGGCGGGAGCTGGGCGCGTGAGGGGACGAGGCCCCGCACCGCGAAGGCCGCTCCGACGCCGAGCGCCGCGCCGACCAGCACGTCACGGGGGCGGTGGTCGCCGCTGTGGACGCGGGAGAAGGCCACCGAGGCGGCCACCGGCGCCAGGACCGCGCCCAGGCCGCGGGCCTCCATGGCCACACCGGCGGCGAACGCGGCGGCCGATGCGGCGTGTCCGGACGGGAAGGAGGTGGTGAGGGGATGCTCGTGGAGCTGCCGCGCAGTCGGGCCGGTGTCCGGCACGGGGCGCGCATGGCGCACCGCGCCCTTACCGATCGTGGTGGCGGTCGCCGAGGCCAGCGCGAGCGAGACCGCCCCGCGCACCGCGGCCCGACGTCCCCGCGCTCCCCCGAGTGCCCAGATCCCGGCGCCGATGGCGATCCACATCAGTCCGGGGTCGGTGCTTCGGCTCAGCAGGGGAAGGACACGGCCGGCCCCCGGCCGGCGCCGGGGTGCGACCAGGCCGGACGCGGCGTGGTCCTGGGCACGGAAGAACTGCCTGACGCGTCGGAGCCGGGAACGGTTCATGCTCTCTCCATACCCTTGCTCCCTCGTTCCATGGGGCATCGAGCGAGCCGGCGTGCGGACCGGTTGCGCAGCGCAGGTCCAGGCGCATCCGCTGCGGCCCCGCGAGCCGAAGCCCCTGACGTGGGCCAGGGTGGGAGGACGTGGAGCGGAGGACGTGGGGCGGCCGAGATCGGGCAGGCGACAGAGGCCAAGGGGGCGGGACGAGGTATCCCCGGACAGGACCACAGGACCACAGGAACCGCAGGAACCGCAGGAACCGCAGGACCCGCAGGACCCGCAGGACCCGCAGGACCCGCAGGAACCGCAGGACCAAAGGACGACAGGGCAACAGGACCACAGGAACCGGAGACATCCATGAAAGGCGAGGACACACGGCCCCTGCGCTGCCTGGTCACCGGAGCGACGGGTTACATCGGGGGGAGGCTGGTGCCGGAGCTGCTGGATGCCGGCCACCGGGTCCGGTGCATGGCCCGGTCGCCCGAGAAGCTGCGGGACCATCCCTGGGCCGGGCGCGCCGAGGTGGTACGCGGGGACGTGACCGACGCGGAATCGGTCGGCGCCGCCCTGCGCGATGTCGATGTCGCCTACTACCTGGTGCATGCGCTCCGTACCGGACCGGGCTTCGAGGAGACCGATCGGAAGGCCGCCCGGGTCTTCACCGAGGAGGCGCGTGCCGCCGGAGTGCGGCGCATCGTCTACCTGGGTGGGCTCACCCCGGCGGATGTGCCGGAGAGTGAGCTGTCGCCGCATCTGCGTTCCCGGGCGGAGGTCGGCCGGATCTTCCTCCGCGCGGACGTTCCCGCGACCGTGCTGCGCGCGGCGGTCGTCATCGGCTCCGGTTCGGCGTCGTTCGAGATGTTGCGCTACCTCACCGAGCGCCTGCCGGTCATGGTCACTCCGAGCTGGGTCGGCACCCGCATCCAGCCGATCGCCGTCCGGGACGTGCTGCGCTGTCTGGTGGGCAGTGCGCGGATGCCCGACGACGTGAACCGCGCCTTCGACATCGGCGGGCCCGACGTGATCACGTACGAGCAGATGATGCACCGGTACGCGGCCGTGGCCCGGCTGCCGCACCGCCTCATCCTGCGGGTCCCGATGCTCACGCCCCGTCTCTCCAGCCAGTGGATCGGCCTGGTCACGCCCGTACCCGCCGCGCTCGCCAGGCCGCTCGCGGAGTCGCTGCGCCACGAAGTCGTCTGCCGCGAGCACGACATCGCCCGGTACGTACCCGATCCACCCGGGACACCGATCGGCTTCGACGAGGCCCTCACCCTCGCGCTGCAGCGCGTACGCGACGCCCAGGTGACCACCCGGTGGTCCTCCGCCTCCCTGCCCGGCGCCCCGAGCGATCCGCTGCCCACGGACCCCGACTGGGCGGGCGGCAGCCTCTACACCGACCGGCGCGCGCTGGACGTCGACGCATCGCCGAAGGCCCTGTGGGAGGTCATCGAGGGGATCGGCGGCGACAACGGCTGGTACTCCTTCCCGCTCGCCTGGGCCGTACGCGGCTGGTTGGACCGGCTTGTCGGCGGTGTGGGCCTGCGCCGCGGCCGGCGGGACGCCGCACGGCTGCGGGTGGGTGACTCGCTCGACTTCTGGAGGGTGGAGGAGATCGAACCGGGCCGGCTGCTGCGGCTGCGCGCCGAGATGCGCCTGCCGGGGCTCGCCTGGCTGGAGATGTACGCCGACGCGGCGGGGAACGGCCGGGCCCGCTACCGCCAGCGCGCGCTGTTCCACCCGCACGGTCTGCTGGGACACCTCTACTGGTGGAGCGTGTCGCCGTTCCACGCCGTCGTGTTCGGAGGCATGGCCCGCAACATCGCCCAGGCCGCAGGCACGGTGGATTCCTCCCCGCCTCGGGCGGACAGCTCCCATGACTCCGGTGCCGTCAGCGGCGCCAGTCCGGGCTGAAGCCGGGCTGAAGCCGCGCTCGGCCCGGACTGAATCCGGACGGCATGCGGGCTGCTTTCCGGCCTCCGTCCTTCTCGGCGCCCGTGCATCCGGCCACCGCACTTCACGGGAACTTGTTGACCACAGCACTGCAGCCACACCTCTTGGGAGCGGGTTCATGAATGCCGCGGTCGTCCTGTTCACCTCCGACCTGCGCCTGCACGACCATCCGCCGATGCGCGCTGCGCTCGGCGCGTGCGACCAGGTCGTGCCCCTGTTCGTGCGGGACGACCGCATCACGGCCACCGGCTTTCCCGCCCCCAACCGGCGGGCCTTCCTCGCCGACTGCCTGACGGATCTCGACACGGGGCTGCGCAACCGCGGCGGGCGCCTCGTCGTCCGCTCCGGCGACGCCGTCTCCGAGGTCTGTGCGGTCGCCCACGAAGCGGACGCCGACGAGGTGCACATGGCGGCCGGCGTCAGCGGCTACGCCCTCGCCCGCGAGGAGCGGCTGCGCGCGGCCCTGGAGCAGGAAGGCCGCCGTCTCCACGTGCATGACACGGTCGTCACGGCGGTCGCTCCCGGTGTCATCACCCCGGCGGGCTCGGACCATTTCGCCGTCTTCACCCCGTACTTCCGCCGCTGGTCCCAGGAGAAGATCCGCGGCACCCTCGGCGCACCACGCACGGTGCACGTTCCCGAGCGCGTCGGCTCGGAGCCGGTCCCGTCCCGCAAGGACGTCGCAGGTGTCTCGGCCGGCCTCGCCGGCGGCGGGGAGAGGGAGGGGCGCAGGCGCCTCACGTCGTGGCTCCGGGACGGTGTCGCGGGCTACGACGATCGCCACGACGACCTCGCCGGTGACGCGACGTCGAGACTCTCCCCGCATCTGCACTTCGGCACGCTCTCGTCGGCGGAGCTCGTCCACCGGGCGCGCGCCCCGGGTGGCCCGGGCGCCGAGGCCTTCGTGCGGCAGTTGTGCTGGCGCGACTTCCACCACCAGGTCCTGGCCGCACGGCCGGGCGCTGCCGTCGACGACTACCGCACCCGGAACGACCGTTGGCGCAGCGGCAGCGAGGCGGAGGAGGACCTCCAGGCGTGGAAGGACGGCCGCACCGGATATCCCGTCGTCGATGCGGCCATGCGTCAACTACGGCACGAAGGGTGGATGCACAACCGTGGCCGGCTGCTGACCGCGAGCCTCCTCACCAAGACGCTGTACATCGACTGGCGTGCCGGCGCCCGCCACTTCCTGGACCTGCTCGTCGACGGCGACATCGCCAACAACCAGCTCAACTGGCAGTGGATGGCCGGAACCGGCACCGACTCCCGGCCGAACCGGGTGCTCAACCCGGTTCGCCAGGCCAGGCAGTACGACCCGGACGGGGCCTACGTACGACGCTGGGTACCCGAGCTCGCGGGGCTCGAGGGGCCGGCCGTCCACGAGCCCTGGAAACTACGGGGCTCGGACCGGGAGAGGTACGACTATCCCGAGCCCGTCGTCGGTCTCGCCGACGGCCTCGCGCGATTCAGGCGGGGCCGTGGCGCGGCCCGACCGGACGACGGCCTCGCTGAGGCCCGGCAGTGAGGGGCGGGAAGCGACGGTGTCCGGGCTCATCCGGATGCCGGAACACGATCGAGTGCCATCCGGCCCGCGAGTCCTTGGACCTCAAGGGCAACGTCCCGCGCCGGGGCACCTACGGCTCCACCGTCTCGGGCCTGGAGTCGGTCGACTGGATCAACGGCCTGAAGATGGGCACCACACGCGCCGACGTCGACTGACGGGCGAGGAGCTGCGATCGCCGGGCCCGTCGTCCCTCCCCTCTGGGGGCGGCGCCCGGTCCGGGCGGCACCGGAACCGATAGCGTCGGTAACGAAAACACGTTGGCATCGAATCTCAACGATGCTAACAGTCGTCGTATAGCGTTGATTCCATGAGCGCCGAAAAGATCTCCGAGAGAAGTGCCGACACCCGCGAGCGGATCCTCGTCGCCGCCGCGGAGCTGCTGGCCGAGGGCGGCAGTGACGCCGTCTCCACCCGTGCCGTGGCCCAGGCGGCCGGTGTCCAGGCGCCCACGCTCTACCGGCTCTTCGGCGACAAGAAGGGACTGCTGGACGCGGTCACCGTCTACGGGTTCGAGCGCTACCTGGCGGACAAGCAGGCGATGACAGAGACGGGGGACCCGGTCGAGGACGTGCGCCGCGGCTGGGACCTGCACATCGACTTCGGGCTGACCCGCCCGTCGTTCTACGTGCTGATGTACGGCGCCGTGCGCCCCGGCGAGCGTCCCGCCGCCGCCGGGGAGGCCTACGCGGTGCTCGTCGGCATGATGGAGCAGGTCGCCCGCGCGGGCCGTCTGCGGGTTCCCGTCCCCGCCGCCGCCCAGATGGTCCAGGCAGCCGGCGTCGGCGTCGCCCTCACTTTGATCGCCACACCGGCCGACGCCCGGGACCTCGGCCTGTCGGCCCGTACGCGGGACACCGTTCTCGCTGCCGTCACCACCGATCCCGGGCCGGCGGGCGACCAGGGCGGCGCGGCCTCGCGGGCCGTCTCCCTCGCCGCCGTCCTGCCGGAGCTTCCCGAGGTGCTCTCACCGGCCGAGACGTCCCTGCTGCGCGAGTGGCTCGAGCGCCTCGCCTCCGGCGGCACGGTCGGGCGGGCCCGCTGAGCCGCGCGGTGCGCCGCGCGAACGACGGCGAGCGGGACCGGCCGTGGCGCGGTCCGCCACGGCGCGCGTCAGAGCTCGTCGTCTCCCTCCAGAAACGTTCCGACCACCTCGATGTCCCCGATCCTCGATGGGTCGACCCGGCGCGGGTCGTCCCCGAGGACCACGAGGTCCGCGCGCTTGCCGGGCGTGATGCTGCCCGCATCCGTGGCCGCCGGCACACCGGTGCGCCGCGCCGTCGTGCTCGGCGCCGGACAGAGCGCCGCCGAGGCGGTCGCCTACCTCCACCGCAGCTTCCCCGACGCGGAGATCTGCTCCGTGTTCGCCAAGTACGGCTACACACCGGCCGACGACAGCCCGTTCGCCAACAAGATCTTCGATCCCGAGGCGGTGGACGTCTACCACGGTGCACCGCGTGACGTGAAGCAGTCGCTCTTCGACTACCACCGAGGCACGAACTACTCCGTGGTCGACATGGATCTGATCGAATCCCTCTCCCGGACGATGTACCAGGAGAAGGTCCAGGGCCGGCAGCGGCTGCGGATGATGAACGTCTCCCGCATCCGCGAGGTCGAGCCGCCCGCGGACGACATCCAGGTGACGGTGGAGTTCCTCCCGACAGGTGAACGCCGGGTCCTCGCTGCCGATCTGCTCGTCCACGCGACCGGCTACCAGCCCCAGGACATCGGCGACAACCTCGGCGAGATCGGCAAGCTCTGCCTGCGCGACGAGGAGGACGCCCTCCTGGTCGGCCGCGACCACCGCGTGTCGACCGCAGCGAACGTGACCGCGGACATCTACCTGCAGGGCGGTACCGAACACACCCACGGCCTCACGTCGACCCTGCTGTCCACCACCGCCGTTCGAGCCGGAGAGATCTGCGCCTCTCTCCTCGCACGCCGCTTCGCGGACACCCGGAAGGCGCACGCCACCGTCCACTGAGTTTCAATGAATCCCAGTGATTCACCCGTTACCGGGAGTCCAGCAGCACCAGGACCGGCGCCATGCGGCGCGGCAGGCCGCCGTCGCCCGCGCCGGCTCCGACGGTGAGCCCGGCGAAAGCGAGAACGCCCTCGATCTCCTCCGGGCCCAGGGGTGTCCGGGTCGGAGGGGTCGGTCCGGCCGGCGTGGGGTCCCGGTCAGGGTGGGGGCCAGTTCCGCAGCAGAGCGTCGAGGGCGTCCACGATCCGGGACCAGGTCTCCTGAGTGTCGGGGGCGCTGTGGCTGAACCCGCCCCCCATCTCGAGGCTGACGTAGCCGTGGAAGACACTGCCCAGCAGCCGGACCGCGTGCGTCTGGTCCGGCTCCGTCAGGTCGTAGCCGCGCAGGATCGCCCGCGTCATCTGCGCGTGCCTGCCGCCGGCGCCGGCGGCAGCCGCCTCGGGAGTCAGCCTCAACTGGGCTGCGGCGTAGCGGCCGGGATGCTCCCGGGCGTAGTCACGGTAGACGTCGGCGAAGGCGGCCAGGGCGTCCTTGCCGGCCCGACCGGCCAGAGCTTCGGCGGCCCGGTCGGCGAGCTCCTCCAGGGCGAGCAGGGCGATCTTGGTCTTGAGGTCCTGGGAGCTCTTCAGATGCGAGTACAGACTCGCGACCTTGACGTCGAAGCGCCTGGCGAGCGCCGAGACGGTCACCTGGTCGAAGCCGACCTCGTCGGCGAGTTCCGCCCCGGCCCGGGTCAGGCGTTCCGTGTTCAGCCCTGCGCGAGCCATGCCCTTCCTCTCATCGGCAGACTCGAGTATGCAATTGCCTAACACCTATAGGCAAATTGGTCTGCTCGATACAAAGGCGGTTCGCTGACCGAGGGCGTACGCGCGCGCTGCGCGGCCGGCGTCGGACTGATGGCCTTCGTCCTCAGCTTCCTGGGCACGGCCACGTTTCACGGCGCCGCACGGCTGCGATGTCGGCCCGTCGGGCGGGCGTGGGCGCGGTGGGGCTCATCCGGTCGTCAGCATGGCGGGGACGGGGCGTGCGGGGGTGCGGGCGGCGGAGGCTTCGGTGCGGCGGTGCCGGCCCTCCCCGGGCATGTCCAGAGCGGGAGGACGCTCGAATGCGGGCTGTCCACGGTGTCGGCCGGTACCGGCTTCCGTGATCGGCCGAAGGCGCCGAAAGACATTGATGAGGCGGGCTGATTGCTGCATGGTGGTCTCCGGATGGGGCTTTCCTGTCCGGTCTCGGTCAGATGCTGCGCTGGTTCTCGGCGGAGTGGAGGGACCAGAGCTGGTCGAAGTGCCAGCGGTCGAAGCCGTATGTGTGCTCGTCCGCCGGGATGACCACGGCCCATCGTCCGTCGATCAAGTGGTAGACGCGCTGGCCGTCGTAGCGCAGCTGGCGGCCGTGGTCGCTGGACTGCCAGTACGCGTAGCCCCGGTGGTCCCGCGCGCTGTGCCAGTCGCGGTACCCGTCCCAGAGGGCGCGCCCCTCGCCGATCTCGGCGGGGCCGGCCAGGCTCTGGTCGCTGCGCTCTGCCGAGACGTGGACGACGGCGCCGGGGCGACCCTGCTGATCGGCGGGGAGCGCGGCCGCCGAAGCGGGGCTCCCGACGGCGATGAGGGCGCTGCCGGCCAGCGTGGCCGATGCGGCTGCCGTTGCGATGCGGCGCACGAGCTTCTTCATGGTCTTGCCTCCTTGTGTCGCCCGCTCGGAGCGGGCGTCGAACGATCGACGTGCTGTGCCGTGGGCCGATCGGCCAATACGACTGATCGCCGTCATGCGTTGACGCTATCAGATCGTTGATGGCCATCAATGAATTAAGGAGTGTGACTGTCGACTCAATCGCATGAACGGGGTGTGGCCGCGGAGATCGGTGCGCCGGTCCAGGGGTCTCGCCGGACGCGAAACCGCCGATGACAATGACCTTCTGCCCGGTGAAGTCGAGGGTGCTGCCGGGCGTGGCGTGTGCTCCCTGGGTGCACGCTCAGGCGCTTGCGAATCGCAAGCAGTGCCGGAACGGACGGTAGGCGACTCCGCGCGGCTCCGGTAGGGGATCACGAGTAATGCGGGCATAACGGGCGCCTAGCTCGGGAGGGAGGGTCGTGAACGTCGAGGCGTTGCGCTATGCCCAGGCCGTTTCCCGGACGAAGTCCTTCAGCGCTGCCGCTCGGGCTTACGGGGTGATGCAACCTGCGCCGTCGAGCGTCGTCGCGCGGCTGGAGGGGGAGCTCGGCGTCAAGCTGTTCGACCGCTCAGCGCGCGGGGTGAAGCCCACCGATCACGGCGCACGGATCCTGCCCCTGATAGAGCACGTCCTCGGTTCCCTCGAGGTGCTTGCCACCGAGGCCCAGCGGCTTTGCCGGTCCGGTCACCGAAACGATCCGCATGGGTGTGCACCCCTGATCGCGGCCGAACTCGTCGCCCGCGCCTTCGATGCCGCCCGCACCCTGAAGCGTCCACGCGGCCTTGCCCTGCGGGAGACGGACTTCGACCCCCTTCGTCGAATGGGGCCACGGGCAATGCCCGTGGCCCCATGGTCGCCTGACGGCGGGTGGATCAGTGTTCGGTGCAGACGGGATCGCTCTTGGAGGTCCTGACCCGGATCAGGAGGCCGCGCAGGGTCGAGAGTTCCTGGGGGGCGAAGTCCGCGAACAGTTCCTGCTCGACCTCGTCGATGGCGTCCTGGGTCTTCGCCAGGACGCGGTCGCCCGCCTCGGTGATCGTCACGATGTGGCGACGCCGGTCCGCGGGGTCGCGACGGCGTTCGACGAAGTGCGCGGCCTCCAGGTCGTTGAGGATCCCGCACAGGACGCTCGGGTCGACCTCGAGGGTCCCCGCCACGTTTCGCTGGCTCATGTTGCCCGACCGGCCGAGCAGCATCAGCGTCGCGCCCTGGCGAGGCGTCAGTCCGCAGAGCGCGAAGGCGTGCTCCACGCGACTGCTGGCGATGGCGCCGTGCCGGGCGAGCAGGAAGCCGAGCCGGTCGAGGGGGTCGGCCTCGACGGTTTCGCCTTCGAGGGTGTCGGCTTCGAGGGAGTCGGCTTCGAGGGAGTCGGCCGCGTTCGCGTTCATTATCACGCTACCCATCATATCAAGGAGGCGACTGTTACCTGCAGGAGATCATTTAACGGTATCAATGAAATTCGAAGATAAATGGTGCCGGCCGAGATGTCCAGCGGCCGAATGCTGACGGTTTGATCCCGAAATGGTCGCGTTTCCTCGACCAGGCCACGACCCCCTCTCGGAGCCCGCCCCGAGCGCGTCCCGTGCCCTCAGGCCACCACCACCTTCACCGACGGCGCCACCCTCGTCCTCTATACCGACGGCCTCGTCGAACGCCGCCGCGAGGACAACGACACCGGCCTGACCCGCCTCGCCGAAAGCCTCACCCGCCACCGGGGAGCCGAGCCCGAACCCCTCGCCGACGCCCTGCTGACCGACCTGCTTCCGGTCGGCGGCCTCACCGACGACACCGCCCTGGTCATCGTCCGCCTCTGACTCCCCCTCCCCGGTCCCCGCATCTGCGCGGTCAAGCCCTGCCGTGCGCCTTCTGGGAGTGGCGCGACAGCGAGTCGAGGACCACGGCGGCGAGGAGCACACCGGCGGTGATCACGGATTGCATGGGCGTCGGGATGCCCAGCAGCACCATGCCCGAGGCGATCGACTGAATGACGAGCATGCCGAGCAGTACGGACCAGGCCTTCCCCCGCCCGCCGAACAGGCTGACGCCGCCGATGACGGCCGCGGCGACGGCGTTGATCAGCAGGATCGTGGACCCTGCGGTCTGGCCCACCGCGGCAACGCGCGAGGCGAGGAAGAGTCCGCCGACCGCGGCCAGCGTCCCGGAGACCATGAAGGCCGAGATCCGCAGCCACACCACGTTGAGACCGGATCGGCGGGCCGCCTCCGCACCGCCGCCGATGGCGAAGAGCTTGCGTCCGTAGAACGTGCGGCGAAGGACGAAGTCGAGGCCGACGATGAAGACCAGGAAGATCAGCAGGGCGAGCGACAGGCCCTCGAACCGGTTGAGCACATACGCGGCGGCGAAGGCGACCAGTGCCACCGCGCCGGTGCGCGCCGCGATGACGCTGATCGGCTTCGCCGACACACCGGCGACCCTACGCCGGCGGGCGTCCCGGTAGGAGGTCAGAAAGTACGCGGCCACGCTGAGCCCGGCCAGCCCGTAGGCGACCGCCGCGTCGTGGAAGTAGTAACTGGTCAGGGCGTGGATCACGCCCTGCTCCGGGAGGTTGATCGTGCCGCTCGCGCCCAGGACGTACAGCGTCAGACCGTTCCAGGCCAGCAGCCCCGCCAGGGTGACGACGAAGGCCGGTACGCCGATCCGGGCCGCGAAGAATCCCTGGAAGGCTCCGATCAGCGCCCCGACGACCATCGCGGCGACGATCGCCATCCACTCCGGCACGCCGTTGTTCACGTTGAGCACGGCGAACACCGCCGCCGTGAGCCCGCTGACCGAGGCGACCGACAGGTCCATGTCGCCGAGCAGCATCACGAAGACGAGGCCGAGGGCGATCATGCCCGTGCCGACGATGTCCATGCTGAGGTTGGAGAGATTGCGGGGTGAGAGGAACTGCTGGTCAAGACTCTGGAAGATGGTCCAGATCACGACGACGCCGATGATGCCGGGAAGGGATCCGAGTTCGCCGCTGCGCAGCTTGCGGGCGAAGTCGCCGGCGTAGCTCCTGAAGCCGCCTTCGTCCGCTCTTCGGCGTCGGTCGACTGCTGTGGGCGCGGCGCGGTCCGGCGGCTCGCCACCAGCCGCTCTGGCCGGGTCGAGGTTCTCCGATGCTCCAGTCCTGTTCACATCGCTCCCTCCCACGACTGGGCCTTGCGATGGGTCACGGCATTGTGGGTGGCACCGGTGATGGAGGAGACGATCTGCTCCTGCGACGTGGTCGGCACGCTGAAGAAGCCGTTGTTGTGACCGAGGTAGAGCACCGCGACCCGGTCCGCGACTGCCTTGACGTCCCCCAGGTTGTGGCTGACGAGGAGGACGCCGATCCCGCGTTCCCGCAGTCCCTCGATCAGGTCGAGGAAGTGGACGGTCTGCCGCATGCCCAGCGCGGCGGTGGGTTCGTCGAGGATGAGCAGTCGGGGTTCGTCCAGGAGCGCGCGGGCGATCGCGACCGTCTGGCGCTGGCCGGCGGAGAGGGAGGCGACGGGGACGCGGACGCTGGGGATGCGTATCAAGACGGTGTCCAGCAGGTCCAGTTCCCGGGCCCGGCGCTCCATGGACACCTCGTCGAGGATTCCCGTCCTGCCGATCTCACGGCCGAGGAAGAGGTTGCCGACGACATCGAGCGTCTCGCACAGTGCGAGGTCCTGGTAGACGCCGGCGATGCCCAGGGCCTGGGCGTCACGGGGGCGGGAGATCCGGACGGGACGGCCGTTCCACTCGATGGCGCCCGTGTCGGCGGGGCCGGCTCCGGTGATCACCTTGACGAGGGTGGACTTGCCCGCACCGTTGTCGCCCACCAGGGCGACGACCTCCCCGGCGTAAATCTCCAGCTCGACGTCCTGCAGGGCCCAGACGACACCGAACCGTTTACAGATTCCGCGCATCGCCAGCAGGGGTGTGCTTGGCACATGAACCATCTCCTTCGCCCGTCCCGTCGACCCGGCCCATGGGCGGCACGCCGTGCGAGTCGAGGCGCCGGGCCGGCTTACCCGGTGAGGCCCGCTTTCCTGCAGGCGGCTTCGACCGTCGGGGTGCAGATCTGGTTGATCGTGTAGAGGCCGCTCTTGACGACCGTGTCCTTGATCGTGCCGACGGTTACGGGGACGAGTGGTCCCAGTACGGCCGGGATGTCCTTGCTGGTGTCGTTGCTGACGCGGTCCGTGGCGATGGTGTCGAGCTTTTCCCCTCGGCCCAGGGCGACCGCCATCTCGGCGGCTGCATCGGCCTCCGCCTCGAAGGACTTGTACACGGTGACGTACTGCTCGCCCTTGACGATCCGCCGCACGGCCGCGAGGTCGGCATCCTGACCGGTGACAGGAGGCAGCGGACGGACGTCGGCGGCCTTGAGCGCCGTGACGACGCCACCCGCGAGCCCGTCGTTGGCCGACAGGACGCCGTCGATCCTGTCGGCACCCAGCTCGGCGATGGCGGCGGACATGTTCCGGAACGCGTTCTCCGGAATCCACCCGGCGGTGTAGTACGACCTGGCGATCCTCACCTTGCCCTCGAGCACGGAGCGCGCACCCTTCACCAGGGCCCTGGTGTTCGGGTCGGTGGGGTCGCCGTTCATCATCACGACCTGCCCGCCGCGTGCCTTGGGGCCCATCGCCTTGAGGAGCTGCTCGGCCTGGATCCTGCCGATCTCCTCGGAGTCGTAGCTGGAGTAGGCGGAGACGGGGCCTTCGGCGAGACGGTCGTAGGAGACCACCGGGACATCCGCGGCACGGGCGCTGGTGATCGAGGAGCGGAGCGCCTTGTCGTCGACGGGATCGACGATCAGCACCTTGGCACCGTTCGCGATCATGGATTCGATCTGCTGCTGCTGTGTGGCCACGTCGGCCGATGCGTAGGCGTGGGCGACCCTGCAGTCGGGGCACAGCTCCTTGATCCTCTTCACGATCAAGGGCTTGTCCGCGGTCGCCCAGCGAGCGGTGTGGGTGTCCGGGAGCAGCAGCCCGATCGTGAAACTGCCGGAGGTCTTGCCACCGCCGTCGTCGCCTGCCTCGCCGACCGACCCGCAGGCGGCGAGAGCGGTGAGTGCGGAGACCGCTGTCACGGCGACGACAGCACGACCCGGACCGTTCATGATCCGAGCGATCTGCCCGCCACGTCTCCGGCGGCTGTGAGCCGTCTGGAGTCGAACCGACATATTTACCAATGTATGGGAAAACACAGAAACAGCGACGCCGGTGGCCGCCCGGCCGAAGGACAGGCCGTCCTATGGGATCCTCCGGAATCTCCCGGGCGGGCGGCCGGCCGATGAGTTCTCCGCTCGGAACCGGTCGACATCCGTACGACACCCGACTGCGAGGAGGTACCGGATGCCCACGGACGGATTCACCACGTGCCTGTGGTTCGACGGGCAGGCCGAGGAGGCCGCGAACCACTACGTCTCGATCTTCAAGAACTCCCGGATCGGACGGATCAGCCGCTACAACGCGGCCGGGCCGGGGCCCGCGGGATCGGTACTGACCGTCGAGTTCGAGGCCAACGGCCAGAAGTTCGTCGCCGTCAACGGCGGGTCTCAATTCACCTTCAACGAAGCCGTCTCGTTCCAGATCCTCTGCGAGGACCAGGGCGAACTGGACCACTACTGGAGCAGGCTCACCGAGGGCGGCCAGGAGGTCCAGTGCGGCTGGCTGAAGGACAAGTACGGCGTGTCCTGGCAGGTCATCCCCGCCGGCCTCGCCGAGATGATCAGTCATCCGGATCCGGACAAGGCGAAGCGGGCCACCGAGGCGATGCTCTCGATGGTCAAGTTCGACATCGCCGCCCTGAAGAGGGCGTACGAGGGGGAGTAGGGGACACTGCCGTTGCCGAGGGGGCGCGCTCAGGTGCGCCCCCTCGGCAACGGGGTGGCAGTCGGCGGCCCCTAGGGGGAGACCGACAGCGGTCAGGCCGGGGGTACGACCGCCACCGGGACGGGCGCATGGTGCAGCGCGGCGTGGGCCACGGACCCGATGCGCGAACCGATCGGGGAGCGATGTGCCCGGCGGCCGACCACGAGCAGCTGCGCGCCGGAGACCGCCGACAGCAGCACCTGACCCGCGCTGCCGATCTCGACGTGCTCGGTCACCGGCACGTCGGGGAAGCGCTCGCGCCAGGGCGCGAGCGCCTCCGCCAGAGCTTCCTTCTCGTACGGCTCCAGCCCGCCCGCCTCGTCGGCAAGGCGCAGCGAGCCCGGGCTGTAGGTGTAGAGGCTGGGCAGGCTCCAGGCCCGCACAGCGCGCACGGCCGCGCCGCGTGCGGCGGCCGTCTCGAAGGCGAAGCCCAGCACCGCGGCGCTGTCCTCCGCCGAGCCCTGCTGGCCCACGACGATCTCAGCGCCGCCCTGAGCCTGCTCCTGGGACTGCGGCTGCGCGTCCCCGGCGGGGGCGCGGACCGAGACGACGGGGCACGCGGCGGAGGCGATCACCTGCTGACCGTACGAGCCGACCAGGAAGCCGACCAGCGCGCCGTGCCCACGTGAGCCGAGGACCAGCATCTCGGACCGCTCGCCCTCGCTCAGCAGCGCGGCGACCGCCGTGTCCGGCACCACTTCGGCCCTGACCGTCAGGTCCGGGTAGCGTCCGGCCACGTCCTTCTCGGCCTCGCGCAGCAGGCTGTCTGCCGACTGGGCCTGCGTATCCCTGTCCTGGACGAGGGGCACGTCCAGGGGCTGCCACAGCCAGGCGTGCACGATATGCAGCGGCAGGCCGCGCAGCGACGCTTCACGGGCCGCCCAGCCCACGGCGGCCAGGCTCTCCGGTGATCCGTCCACTCCTGCGGTGATGGGTCGGGCCATGGGGGATGTGTCTCCGTCCGGTTCGAGGGCGCGACCGGTCACGGGTTCCCCGGCCTCGCCATTGCTGCACCCGGCGGTCCGGCCCGGGGCGGACCGCCCGCTGCTCGTGCAGCGGAGGCGAAGCGCCCGGGGCCTGGAGCCGCGAGGAGGGAGGTCAGCCCTCGACGACGCCCGACTTGGCGATCGTGACCTTCGCCTTGGGGGCGCCGCTGCGCGAGCCGAGGGACTCGATCTGCTTCACGAGGTCCATGCCCTCGACGACCTCGCCGAAGACGACGTGCTTGTTGTCGAGCCAGTCGGTGACGATGGTGGTGATGAAGAACTGCGAGCCGTTGGTGTTCGCGCCCGCGTTGGCCATCGAGAGCTGGCCCGGCTTGGTGTGCTTGACCTGGAAGTTCTCGTCGGCGAACTTCTCGCCGTAGATGCTCTTGCCCCCGGTGCCGTTGCCGGCGGTGAAGTCGCCGCCCTGGAGCATGAAGTCGGGGATGATGCGGTGGAACGAGGAGCCCTCGTAACCGTAGCCGTGCTCTCCCGTGGCGAGCTCGCGGAAGTTCTTGGCCGTCTTCGGGACGATGTCGTCGAAGAGCGTGAAGACGATCCGCCCGGCGGGCTGGTCGTTGATGGTGATGTCGAAGAAGACGTTACTCATGACTTCATCCTGACACTTGTGGTCACAGAACTCACACCAGACCCACCCTGACGCGGAACGCAGGCCCCTGTGGTAGTAGCGGTCAACGATCTGGCCGGCGGGGACCGACCTCGGTCTCCGCCGGTGCACGCCGACCGGGACCTGCTTCCTCGACAGGGCGGCGGGCCCTCGAACCCTGCCCGCCGCCCCGCGGGCCCCGGCCCCCGGACGGCCCTACAGGCTTCCGCCCACCGCGGGGCTCCGATGCGCCGGCGGCGCGGCCGTCGGCTCCGGCGCGATGCGCTGGTGGGGAATCGGCAACTCTCCCTGCTGCACGGCGATGTTCCGCGTCGGAGCGGGGACGGTGATGCCCTCGGCGCGGTAGCGCCGGTGCAGCCGCTTGATGAACTCGTGCTTGATCCGGTACTGGTCGCTGAACTCGCCCACCCCCAGGATCACCGTGAACCCGATCCTGGAGTCGCCGAACGTGTGGAAACGTACGGCCGGTTCGTGGTCGGGCAGACCACCGGCGACGTCGGCCATCACGCTCTCGACGACCTCGGTGGTGACGCGCTCGACATGGTCCAGGTCGCTGTCGTAGCCGACTCCCACCTGGACGTTGAGCGTCATCAGCCGCTCCGGCCGGTGGTAGTTGGTCATATTGGTGCCGGACAGCTTCGTGTTCGGGATGATCACCAGGTTCTCGGAGAGCGTGCGCACCACGGTGTTTCGCCAGTTGATGTCGACGACGTAGCCTTCCTCGCCGCTGCTCAGCCTGATGTAGTGACCGGGCTGCACGGTTCTGGAAGCCAGGATGTGCACCCCGGCGAAGAGGTTGGCCAGTGTGTCCTGCAGGGCGAGGGCCACCGCCAGACCGCCCACGCCCAGCGCGGTGAGGAGCGGCGCGATGGAGACGCCCAGGGTCTCCAGCACGATGAGGAAACCGATGGCGGACACCACGACGCGCGTGATGTTCACGAAGATGGTGGCCGAACCGGCGACACCGGACCTGGAGTCCGCCAGGGCCTGCACCAGTCCGGCGACGATCCGCGCGACCGTGAGGGTCGCGGCCATGATGAGCACGGCGGTGAGCGTCATCGTGACGTTGCGTTCGACCCTGGCATTGAGCGGCAGCACCGACGCCGCGACCGCCGCGCCGCCGGTGATCGCGCCCCAGGGGACCAGTGCCCGAAGTGCGGCGACGATGATGTCGTCGCCGCCCCAGCGGGTCTTGTCGGCCCGCTCGCCGAGCCATTTCAGGATCACGCGCAGCACCAGGGCCGCCGCGAGTCCTGCCGCGACCGCGATTCCGGCGACGAGGACGTCGTGCAGTGTGAGGTCCCGGTTCAACGGTCCCCTCCCGTCACACGGGGAAGAGCGCGGGCGGCGCCGGTTGCCCTTGCGGTCGCCGCTGAGAGCCGGATGTGATGTGTCGTCACCTTGCTACCTGTGCATTCTGGGAGTGCGGTTGTGCGGTCGCGTCGAGGACGTACGTCGAGGAGGCAGATCGAGGACGTACGAGTCCGCTCGGCGTGACGTGTCATCCTGCCGCATGCCGCGACGAGCGCTGCGGGGACCCCGCCTCGGCACCGCTCCGGGGCCCCGCGTCCCCTCAATGTCTCGATGCTCTGAGGGACTTGGACCTTCTCACGGCCTGCGTGCCGCCTGCCTGCCACTCCGGCGCGAGCACCGACCAGAGCTCCTCGTCGTGCCGTTCTCCCCGGTACGGACAGCTCTCCCGCAGCACGCCGTCCTTCGTCATCCCCAGCCGCCGGGCCACGGCGATGCCGGCCTCGGTCGCCGTCGAGACCCACCACTCCACGCGGTGGATCCCCCGCTCCTCGACGGCCCAGTCGGTGATCACACGCGCGGCCCTGGTCACCAGCCCCTGCCCGCCGCCGACGGCTCCAGCCGGCAGCCCGCCTCTGCGGTGCCCTGCGTGACGTCCATCCTCCGGAAGACGACCGCGCCGACCAGCGTGCCGTCCGCCCGGATGCCGTGGATCCGCCCGGCGTCGGCCGCGGCCTTCTCCGCGTACGCCTGGAGGAACGCCCGGCTCGACTCCAGGTCCGTGACGACGTCGGGCAGCGCGTTGTGCCTGCCGATGAACTCCCGCCCTCGGTCGATGTGGGCCGGGAACTCCTCCGCCTGCCACGGCTCGAGCGGGCGCAGCTCCGCGCCGTCGTCGCCCAGGCGTATTGCGTACGTCGTCACCTTCCAGGGGCAGCACCCAACGCACTCCGTGCGCACTGCGAAGGGATCTTCGCACGCGAGGCGTCACGGGCGTCCGCGGCGTGTGGGCCAGCCGTCCGGATCCGGGCGAGCAGCGGTCGGCCTAGAACTGCTTCGCGCCCGCCACGATGGCCTCCCGGATGCGGTTGTAGGTGCCGCAGCGGCAGATGTTGCGGATCTCGTCGAGGTCGGCCTCGCCGATCTCCCGGCCCGCCTCGCGCGCCTGACGGACCTTGGCGACGGCGGCCATGATCTGGCCGGGCTGGCAGTAGCCGCACTGGACGACGTCGTACTCCAGCCAGGCCTCCTGCATCGGGTGGAGCTCCTTGCCGACCGTGGCGGGCAGGCCCTCGATGGTGGTGACCTCGTCGGCCGGTCCGACGTCCTCGACCGGAACCGTGCAGGGAGTGAACGCCTTGCCGTTGAAGTGGCTCGTGCAGGCCCTGCAGACGCCGACCCCGCAGCCGTACTTCGGACCGGTGACGCCCAGGACGTCCCGGAGCACCCACAGCAGCCGGACGTCGCCCTCGATGTCCACGGTCACCGGCTTGCCGTTGAGGATGAAGGTGTGGTGGGGCACAGATGGCTCCTAGCGGACGTGGTCGAGGCCGTCGGTGGGGGAGGCGGGGACCGGCGGAGTGGTGGGCAGCGGCTCGAAGCCCAGCGGTTCGCCGTGGTTGACCGGGAAGGTCGTCGGCATCCGTCCGGTGGCCCGGCCGTAGGCACAGGCCACGGCGGCCATCGCGCCGGCGACGGCCAGCTCGCCCGCACCACCCGGTGTTCCGGTGGTCGGTGGCATCACGACGATCTCGAGCTCGGGCGGGGTGTTCCACTGCCGGGTGTAGAAGTAGTTGTCCCAGCTGCTTTCGAGGAAATGCCCGTCCTCGAGATGGAGACCCGAGGTCAGGGTGAGGGCGATGCCGTCCATGATGCCGCCCATCATCTGCGCTTCCAGTCCGCGCGGGTTGACGGCGAGGCCGGCGTCGACGGCGCACACGACCTTGGTGACGCGCGGCCCCGTGTATGCGTGGGGGATCTGCCGTCCGGTCGTCTGCGGCCGGCAGTCGATCTCGGCGAGGACGGCCACGAAGGCGTGGTACTCGGGGTGGACCGCGATGCCCTGCCCCATGCCGGCGGGCAGGGCGCGTCCCCACCCGCCGACCTCGGCGACCTTGTCGAGAACGGCCCTGGCCCGCTCGTCCTTGAGGTGCCGGCGGCGGAACGCGCAGGCGTCCTTGCCCATCCGCTTGGCCAGCTCGTCGACGATCAGCTCCTGTGCGCAGCGGACGTTGGGGGAGTAGATGTTGCGCATGGAGCCGGTGTTGAAGCCCTTGTCGGTCTCGCTCAGCAACTGTGTGGTGACACCGAAGTGGTACGGGCTCTGCTGGGTGAGCTGGAAGACCGTCTCGGAGAAGGTGAGATCACCGACGGGCAACCGGGCCGCCTGCGAGGTGATGATCTCGCCGAGCCCGTGTCCGAAGTCGGTGGCGACGGAGGTGTGCCGCTGCTCGTAGGTGAGGACCTCGCCGAGTGCGTACGTGGCCCGGACCCGCGAGGTGGACATCGGGTGCGTGCGGCCCTGACGGAAGTCGTCGGTCCGGTGCCACATCAGTTTCACCGGCTTGCCCACGGCCCGGGAGATCTCGGCGGCCTCCGCGGCGGCGTCGTGGAACAGCTTCCGCCCGAACGAGCCGCCGCCCTGGGTGACATGGACCTTCACGGCGGTGGGCGGCAGGCCGAGCCGAAGGGCGATCTGTTCCTGGGCGACGATGGGCGACTTCAGACTCGCCCAGATCTCCGCCGAGTCGTCGCGTACGTCGGCGATGGCGCAGTTGGTCTCCAGGGCGCTGTTGCTGGCGAAGTGGAAGGTGAAACGGGCGTCGACGGCCTTGGTGAGCAGCGGCAACGAGGGCACGACGAGCGGGAGTTCGGCGCGGCGCAGCTTCTGGGCGATGGTCGCGTCGGAGGTGCCTTCGGCGGTGCCCGGTCCCCAGTCGACGTCCAGGGCGCGGATCGCGTCGATGCACTGCCCGAAGGTGCGGCCGCGGACGGCGACGCCGCTGGAGATCCGTACGACATCGGTGATGCCGGGCATGGCCCGTACCTCGTCCAGGTTCTCCACCGAACGGACCGTGCCGTTGATTGTCGGGGGCCGGCACACCATCGTCGCCAGCGCGTCCGGCACCTGCACGTCCATCGCGAACGTCTTGCGGCCCGTGACCGCGTCCAGCGCGTCGATCCTGCGTCGGCCGGTCCCGATGATGCTGAACTCGGAGGACTTCTTCAGGGTGACGGAGACCTGGCTTGTGGTCACGGCTGCGGCCTTCAGGGCGAGTTCGCCGTAGGTGAGGCGCAATCCGGTCGCCGAGGTGATGACCCCGGCCTTGGCGGTGAGGGTGCCGATCGCCTCTCCCAGTTCGAGGGCCGCGGCCTCCAGCAACCGGCCACGGGCGACGGCGGCCGCCACCCGGATCGGGGTGAAGGTCGAGATGGTGGTGTTGGAGCCTCCGGTGAGCTGGTTGAACAGCAGCTCCGGCCGCGCGTCGGCGAGGGTGACCTTCACCTTGTCGAGCGGCAGGTCGAGCTCCTCGGCGATCAGCATCGCGCTGGAGGTGGTGATGCCCTGGCCGACCTCCGCCCGGGGCAGCGCCAGGGACGCCGTACCGTCGGAGTCGATCCGGATGCTGATCAGATTCGCGGTGGGCAGGGCGGCATGGGTCAGCATGTCGTTGAGGTCGTAGATCTCGGACGGCCCGGGCACCGACGGCACCACCGCGCCGGCCTCCGCGGGCGCCAGGACGGCGTCGCCGAGCTGCGCGGCCACCGTCAGCGTCGATCCGGCCAGGACGTACCCGAGGAACCGCCGGCGACCGATCCCGCCCGGGGCCGCGCCGGCCTCCGGGCCCGGTGAGCTGCTGTGAACTTCCATCGCTGTCCTCCAGCTGTCCTCTCGACGACGGCGGACGCGAACACGCTCCGGCCCGAAGCGGAGTGGACCATACCGAACGGTAGGAACACCAGAGCACGGACAGCTGCTTGTGCCGGCCGAGACGAATGCGAGCCCGGACGGGGCCGCGGCCGCCCCCGCCTCCCCGACCGGGAGCCGACGGCTCCGGCGCTGCTCTCGTGGCATGCGCAGACCGCCCGCGCCGCGTCGGGGACGACGGGGCGCGGGCGGGCGAGTCAGCGTGACGGGAGCGGAACTCCCGCACCGAACCGGGTCAGAGCGTTCAGCAGGATCTGGCGAGGAACCCCGGGCGTTCACGACTCTGTTGGTAAATGGACAGGGCGGACATCCTGGCTCTCACTCTGGCTGGGAGTGGATCACTTGACCTGCGGGTCCGTGAGTCATGGCGACCCCCGTGGCCAGCGGTTCGTCCCTTTCTCAACGGAGTCCTTCAGGGCCGAGTCAAGTTGCCCTGGAGCCCGCTCGGCGGCATCTCCCAGGCCCGCCAACTGGGCTCGGCGTACGCGCCGTTCGCCCGGGTCGCCGAGGCCCACGGCGTCAGCCCGCAGCGTGTGTGCCTGGCGTGGATGCTCGCCAAGTCGCCCGTGGTCGTGCCGATCCCGGGCGCCAGCCGACCGGAGACGATCCGCGACTCGGTGGCCGCCGCGGACCTCGTGCTCACCGCCGAGGAGCTCGCGGAACTGGACGCCGTCTGACGCCGCAGGGACGGCCTCGCACACGTACCGGCCGCCAGTTCCGCGAGGGAGCACTGCCGTGCGGACTGGCGGTCCGTTCGCACAGGGACGTCCCTTCCCGGAGCGAGCGGGCCAGCGTTGGCCCGGAAACCCCGGGCCCGACCGAGCTCACCCCTGCGGGACCGAGGCCGCCTCAGCCGGTGGGACGGACCGCCTTCGCCAGAGCCGCACGCAGTGTCGCGACATCGGCCGGCGCACCCCGGTCGTCACCGGAGACCCCCAGGCCCTGCGGGTTCTTCGCGTACGGGACGACATAGGCCGGGGTGTCGCGCTGGAAGCGCCAGCTGTCGGCGAGTTCGCCGGCGTCCACGGCGTCGTAGCCGAGCCGGTCGAGGAGTCCGGCGACGGAGGCCCTCGCCTCCGGGCTGTCGCCCGCGATGGGAAGCGCCGAGCGGTCGGGGGCGCCGGTGGGGCGTGCGAGGGCGGCCAGATGCCGGAAGTAGATGTTGTTGAACGCCTTGACGACCCGGGACTCCGGGAGATGCCGCTGCAGCAGTTCGCTGGTGGTCGTCTCCTCCGCGTCCAGTTCGGGGAACCGCCCGTCGCGTTCCGGGTAGTAGTTGTTCGTGTCAAGGACGATCCTGCCGACCAGTGGGGCGACCGGGACCGCGCGATAGTTCTTCAGAGGGATGCTGACGACCACCCAGTCACCTGCGGCCGCCGCCTCCTCCGGAGTCGCGGCGCGGGCCCGGGGACCGAGTTCCGCCACGAGGTCGGACAGGGTCTCCGGTCCGCGGGAGTTGCTGAGGACCACGTCCAGGCCGGCGGCCACGCCGAGTCCGGCCAGGGTGCTGCCGATGTTTCCGCTGCCGATCAGTCCAAGCGTTGCCATAGAGGCGGAAACCGGGGGTGCCAGGAGGGTATTCCCCTGCCCGGTCGGCTCCGCCCACCGGGCCCGCCCGCACGTCCAGGACGGCGGGCTGCGCGGCGCCGTGGCAGGCAGTGGGAAGGCCCCGGGAAGGGTTCCGCGCGCGCGATCGGCCCGGAGCTGGTCTGCTGGTTCTGGGAGACCGTTGTGCCGGTATCCGGGAGTGATCCAGATGAGCACCCACAAAGTCGCACAGGTCGCCACCGCCGGTGGCCCCTTCGAGATCGTCGAGCGTGACGTACCGCGGCCGGGCCCCGGCCACGTACGGATCGCCGTGGACGCCTGCGGGATCTGCCACAGCGACGCCTTCTTCGTCAACGACATCCTTCCGGGCGTCCGGTTTCCCGTGGTCCCCGGGCATGAGATCGCGGGGCGTGTCGACGAACTCGGCGAGGGGACGCAGAACGGCCGGCAGGTGGGCGACAGGGTGACCGTGGGCTGGTTCGGCGGCAGCTGCCGTCACTGCACGCCCTGCAGACAGGGCGACTTCATCGTGTGCGTGAACCTGAAGGTCCCCGGTTGGGCGTACGACGGCGGCTTCGCCGAGTACGTGATCGCACCGGCCGACGCCCTGGCCGCGATCCCCGACGCGCTGGAGGCGGCCGATGCGGCGCCCATGGCCTGCGCGGGGGTCACGGTCTACAACGGCCTGCGACGCAGCTCGGCACGGCCGGGCGACCTGGTCGCCGTCCTCGGCATCGGAGGCCTGGGGCATCTGGGAGTGCGGTACGCGGTCGCCATGGGCTTCGAGACCGTGGCCATCGCCCGCGGAGCCGACAAGGAGGACCTCGCCCGGGAACTCGGCGCGCACCACTACATCGACAGCACGGGGGACACCGCTGTCGCGGACGCGCTGCAGTCCCTCGGCGGCGCCAAGGTCGTCCTGGCCACCGCCGCCAACTCCGCGGCCATGACGGCGACCGTCGACGGGCTCTCCCACCGTGGCGAGCTGGTGGTCGCCGGTGCGGACGTCGAGCCGCTGGGAGCCACCCCGGCCCAGCTGCTCATGCGCGGCCTGGTCGTCCGCGGGCACCCGTCCGGCACCGCGCAGGACGTACAGGACACCATGACGTTCAGTGCCCTCCACGGGATCCGTCCCGTGATCGAAACCGTGCCGCTGGAGCAGGTCGACGAGGCGTACCGGAAGATGATGTCCGGCGCCGCCCGGTTCCGGATGGTGCTTGCGGTCCGCTGACGCCGTAGGTCCCCAAGGCTGCCTTTCGTCGCTACGATTCCGAACTCCCGGTCGGCAAGCTCCTCCGCCGGGCCCTGCGTGACCCCTTTCGGGAGGGCGACGGAATGAGCGACAACCCCGCCGTGCGGATCGAGCGCGACGGCCCCGTGTTCACGGTCGTCCTCGGCCGGCCCGAGGTGCGCAACGCCGTCGACGGTCCGATGGCTGCGCAACTGGCCGGGGCCTTCAGGGAGTTCGAGAACGACGATGCCGCGGCTGTCGCCGTCCTGTGGGGCGAGGGCGGCACCTTCTGCGCCGGAGCCGACCTCAAGGGCATCGGCACCGAGCGGGCCAACCAGGTCCTCCCCGAGGGCGACGGCCCGATGGGCCCCACCCGGATGCGGCTGAGCAAGCCCGTGATCGCCGCGGTGTCCGGACACGCGGTCGCCGGCGGCCTGGAGCTGGCCATCTGGTGCGATCTGCGGGTCGTCGAAGAGGACGCGGTCTTCGGGGTGTTCTGCCGCCGCTGGGGCGTGCCCCTGGTGGACGGCGGTACGGTGCGGCTGCCGCGCCTGATCGGAGAAAGCCGCGCCATGGACATGATCCTCACGGGCCGGCCGGTCCCGGCGCCTGAGGCATACGAGATCGGGCTCGCCAACCGCCTCGTCCCGACCGGGGGCGCCCGCCGGGCCGCGGAGCAGCTGGCCCGTGAGATCGCCGCGTTCCCGCAACTGTGCCTGCGTCACGACCGGCTGTCCGTGCGCGAGCAGCACGGGCTGAGCGAGCCGGACGGCCTGGTCGCCGAGTACCGGCACGGCCTGGTCCCGCTGACCGCGGGGGAGACCCGGTCCGGTGCCGGGCGGTTCGCGGGCGGTGCGGGCCGCCACGGTTCGTTCACGGACTGAGCCATCAGGGTCTCCTGACCGGACGCGAGCCGTCGTCGAGACGCCGCAGCACGCGCGTGGCCGGCTGGGCATCGGTGGACCTCGGGGCCCTGACGATCGGCGGTCGGCTCCAGCAGTTCCCCGGCGGTCCGCTCCCGACGCTCCGGCTGGTGAGGGAGTCCTGAGCCGACGCGCCTCGCCGGGTGACTGACCTGCGTCAATGGTCTCCCGGGACGGCGTGGGGCCGCGCGGTGCGGTGCACCGTGCGGCCCCAGGGGGTGGTGTGCCGGGTTC